>CAJODY010000004.1 GCA_905233285.1 uncultured Bacteroidaceae bacterium
CTAATATAGACCCCTATGCAGATAAAGAGACGATAGACATTCCGCTGGACGATTTCCAGACGGATCCCGACGAGGGAACATTTGACGCGCTATAAATAAGGGGTAAAGTTTAAGGTTTAAGGTTTAAGGGTTGAAGTTTAAAGACAGTAGTAAAGTTTAAGGTTTAAGGGGTAAGGGTTAAGGACCTTTTAAACTCTTGAACTGACTTTAAACTATTTACTTTTTGTTTGCCATGGTGTAGATGGCTAGCATGTCGTCGTAGTGGAGACGGCGGAAGTTGCCGATGGCAATGGTCTTCTCGCGACTGCAACGCTCGGCAAGGATGCGGAGTTCTTCGTCGGTGAGTGTGCGGCCAAGGAGCTCGGGGATGCTGGCTGGCATGCCGATGCGGTGGTAGAAGTCTTCCATCGCTCGGATGCCGGCCAGAGCTGTGGCAACGGGGTCGGAGAAGTCGTTGCGGACTCCGCATACGTTGACGGCGAACTGGGCAAAACGGTTGATATTGTCGTTCATGACGTAACGAGCCCATGAGCCCCAGAGGGCTGCAAGTCCGGCTCCGTGGGTGACTCCGTAGAGGGCTGAGAGTTCGTGTTCGAGTCCGTGGGTGGCAAAGTCTTTCTGCAGTCCACATTCGGTGAGGTTGTTGTGGGCCAGGGAACCGCCCCACATTATCTGAGCACGGAGCTGATAGTTCTCGGGGGCGCTGAGAACTCGTTCGCCACATTCCTTGACGGTGCGCAGGAGTGCCTCTGCTATGGCATCGGTGAGGAGCATGTCGGTGTGCTGGGAGAAGTATCGCTCCATGGTGTGCATCATGATGTCGGTGACTCCGGCTGCAGTTTGGTATGGCGGCAGGGTGTAGGTGCGCTCGGGGTTCATGACAGCGAAACGCATACGTCCGAGGTCGCAGTTGTAGGACCATTTGAGGGGTGGCGAGACGAGGTCGTTGGTGATGACGCAGCCATATGACATCTCGCTGCCTGCTGCGGGTATGGTGAGCACGCAGCCGATGGGCATGCAGGTAGTGGCCTGGGCACGGCCTGAGTAGAAGTCCCACACGTCGCCGTCGTAGGGTACGCCGTAGCCGATGGCTTTGGCTGAGTCGATGACGGAACCGCCACCGATGGCAAGGATGAAGTCGAGCGAGTCGCGACGCACGGTCTTTATTCCTTCATATACCATGGAGAGCTGAGGGTTGGGCACTACCCCACCCAATTCGGTAAATTGGATTCCGTCTGAATAGAGTTGTTGCTTGACGAGGTCGAGCAGTCCGCTGCGACGGGCGCTCTCGCCTCCGTAATGGAGGAGAACACGGCTACCGCCGTATTTGCGTACAAGACTGGAGATGTGTTGTTCACTTTCCCTGCCAAAGACAACCTCTGTGGGTGCGTAGAAATTAAAATCTTTCATAGTTGCGAATTTATTTGGGTGCGAAGTTAGTAAGATAAAATGAAAAATAATATCTTTGCAGAAATTATTTTAAATGGAAGTAAACCAATGATCACTATTGATAATTTACAGTTCGAGATTTTCATCCCAGAGGCTGAGGTGAAGCAGACGGTGAAGAAAATAGCTGCGAAGATTAACAGGGACTATGAGGGCAAGTGCCCGGTGCTGGTTGCTATTCTGAACGGTTCGTTTGTCTTTGCTGCCGACCTGGTGAGGGAGTTGACGATTGAGCATGAGATTCACTTTGCGAAGGTTGCAAGTTATGCGGGTACGGAATCGACGGGTGTAGTGAAGAATCTGCTGGGTGTGGATATTCCGCTGAAGGGACGCGACGTGATTATCGTGGAGGATATAGTGGATACGGGCATCACGATGAGCCATCTGCTGGATTCGTTCATGGCGCAGGCTGTGAAGTCGGTGGAGGTATGCTCGCTGATTGTAAAGCCTGAGAAGCTGAAGGTGAAGCTGGACTTGAAGTATTGCGGAATGGAGATTCCGGATGCGTTCATCCTCGGCTACGGACTGGATTATAATAATAAAGGAAGACAGTATAGAGATATCTATAAAGTCATTAACCATTAAACAGTAAACTTAAAACTAAAACATATGAAGAATATAATTATTTTCGGTGCTCCAGGCTCGGGCAAGGGCACTTACAGTGATGAGATAGTAAAGCGTTATAACATGGGTCACATCTCGACTGGCGATGTGCTGCGTGCTGAAATCAAAGGCGGTACTGAACTGGGAAAGATTGCTCAGGGCTATATCGATAACGGTCAGCTGATTCCTGACGAACTGATGATTGATATCCTGGCTAAGACTTACGACAGCATGCCGGAGGGTAAGGGCGTCATCTTCGACGGTTTCCCACGTACAATAGCTCAGGCTGAGGCTCTGAAGAAGATGCTGAAGGAAAGAAACCACGAGATGGGTCTGATGATTGAACTGATAGTGGATGAGGAGACTCTGCTGGCTCGACTGCTGAACCGAGCTAAGGAACAGGGACGTGCGGACGACAATGAGGTGACAATCAAGAAGCGCTTCGAGGTGTATCACAACCAGACTGCCCCACTCGCTGCATGGTTTGAGAAGGAGGGCATACGCAATACTTTCACTTGGAAGGGTTCGAAGGATGTGATGATTGGAGAGATTTTTGAGTTCCTTGATAAGCAGAAGTAAAAGAGGAAGAAAAAGCTAAAAAAATGGCTGAAAGTAATTTCATTGACTACGTAAAGATTTACTGCAGGTCGGGACGCGGAGGACGAGGTTCGACCCATATGCACAGGGCTAAGTACATTCCGAAGGGGGGTCCCGACGGAGGTAACGGCGGCAGGGGCGGACACGTGATTCTGCGTGGTAACAGGAATTACTGGACGCTGCTGCATCTGCGATACGACCGACATATTCAGGCTGGACACGGAGGTAACGGTTCGAAGGATAAATCGACAGGACACCAGGGTGAGGATAAGTATATCGAAGTACCTGTAGGTACGGTGGTGTATAATGCTGAGACGGGTGACTACATCTGCGACATCAACGAACACGGACAGGAGTTCACTCTGCTGAAAGGCGGAAGAGGTGGACTTGGAAACTTTAATTTCGCCACTCCGACCAATCAGGCTCCGAGATATGCCCAACCGGGAGAACCGATGCAGGAACTGACGGTCATCCTTGAACTGAAGATGCTGGCCGACGTAGGACTGGTTGGTTTTCCGAATGCCGGCAAATCGACTCTGGTCAATACTCTGTCGTCGGCAAAACCGAAAATCGGGAATTATCCGTTCACGACGCTGGAACCGTCGGTAGGTGTGGTGCCCTACAGGGACAACCGCTCGTTTGTGATTGCCGACATACCGGGTATCATTGAGGGCGCAAGCGAAGGACGCGGTCTGGGACTGAGGTTCCTGAGACATATTGAGAGGAATTCGCTGCTGCTGTTCATGGTAAGTGCCGACACGGATGATATACGCAGGGAGTACGACACGCTGCTGAACGAACTGCGACAGTATAACCCTGAACTGCTGGAGAAGCAGAGGGTGCTCGCCATCACGAAGTGTGACATCATCGGCGAAGACAAGGAGCTGATTGAGATGCTGAGCGTGGGACTGCCCGACGACATTCCTACGGTGTTCATCTCGTCGGTGTCGGGATATAACATTCAGCAACTGAAGGATATACTGTGGAAGGAGATGAACAAGGAGGAGAACCGCATTGCTGCTGCTACTTCGACTGAGAATATCCTGAAGACCAGAAAGGATTTGTCGAAGTTCAGTTATGTATATGAGGACGAGGACGATGCAGGATGGGAAGATGAGTTCCTGGACGAGGAGAATGAGGACTTCGAGATGCTTGACGAGGACGATATTGAAGATTTAGACGACGACGCTTTTGAATATGTTGATACATCCGACGAGTGATAACATAGTTGCATTTTCAACTACTAGGGATTGTCTGACTGAAAACGAAGTCAAGGTGCCCGTGCTGTTGCCCAGTCATCAGATTCACGGTACAAAGACTCAGATTATCGACAGGGAGTTCATGGAAAAGACTCAGTTGGAACAGATTCTGAGGCTGCACGGTGTGGATGCCCTGGCAACCGACCTGAAGAATGTCTGCATAGGTGTGAAGACTGCCGACTGCATACCGGTGCTGATGTATGAGGAGAAAATGGGTGTGATTGCAGCCGTTCACGCAGGATGGAAAGGTACGTTGCAAAGGATTGTCGAAAAAAATATCGACGTGATGAAGGAGCACTACGGCGTAAGAGCTGAGAATCTGAAAGCTGTGATAGGTCCCGGAATAAGCATGGAGAGTTTCGAGGTGGGAAACGAGGTGTATGAGGAATTTGAAAGAGCCGGATTCCCGATGGAACAGATTGCAAGAATGTATGCCAAATGGCATATTGACCTTTGGGAGGCTAACCGACTGCAACTCGTCGGCAAGGGCCTGAAGGAGGAGAATATCCACGTTGCCGGGGTGGATACCATGACGAATGAGAGGTTCTACTCGGCACGAAGGATGAAGGTGTGTGACGGAAGAATTATTAATGGTATTTTTTGTAAGTGATAGAGAAACACATAGTATTGGAAGATATTGACTTGGTAGCATTCTACGGAGTCAAGAATATTCATCTGCAGATGATTAAGGCGCTGTATCCGAAACTGAGGATTGTGGCTCGTGGCAATGTCATTAAGGTGATGGGCGACGAGGAAGAGATGTGTGCGTTTGAGGAGAATATAGAAAAGATGCAGCAGCACTGCGCAATGTATAATTCACTGAGTGAGGATACAATTCTCGACATTATTAAAGGTAATACGCGAAAACCACAGAACGAAGGCGACGTGATATGCTATTCGGTGACGGGAAAGGCTATTAGTCCGAGGTCGGAGAATCAGAAGACGCTCGTGACGCTTTTCAACCAGAACGATATGCTGTTTGCCATCGGTCCGGCTGGAAGCGGAAAGACTTACCTGAGCATAGCACTGGCTGTGAGAGCCTTGAAGAATAAGGAGATTCGCAGAATCATTCTGTCGCGTCCGGCAGTGGAAGCAGGAGAGAAACTGGGATTCCTTCCGGGAGACATGAAGGAGAAGATTGACCCTTATCTGCAACCGCTGTACGATGCTCTGCAGGATATGATTCCGGCACAGAAGCTGAACGAGTATATGGAACAGAACATCATTCAGATTGCTCCGCTGGCTTTCATGCGAGGCAGAACGCTGAACGATGCCATTGTGATTTTGGACGAGGCTCAGAACACTACCACTCAGCAGATAAAGATGTTCCTGACACGAATGGGACAGAATACGAAGATGATTATAAACGGCGACATGACTCAGATTGACCTGCCTCATGCCATAAGAAGCGGACTGAAGGAAGCTCGCGAGATACTGGATGGCATCAAGGGAATCGGATTCATAGAGCTGGGAGAGAAAGATATAGTACGCCATAAACTGGTGACAAGAATTGTAAATGCTTATACTAAATACGAAAAAGAGAAAGAAAATGAACGCTTTAACAAGAACTGATTTCAATTTCCCTGGACAGAAAAGTGTGTACCATGGAAAGGTGCGTGATGTGTATAACATCAACGACGATTTAATGGTTATGGTTGCAACCGATAGAATCTCTGCATTCGACGTAGTGCTGCCAAAGGGTATCCCGTTCAAGGGTCAGGTACTCAACCAGATTGCTGCAAAGTTTCTGGATGCAAGTGCCGACATCGTTCCGAACTGGAAACTGGCTACTCCCGACCCTATGGTAACTGTGGGTCTGAAGTGCGAAGGATTCCGTGTTGAGATGATTATTCGCGGCTATCTGACCGGTTCGGCTTGGAGAGAATACAAGGCTGGCAACCGTATGCTCTGCGGCATCAAACTACCTGACGGCATGAAGGAAAACCAGAAGTTCCCTACCCCAATCATCACTCCTACAACAAAGGCCGACGAGGGACATGACGAGAATATCTCGAAGGAGGAAATCATCAGTCAGGGAATAGTATCGAAGGAGGACTACGAGCAGATGGAGAAATATACTTATGCTCTGTTCGACCTCGGAACAAAGATTGCTGCCCAGCAGGGTCTCATCCTTGTTGATACCAAGTATGAGTTTGGAAAGAGAGACGGTAAGGTTTACCTCATCGACGAAGTTCACACTCCTGACTCAAGCCGCTATTTCTATGCTGAGGGTTACAAAGAAAAGTTTGAGAAGGGCGAGCCGCAGAAGCAACTCTCGAAGGAGTTCGTTCGTCAGTGGCTCATCGACCATAACTTCATGAATCAGCCCGGACAGGTGATGCCGGAGATTACTGACGAGTATGCCGAGAGTGTTTCGGCACGCTACATCGAACTCTATGAGCACATCATCGGTGAGAAGTTCCAGCCTGCTCCAGCAAGCCAAGACCTTGCAAAGCGCATCGAGCAGAATGTGACAAATTATCTGAAGAGCCTCTGATGGGTCAGATAATGAATAATAACGAAGAGTCTGTTTACGGACTGCTGGGCTACCCACTGGGACACAGCTTTTCAAGAGGATTCTTCACGGAGAAGTTTGAACGAGAGCATATCAAAGCCAGGTATCTGAACTTTGAGTTGCCCTCGCTCAATCAGTATCTTGAGACAATAGACCAGTATCCAACCCTTCGAGGACATAACGTAACGATACCTTATAAGCAACAGATTATCCCTCTGCTCGACGAACTGTCGTCAGAAGCTGCTGCAATAGGTGCCGTGAACGTGGTGAAAGTAAGCTGGAAGGACGAAAAGAGACGGCTGAAAGGTTATAATTCAGATGTCATCGGTTTTGTAGAAAGCATACGTCCACTGCTGAAACCTCATCATAAGCGTGCACTCGTACTCGGCACAGGAGGTGCATCTAAAGCCATTGTATATGGACTGAAAGCAAAACTCGGAGTGGAAGACGTAATACTGGTAAGCCGAAAGGCATCTGATGGAGTTAATATGCTGACATACGACGAACTGAATGCCGACATAATTGAACGATACAATATAATAGTAAACTGCACACCATGCGGAATGCATCCACACACGGACGAAAGTCCAAAGATACCGTATCATCTGCTGACAGAAAAACATCTGCTGTACGACCTCGTGTACAATCCGGAAACAACACGGTTCATGCAACAAGGAAAAGAACGGGGAGCCGTAGTAAAGAACGGACTGGAAATGCTTCATCTGCAAGCAAAGGCAAGTTGGGATTTCTGGAATGGTGCAGAAGACTGATAAAGAAGACTGCAATGTTCATTCTGTTGTTTTCCGTCATACTACTGCTGCTCGTAACCTTCGGAATCAGCTACTATATTGTACACTGGGGACTTTCACCCTCTGATCGAGACGAGAAGGAAACCTATGCATATATGTACAGCGAATACCCACACCTGAAGCAGTGGGTACGCAGACTGAACAGCAATCAGCAGTTGCTGGAAACATATATATGGTCGGACGACAGTCTGAAACTGCACGGTTATTTCATTCCTGCCGACAAACCAACAAACAATACAGCCATCGTAATTCACGGACACAAGAACTGTGCCGTCGGTATGCTGCACATTGCTTATATGTACAGCAGAAATCTGCATTTCAATGTGTTGCTGCCCGAACTGAGGGCTCACGGCGGAAGTGAAGGTGACCATATCGGTATGGGATGGGAAGACCGCAAGGATATACAACGATGGATAGCGGAAGCACCCCGTATCTTCAATAACGACTCGTTGAAGATTGTGGTTCACGGCATATCGATGGGAGCTGCCACGACGATGATGCTTGCCGGAGATAAGACTCCGGACTGTGTAATCTGCTTCGTTGAAGACTGCGGTTTCACTTCGGCATGGGATGCATTCAGCTACGTTGCAAACACCAGATACCACTGCCCTACTTTCCCTTTCATGCATTTAGCCAACAGGATAAGCAAGTGGAAGTACGGCTTCGACATGCATGAGGCATCAGCAATCGAACAGATAAAGAAAGCTGAGAAACCGATGCTTTTCATTCATGGACAGAACGACCATTATGTACCATATGAGATGGTGCATAAACTATATAAAGCCAAACCGAGAAACAAATTCATCTGGGAGGCTCCGAATGCAAGACATGCCCGTTCATATCACGACTATCCACGTGAATATACTGAACAGGTGAAGGCATTCGTGAATTCCTATCTATATAAGTGACAGAAGTCGGGAAAAGCCTAGCCATCCGATTATCTGTGCTATGATGAAAAGATGGATGAAGAAGGGGCTGAACTTGACGATGAGCCAGGAATGGGCTACGGAGAAATCCTGCATCGTAGTCATCTTACCCGATGTATAGGCATAGGTACAGAAGGTGGTTTCAAGAGTAATGAACAGGAAACCAGGTATGCTGTCGGTAAACGGCGACGATGAAAATGTGCCGAAGAAATTAAGCAAAATATAAGGTGGAAGAAAAGTAAGCGCTGCTATCGCTGCTATGTTTATCAGGAACATAACGAACGAGAATAGCAGTGCCCGTTTTTCTTTCTGAGATATACGGCCACGAAGTGTGGAACGGAGGTTGAGTGATGAAATCAATGAAAGCAGAATGAGACAAAGCAGACACTCGGCAATGGGCAGACGTGTGAAATTGCTGACGAAACTCGTCGTAATCCAGCGAAGTCCCATAGGGTCGAGCAGACTGCGTACCGACGGTGTGTAAATGCTGCATATCCACGAGGCAATGGCAATGAGCGGAAGCAACAGCAGTTCTGCAATGAGTAGTGATTTCAACAGTTTATGCATCTGGAGTGAGATTATCGAGATTGATGATGTTGAGTTGTAGCGCCTTGGTTACAAGACGGGTTGCATTTACACCCGTTGCATCTTCGCTGAAAAGACGACGGACAAGGTCTGCCTGACGCTTTTCAAGCGACTTGACACCGAACGGCATAGTACGCAGATTAGCAATCATATCCTTTGTATATCCTAATGCAAGATGACGCAGGAAACGCTCGTCATATTCATCGATGTCATATTCGAGCATTGCTTCGGAACGCTGACTTTCAGAGAGTATGACACTACGGAAACGCTGTACTATCTTCTGCAGGATAGGCTGGTTGAACACCAGTTTGTTGCCATTCATCACACTATATACCAGGTCGGGAGTAAGCAGTTCGCCTGTCTTCAGCACTATTCCGTCGGCTCCGGCATCAAGTGCATCTACCCAAAGACGTTCGTTCAGAATTTCACCCGTAAAGATAAGGATATGAACATCGGGATAGCGACGACGCAGTTGTTTGCAAACATCGATTCCGGCAGTAGTGCTTCCAGCTAATCCGAGGTCGAGAAGTACGAGGTCGGGAGTATTGTTGTGCATCAGCGGCCACAGTTGTTCCTCAGTCATGGCAGTTCCGACGATTTCAGCCTCGGGTATCTCGTTGCGAAATATCTGTTCCGTACCTTTGAGTTCGAGTTTTACATCTTCAACAATTATTACTTTGAATGGGTTCATATTGAATGCTTATTTGTTGTTCATAATCTATTAACGACAAGGCAGAGTGAATGTCAGTTTGTTAGGAGCTTCCGCAAAAATCCTGCAACCACGTACTCCGCAATGGTCGTCGTGTTCTCTTATAATCTGACGGCAGAGTATGTATTCCCCACCCTTCAGCTGGTCGTTCTCTGCATCGTAAGTCATACTGTCGGCATAGAACAGAGACTTAGTCTGTTCCGCAGTCCAATGTCTGCTTGAGTCAGTGATGCAGAACATACAGAAATCCCCTTCCCTCTTTATATCTACTGCAAATGTCGTCTCTGTATTTTCAGGAATAGCAGACAGCAATGCATCGAACATATACTGAACCATAATTGGGTCACAGATGATTCGGGTCGTTTCCGGTACTTCGTTTCTGATATCAAAAGTGAGAGACGTTGATTTATGATTATCCTCCACAGCTCGTTTTATTCCTTCAATCAGTGTATCAGCCGAAACTGTACGTCGTTTGAATGCAGTCTGTTCCAGCTGCTTCATGGCACATTCGCTGAGAACCGTGAATATTTCCTTATAGTAGTGGAGAAGTTCGGATATTGCACTCTTATCCATCTTTCCAGAACAGTCTGTTTCTGTAGGAATCAGTTGTTTGATTCGGGTTGGGTAATACATCGTTTCATGTTTGATAGCCGACAAACAGTTGTCGAGAATCATATTCTGAACGTGAATCCTATTGCGGTCTGCTTCGGCACGATGCTGCTCATCTTGTTTTATCTCCAACTGCTGACGCATCTCGTCAATCTTTGTAGAGGTGCAGTATAGAGCTATTGCAAGATAGGATGCTATCATTCCGAGTAGTTGTTCTGTTGTATTATCAACCGATGGTGCAGCATTGGCATGGAGCGATATTGCAAGCAATCCGATGTCAAGTCGTTCACCATCAACATCCAGTGTGAGTGGTATGGTCAGTGTACTGTTCTGACGGTCAACAACAGATGTACCAACCGGAAGTACCTGTATGTCGTCAATTGTGATTATGTCGTTGATAGTACGTTTTACTGTCTGCAAAATCTTATCCTCCGGACTATCGAGAAGCAGTGTATCCAGTTCGTTTACTTCTTTCAGATTAGATAACGGCAGGATATACTGATGATAGTAAAAAAGTATCACAACGATGATAATGAGGAAAATGAAAAGAATGGAAAGGTTTAGAATAAGAACCTTATTATTGTTCATTCGTTCCAATCTTGCAGCATCATCAGCCATCTCCTTGTCTTGCGAAATATACTGAAAGAGACGTGTAAACACATCGCTGTTATAACGGTAGAGGTGTTTGTGATTCATAGCCAGGGCTGCAATGGCTATTTCGTTTCTCACACTGATAATCACATCGTAATCAGTATCGAAGCCGTCTTGCCACAGTCTGATTTCAGGCATGTCTCCCAGTTCGCCGTCGAGTTTCAGTAATTTGTCGGTCTGTCCGGTAACTGCAATATAATGCATATTGAGTGATGCAATGACAGAATCACCGAATTCAATGGCTCGTGCATAATTGCCATTCAAATTGCATTCATACACACTATCGGCAAACTCCCTTGACAGTCGTATTCCTTCATCCGGCTCCTGTGCATAAAGCATAGTGAACGGTAGCATCAGCAGTGTAAGTATGCCGAGTATCTTTGCCGGCAGTCGGAAAAAGAACCTGCTACCCTCACCTATCTTGCTTTCTACTCCAAAATGACAGACAGAGAACAGACGGTTTGTCTTCTTGTATTTTTCGATGATACCACGACAGTTGAGGAGTCCGAATCCGTGTCCTTTTCTGGCGGTAATCACTTCACGACTGTCATCCTCCGACATTCCGTAACCGGTATCTTTCACTGAAATCTCAACATAGTCCGGTGTCTGTTCGGCATAAACCTTCACTGAACCGCCCTGCGGAGTGAACTTTCGGGCATTATCCATCAATGTGTTTATCATGAACAGAGTCAGAGCTTTATCTGCTTTGACAACTGCATCAGTAGCTGTCACTTCCAAACTGAGTCCATCACTTTCATACATCTTCTGCGCTTTCCTTGCCACCTCGAAAAGTGAATCGAGCGGAAAACTCTCGATATGCAGCGATACACTACCTTGTCGTATCTTCACCCAGTGACCCAATATGTCATTAAAGTCATTGATTTTGTCAATGAGCTCGGCAAGATAAGTCACATCACAGTTTTTACTGTCAACTTCACGAATAGCACGATCGAGGAAAGGAACGATTCCGTTTGCAATCGACATACTCGTAGCCTTATCGATATAACTGCGTTTGTTTTCCTCCACTTTCATCTCGGCAGCCCTGCGTTCATCATCGGCATATTCCATCTCGTCCTGAATCTTCGAAATGGAACCACCCTTCTCTTTAAGCCAACGCTCAAGCAAAGTGCTGATATTATGCTCCGTCTCTGCACGGAGTTTTTCCTGCTGTCTGATGCTGTTGTGTTTCTTCCTGCTATACAGACGAATACCGATGATAAGCATCAGCAGTGCTACGACAGATGTGATTATCAGATATATATTCAGACTGCTTTCATGTTCGAGCAGACGATCCATCTGCTGTTCAAGCTGGCGGTCTTGCCGAGTGGCATCCAAAATATCGAAATAAATATTATGGTTATAATCGGAAGCCTTTTTGTTTCCCATTGCTCCGAATGTGATACTGAGCTGCTCTCGTACTGTGGCCATCCAGTCGGGCACACTCACACAATCCGGATTATGTATCCAGCGCATCTCAGTAGAAATCGTATCGGCCGTCTCCTTATATATAAATAATGTGTCTTCCATTCCGCTGAAACTGTACTTCTGATGATGCAGATTGATGATGTGCAGTGCAGCAGCAAGACTGTCAAGAGCCTCGTCATATCTGCCTTCATCAGTCAGGTCTTCAGCACTCCACACCTTCTTCAGCGACTTGTAATACATACTCTCCGTACCCAGATACCTTGCAAGGAATTCCTTCTTGGCAAGCGGTTCGATATGCATACTGTCAATCATCTCAGTCATTCGTTCCACGTCTCGGAGCGTAATGTAATAGACAGCCGACACCCTGTAGAAATGTCTTCTGGCTCTTTTCAGCAGTGAGTCATTTTGAGCATCGATATGCCGTTCAGCAGTCTTGAATTCACGAAGAATCTGCTGAGCATCGGAACGGTAATCGTAGTATGTTTTGTTGAGCGAACGAATCTGGCACAACTGCATCATACCTTCGTCAGCCCATAATTTTAGAAGTTTATTACGGGTCGAACCGATTACTTCTTTGTAAAGCATTTCTGCTTTGTTGTAGTCCATATTCACAAGCATTTCAGTACGAGCACTATCAAGCAGGGCTTTCATTTGCTCGTCTTCCATACTTCCTCCTATACATCCGATAAACAAGATGCATAGCATAAGAGTTGCAAAAATATGGATTACGATATTTTTCATGGTTTTTTGCAGAATTATTTCTCTTCCGAGTTGACTTGCGTCCTGACTCTGCTCAGTGTCTCAGGTGTTATCTGAAGGAACGAAGCAATGAGATGCATCGGAGCACGACGGATAACTTCCGGTTTTTCTTTCAGTAATCGCAGATATTTATCTTTTGCCGATTCAAACCTCATGGCATCTGCATGCCTTTGAAGAATGTAGAGCATAGTGCGTTCGATGGTAAAAATCATATTGCATATCTCGAACGAAGTATGTGCCAGTTCCATCAGTTTGTCGTATGGAATACCATACAATATCGACGGTTCAAGAGTCTGTATCTCCATCTGCGACGGCTCCTGACGGAAATAACTCTCTATACACACAGCGAAATCCCCTTCGTGAGCAAAACTCTCAGTTACCTTCACTCCATTCTTCTTATAAGTCTGCACCAATAACCCGTGTTTTACATAAAAGAGGAATTTACAAATCTCACCCTCCTGCACTGGCTTCTTTCCTCGAATCAGTTTTATAGGTTCAAGAATATCGGCAAGTCGTTTCTGGTTGTCATTGTTCATATTCACGCCTAGCAGCGTGCATATCTCTTTTGCAATGTCCTTTGATTTGTCAAACTTTAGCATGGGTAAGGTTTAATGTTTAAGGTTTAAAGACTATTAAGCTATTAAGCTACTAAGCATAAATACGTTCCCCGAAAATCATTGTTCCAACTCTGATCATTGTCGAACCGCATCGTTGAGCAATCATATAGTCTCCACTCATTCCCATCGACAGTTCCTTGAAACTCTCATCATCGGTGAAGTACGTTTTCTTTATTTCTTCGTAAATGTTGTGAGCATACTTGAACTCCTCCTCAATCTGACTCTCATCATCGGTATTCGTTGCCATACACATCAGACCGCATATTCTCACGTTCTTCAGTTCCTTCCACTCCCCTTCCTGCAACATCTGATTCAGCTCGTCGGGTGAATATCCGAATTTCGTCTCTTCCTTTGCTATATGAATCTGCAGCAGACAGTTGATAACTCTGCCGCAGCGTGCTGCCTGCTTATCAATCTCACGCATCAGTTTCAAAGAATCGACAGCGTGGATAAGAGACACGAACGGAGCCATATACTTCACTTTGTTCGTCTGAAGATGTCCAATGAAATGCCATTCGATATCTTTCGGCAACTGTGCTTCTTTCTCTACCATCTCCTGCACATGACTCTCACCGAATATCCGCTGTCCGGCATCGTATGCCTCCTGCAGAGCTTCCACAGGGTGAAACTTCGATACGGCAACAAGTCTTACTCCAGGCTTAATCGTCGAAAGTACTTTATGTAAATTCTCCGAAATCATTTCTGCTTATATGGGAATACATCGAGCAGTGCTGTTTCCTGTACTGCTGCAATCTCGTAGTCAATCATCGAATTCTTCATCCCCTCGTCAAATCGCTTTACTGCATCTCTCAGGTCACTTGCCTGCACCAGCATCAACTGCGATGTACGCTTCTCTGTCTGAGTCTTTTCGTCCAATGTCACAAACACACATTTCACTTTGTACCACTTGTCGCAGTTTTCTTCCTCTGCAGTAAACATCTCACAGTATCTTGTACGCTTTATGTCAGCCACCTCCATGTGTCCGTTGCAGTATGGAGAAACTTCTTCAATGATTCGTGCCTCAGCCTCTGTGAAGTTCAGTGCATCAACCAGATATGGTTCCACAACTTTCTTTGTTGCACCGCCTTCAAGCACCTTCTCTATTCGAACCTTACATTCGAACCAGTTATTCATTATCATAGTCTTTCTTATTAAAACAGTTTTGGTGTTTCGTCATTTCTTGTTTCAAGCGTATATGCCGAACTGCCGTCGAAGCAGTGTGTACAGATACGGCTCTTGTCTATTCCTATCGCATCTACTATCGTTTCTAGTTTCGAGAACTTGAGTGAATCGAGATTCAGTCGTCGAGCAATCTCTGCAACCATTTTCTTGTACTCTGGCGAACCGGTCTTAGTATATGCTTGCAGACGCTCCATCGGCACTTCCACACTCTGTACCGAGTTTGCCTCGTCGAGCAGTGTAGCCTTCTCATTACCCTGTTCCAGGTCCATGATGACACGACGAGCAATAAGTTCTAGGTCACTCTTGCTTGCAGAGAAATTCACGAACGGACATGAATGAACCAATGGCGGACAGGCAATACGCATATGTACCTCCTTTGCTCCCAGTTCCTTCATCTTCTTGGCATTATTACGCAGCTGGGTACCTCTAACTATCGAATCGTCGCAGAACAGACAACGCTTGCCTCTTATCATTGCTTCGTTCGGAATCAGTTTCATCTTAGCCACCAGATTACGTGTTTCCTGGTTTACAGGCATAAACGAACGCGGCCATGTCGGGGTATATTTTGAGATACCTCGGAAGTAAGGCGAATTATGTCCGGCAGAATAACCGATTGCCATACCTATTCCGGAGTCAGGAATACCACCAACTACATCCACCTCCGTCTTGTCCTCTTCTCCCATGATGCGTCCGGTCTCATAGCGCACTGTCTCTACCGTCTTACCTTCATAGCTTGATGTCGGGAATCCATAGTAAATCCACAGGAAAGAACATATCTGACATCCGCTGTTAGGTTTCCTCAGTTGTTCAAATCCGTCTGGTCTCAGTCTTACGACCTCTCCCGGTCCAAGATAATATGTGGTTTCGTATCCGAGATTCGGGAACGACGACGACTCACTGGTAGCAGCCATTGCATCGTCTCTCTTTCCCAACACTATCGGCGTTCTGCCCCATGAGTCGCGGGCAGCAATTATACCGTCTTCGGTAAGCAGAAGTATCGAACATGATCCCTTTATAGTCTTGAATACTTTCTCAATTCCGTCAACAAATGTCTTACCGCGGATAATGAGCAGTCCGACCAATTCCGTCTGATTGATTTTACCTGAAGAGAACTCACTCAGCACCATATTCTCGTTCAGCAGCTTCTCCGCAATCTCTTCCATGTTGTTAATCTTAGCCACCGTCACCAGAGCAAATCTGCCGAGATGTGAATTCATCAACAGTGGCTGGGCATCAGTGTCACTGATTATACCGATACCCGAGTTACCCTTGAACTTATCCAGTTCGTCCTCGAAACGTGTACGGAAATACGAGCTCTCCAGATTATGGATACTACGGAAAAAACCGCCATCCTCGCTGTAAGTAGCCATACCACCTCTCTTCGTACCGAGATGCGACTGGTAGTCTGTTCCATAGAACAGGTCTGTAACACATTTCTTAGTCGAAACTACCCCAAAAAAACCTCCCATATACTTATATTGCTTTAAATTTTATATTAATCTTAGAATGTCGTACGGAATATGAATCGGAAACCCCATTTATTGATGTCCGGATGATCCAGATATGTCAGACGTCTAACATACACCACATGGAACAGCTTGAAGATGTTGTGCACACCGACAACAGCCTCTATATACGGACGTTTCGGGTCCATCTTGTAAGTGTTCGATTCGTATGTGCCGTCAGGTCTGAATCGTCCGGGGAAGAAGAACAGGTCGGGGTCAGAGAAATTACTTGCCGCCGGATTATTCTTGTCCGTCAGCGTTCCCCACAGCACGTTGATTCCAATCCACTCTCTCCATTTCAGCTTCTTCAACAGCGGGATACGGTTCAGAATCTTTCCGTTCATATCCCAGCTTATCATAAGCGAAGCATAGCGGTCGTTCAGGAACTCCCAGATATTAATCAAGTTGAAGTTATAATCCTGTAGGATATACGTATCGTTGGCTACAGGGTGGATAAGCAACGGATACGGCACCTTGCTCCACTGTGCTCCGGCCTTGATATCAGTATCAATCTTACCCCACGAACCCATCCAGAATCGCTTATACATACCTGCTTCTGTTACATGGTAGTTATACTCTCCTCCGAGCACACCCTTGACACCCATCGTATGCGATACGAAGAACACCGGAGCATCCAGATTGATTTTCAGTCGTCGCTGCTTCGTATTGATATATGTGGCACCGGGTTCGAACGTAATGGTTGCCTTCAGTTCGGTTGTCTTCATGCGGTTATCCCAGAACTTCTCATCGTTCACTGGCAAGTAAGCACCCGTCGCAGGGTCTTGCGGTCCTGTACCAAGATGCTGGAAGAACAATTCGTCCACAGCATCGTTCTGAGTGCGGTCTATATGAGCATAGAACTTCATACCAGCCTCCCATTCCTTATCGTAAACCAGTTTGAATGACCTCGTGTGGTAATACTGATCCACCTTCGACGACTTGAATGCCATGAACATATTATCTTTATCCGTCGTCATGAACTTCGTATAAGGGCTGGTGATATCATTATAGTATATCACCTGCAGGTTGTTCCTCGGGAACTCACGGTGCAGGTATGCCTTCTTGTTGAACGAATACGTTCCCTTCGCCATACCATACACATTCTTAGTCTTCGTACCGTAAGCCACATACCCATCGAAGAAAAGATGCGGATTCAGGTGAGCCGTCGTGAATCCCGAAATACGGAAACGCCACGAGTCGTAGTGGTTCTTTGAAATGATGGTATTGATAGGACCGAAGTCAAACTTATTCTTATCCGTCGATGATGCAGTCTCTATATAGTTCTCAATCAGGGCTTTCAGTCCGAACATAATCCATTTGAAACCCTTTATGTTCTGGAGTTTCTCCATGAACGACCCCATCTTGCTTTCCGACTCCGTCAGTTCCACCTGTCTGAACTCCGACCAGTACTCCTCCGACTTCATCTTTGCGTCAGGTTCCGTCTTCGTCGAACCCTTTATGCTCTTAAACACCTTAACGGGAA
Organism: uncultured Bacteroidaceae bacterium; assembly: GCA_905233285.1. GTDB lineage: Bacteria > Bacteroidota > Bacteroidia > Bacteroidales > Bacteroidaceae > Minthosoma. Next base: position 17,681 of record CAJODY010000004.1, read on the forward strand.
TCGGGTCGAACGAATAATCGAAATGGCGTGTCGTCCTCTGCACCATCAGTTTCTGAATCTTGCTCGCAATCTTCAGTTCCACAATCATGTCGTTCACCGTACACACCCTCTCACCTGTAGGCAGCAGTACAAGGTCCTGACGTATAATCATGTTCTCCACGAAGTTCACGTCCGAACGTCTCGGAATATTCAGTTCCACGCGGCGCACTGCATATGTCGAATCCTTCATGACATACACATGTCCTGAAAAACCGAAATCCTGCTGATTATTCGGCAGGAATCCCACATCTATGACCGAGTCGTTCTCAATCTTCAATGTGTCTTGCAGATAATAGCGGTAGAAGCTGATGGCATTATCTGCTATGGGCGATATTGCAGCAGTCGGCATTCGTTGTCATATATATTCACGTCCGTAAACACATCCTTCAGCATCGTAGTCAGAATCTCTCCTGTGTTTATCAGTTCGTTCACACCCTTGTCGCTCTGAGCCTTGATAAGTTGTTTCTCGCTGTGCGGCGACTTCCTGTAGAAGTTATCCGACACTACCTCCTGCACTATCACTGGTAGTATGAGTTTCCCCGTTTCCGGGCATCGTTCCACATGGTCTTTCAGGAATGCCAGCGTCTTGAACTCTCCGTCCTCAAACACCCTCTCCGTAAACTCATTGAGCGAGAACGTCATCTTCTCATACTTCTGGAACGAGTAGAAATCCTTCTCCTTCAGGTCTGTCTGCCATTTATGCGCTATCACGTTCCTCATCAAGTCCACTGCCGGGTTATTCTTCCTCGAATACTTCTTCTTCTTTGCCTGCACCGTCACCCCTTCCAGCAGTCGTGCCTCAGGTTCCAAACGTATCTGCATGTTCTTATTGCTTCCGAACGCCTTCAACTTGATTACCTGCGTCACATACCCCATCGTCGAAATCGTCAACTCCCTGTGCACGGAATCCTCCCTCAGCACAAATCGTCCCTTCTCGTCCGTCTGCTCTCCGATGCCCGACTTGTCGTAATACACGCTCACATAGTCCAGCGGCTCCCGGGTTTTAGAGTCTATGACTCGTCCCGTCACCTGTCCCAGTGCCGTAGCAGCCGACATCAGCAGCAATAATAATAAATATGTCTTTAATCCTTTCATTATTCTTTTTTATGGGCACCCTTCGATATGTCGATAAATTTAGGCGCCTAAAGTTTCACCTTCACTCCCTTCGACTCGTTATGCAGACGGTCAAGAGCAGTCACTACGAATGTGCATCCCATCTGATTACCTTTGATTTTCATCTTTGTGTCTCGGGTCGTTCCGTAAATCTTGCTTGCCAGTTCCGTATTCGGTTTCTCTCCCCTCTCAAATCTGTACACCACATACTGCACAGCCTTGTCCATCTCCTTCTTTGCCTTTGGAGCCTCCCATGTCAGGTAAATGTCGTTACCTATCGCCTGCACCGTTGCACCCTTCGGCTTCTTCGGAGCTTTCTTGTCTATAAACGTCATCCGTGGCTGCAGTGCAGGAGTGTTGTGATACACCCTCTCCAGCATCGTGCGGTAATTGCCCGGATTGTTCACCACCGCAGCAGCATACCACTGACAGCTGCCCTCTATATTTGGGAGCGAACGCTGCAGCTCGTACTTAGCCATCATCTGGTGGCGTTCCGGATGCTTCGGGTCTGCACCCTTCACCGTGCGCTCCACGTCCTGACCGATGAATATCGGACGCTCCTTGCAGTAGTCGTTCCACCATCGGCACAGCACATCATAGTCAGCAGCCTTCGTTCCTATATTCCAGTAAATCTGCGGAATCGTATAGTCAATCCATCCCTTCTTCGTCCACAACACAATATCGGCATACAAGTCGTCATAATTCTGCATACCAGCCGTCGCACTGCCTCGTGCCGAGTTGTAACCCTCCGGATTATTCCTGTAAATACCGAAAGGCGAAATTCCGAACTTCACCCATGGCTTTGTCGAGCGAATCAGCTCGTGAAGGTCCTCAATCAGCTTATTCACGTTGTCGCGTCGCCAGTCCTCTATATTGCTTATTCCACGGCTGTCAGCATTATAATAATCAAAGTCAGGAATCACTGCCCCTGCCGTCGGATACGGATAGAAATAATCATCCATATGAATTCCGTCCACGTCATACTTCGTAATGATATCCTCTACCACCATGCATGTGTATAGACGGTTCGAAGCCAGTGCCGGATTGAATATGAGCAGGTCGCCATATTTGAACACTCTATCCGGATGCTCTACTGCAGCGTGGCTCACAGCCAGCTGAGTCGTACCCTTCGTCTTTGCCCTGTACGGATTTATCCATGCATGACACTCCATGCATCTCTTATGACATTCCTCTACCATCCATGCCAGAGGATCCCATCCGTCCTGCGGAGCCCTGCCCTGCTGTCCTGTCAGATAGCGCGACCACGGTTCGTATGCCGAATTATACAGTGCATCGCCCTCAGCCCTCACCTGAAACATGATAGCATTAATGCCTGCACCCTGCAGCACATCGAGCTGACTCGACAGCATCTGCCTGAGTTCAGCCATCGACTTACCCAGATACTGTCCGTTCACACACTGAATCCATGCCCCGCGAAACTCCCTCTTCGGGTTCTCAGCCACTGCAGCCACCGACACCGTCAGCAGCAACAAACATAATATATATCTTAATCCTTTCATTCTTCTGTTTTTTAGGGCGCCCATCGTTATGTCGACATGTCTATATGTCGGTATGTCGATAAAATTGGGGCGCCTACATCACCGGCGTCAGCAGATTTCCGAACCACCCCACAAACTGCTTCCACTTCGTTCTCGTTCGCCAGTATCCTTTCTTTATCTCTCGTGCACTTGGTTTCTGTGCCTCGAACAAGTCCACCATCTCCTTTGTCAGCGTCGGCGACAGAATCAGCGTATTCACCTCGTAGTCGCATCTCAGACTTCTTGCGTCCATATTTGCCGAGCCCACCGTACATATCTCGTCATCAATAATCATCATCTTCGAGTGGTGAAACCCTCCCTCATACAGCCATACCCTAGCCCCTCTTTTCATCAGGTTATTACCCACATAGTGTGTCACCTCCGGAGTCATCGGTATATCGCCCTTTGCCGACAGCATAATCTGCACATCTATTCCTCTGTCTATAGCCCTTTTCAGAGCCTGTCTCACCCTGTGAGTAGGAATGAAATACGGATTAATCAGCTTCACGCTTTTTCTCGCACTGTTTATCATCGTAGCAAACAAGTCGCGTATTGCGTCCGACGTCTTTCCCGAGCATCTATCTACAATTATCAGGTCGTCATCCCCACTTTCCATCTTCACCCCATACCTGCGAGGGAAATAATTGATACCTTTTATCTTCTCCTTCGTCACCTTCTGCCATATCGAAGCGAAAATTCCGTTCAGGTCGTCCACAGCCTCCCCTTCAATTCTCATGTGCAGGTCGTGCCAATCGCCTATGCCTGGAATACCCTCAATATAGTAATCTGCCACATTCATGCCACCCGTATAAGCCACCTTTCCGTCAATCACGACAATCTTACGGTGGTCGCGCGGGATGATGTGGTTCACCCATGGAAACCTTATCGGGTCAAACAGCACCAGGTCGATACCCAGTCCGCGTATGCTGTCATGCATTGCATGCTTTATAGGCTTGTTATTCGACGAATTACCGAAAGCGTCATACAGCGCACGCACCTTCACCCCCTCCTTTGCCTTCTCGGCCAGCAACTTGAACAGCAGTCCGGCAATCGAATCATTTCTGAAATTGAAATACTCCAGATGGATAAAACTCTTCGCCGTCCTTACGTCCTCAAACAAATCGACAAACTTATCATGTCCTGCACTGTAGAACTTCACCCTGTTGTCGTGTGTCGTCCTCAGTCCGCGCTTCTCCATGTGGTCAGCCAGCACCTCAGCCACGGTTCTTTTCTCCAACTGATTGTCCGTCAGCGCCTTGCACTCCGCAGAGCATAAAAACAACAGCAGTCCTATTGCTGCCGCCGCCAACCAGTTTACCTTGTTACCTATTGACCACATTCGTCTCTCGTCGAAATTTGCTGCAAAAGTACGACTTTTTCTTTTTTCCTGCAATAGCAAAATAAAAAAATGAGTCGGAAATAAAACAAAGTCTTTTGTTTTGTATTTCACTCGGTTTGCACTACCTTTGCACCCGAAAACGTTAGAATAGGTTCAAGTTTTAATAACAAACAATGTTTTCAGGATAAGTTATGAAAGCAAAAGGAAAAGTTTTGACGATGGTTGTGTTGCTGTTGACTCACCTGCCAATGGTGGCTGCCACTATATCGTATAACGAATGTTCGTGGAACAGTTCTACTAACACTGTAGATATTACTAAGAAGTCAAGGGACATGTCTGCTCTTCCCGACCCCTCCAATGATTGGATAGGATTGGGCAACGGATGGTACTACGTATCGGGTGAAAAATCATGTCAGACCGTCAATATCTTGGGCGATGACGTGAACCTCGTACTCTGCGACGGAGCCAAACTGAGCTGTACTGGTGGTGTGAAACTCGAAGGTAATCATAAACTGACCATCTATTCGCAATCTACAGGCAATAAGCAGGGCCAGCTGGTGGTGACTCAGAGCTATGAAGGTGCTGCGGGCATAGGATGCGCAAAGAACTGTGAAGACGCCGCCGGCAACATTATAGGTATGGGTACCCTCGTTATACATGGTGGCGAGATAGCGGTTTTGGGTAGTAAATTTGGTGCAGCCATAGGTGGTGGCGAGAACCGAGGCATAAGCGGTTCGGTGACCATCTACGGTGGCATTGTGAAGGCTCTCGCGGGTATTGTCGCTCAACAGCGTGGTGCCGGCATCGGCGGAGGCTGGTGCGGAGGTCAGGGTGGTCCTATCACCATCTACGGTGGTGAAGTGACTGCCGAAGGAAAAGGTTCGGGTGAAGAAGGTGGAGCAGGTATCGGCGGTGGCGGCGGAGGTCGCAGCGAAGGTGGTGCCGGTGGCACTATCAGGATTTATGGCGGTACGGTGATTGCCAGATCAACCTATAACAACGGTGGTGCTGCTATCGGTGGTGGTAGCAAGCATACTTTCGATGAGATAATCATCTCCGGCGGTTTTGTGAGAGCCGAATGCATGAAGGAAAAATTAGATGACAAGTATTATAAATCTCAAGGTGCAGCCATCGGTTCCGGATATAAAAGCAGTCAGCACTGGGGAAAAATCAATATCACAGGTGGCATAGTTATGGCAAAGGCCATGGATGGTGCCGGCATAGGTGGCGGTGCCGATGGTAATGGAGGTGAAATCAACATCTCTGGCGGTACCGTAATAGCAACATCAGAGGAAGGTGCCGGTATCGGCGGTGGCTACAAGGGCAGTGGTGGCAACGTCACCGTCTCCGGCGGTAATGTGACATCCTATTCCAGCCAGTATGGTGCCGGTATCGGTGGTGGTTGGAAGGGCAATGGCGGTACGGTGACGGTGACTGGTGGATATGTGACTGCCGTAGGAGGAGCCATAACCATCGACTGGTTCAAGGACCATGACCCCGAATTTATGTCGTGGAAAAACAACGCCACCAAATACAATCTTGCTTACGACTTCCTGGCTTGGATAATCGTGGAAACTGCAAATAGCGGTACCTACTATGGTGCCGGTATCGGTGGTGGCGACAAAGGCAAGGGCGGCACGCTGACCGTTACTGGCGGTACGGTTCATGCTATGGGTGGAAATACCGATGCCCCTGCCATAGGAGCAGGTCGCAAGGGAGATGAAAGGGGCAGTCTGTCGATTGGTGGCAACATCATGGTCTTCACAGGCGATACAGACAGAAATACCAACTATCGCACCACAGACCGCAAGGAGAAGGCGCTCTCACAGTATAACGTCTATATAAGTGATAAAACCATACCCCTCACACCATACGGTGCTCATACATCCGACCTCGCTGCCTTCAATGGTCAGAAGAAGAGTGTCATGCTCACCTGGCGCAAGTTCCAGTGCGGAGGACAATATACCACACTCTGTCTGCCGTTCAGCAAGAGTGATTTGACAGGTACACCGCTTGAAGGTGCCAGGATATACACCGTCAAGAACACCAAGATAGTAGACAAGATACTGAGACTGGAATTGCAGGAGGCAGAACACAAGATTGATGCCGGAGTACCGTACGTAGTGAAGTGGGACAAACCGTCCAGATACGATTACAACCCTGACAAATTCGATATAGAGACTATCATTTTTGATGATGTCATCATCGATGCCTCTGCTCCAAAGAGTGTGCAACTTCCTGACGGTACTTTCTCCGGAGCTTACGACGACGTGGACTACCACAAACTGGATAGTGCACAGGTTGTGTTTAATGCCAAGAGTTTCGGTACACCGGCTTACGAGGGATACCACTTGGGCACATTCTACTGCAACTTCAAGGGCAAGGGCAGCAGTAAGTTCGGTTGGGAGAAGGGCAACTACGAACAGATATTCTTCTCCCTTAACGACGATATTTATGCTGGTGAAGCCATACGTTATATTACCCACACATGGGATGCAGCTACAGGTACCCTCGAACGGTTTGAGTGTATCTGTCCCGAGGTGGAACATCTCAAAACGTCCGATTTCGAAAAATGGTCTGTGCTGGACCAGAACAAATGGTATTTAATAGACCAACCGGTGTTGGATCGAAAGACGTTTGAGGTGAAAAGTGATGCCTACCTGATACTGCGAGACAATACCCATGCGTTTCTGAGGGGCGGTTTGAAACTGGAGTTAGGTGCCCACTTGCAAATCTTTTGTCAGTCGGGGGGCAGCGGAAGACTTACCGTTACTCAGTCTTATTCCAACACAGCTGCCATCGGTGCTGCTTTGCGACTTCCCATGGGGTCGTTAGGCATACATGGAGGCACCATCACAGCTACCGGTCCCGACAACTGCACAGCTATAGGTGGAGGTAAGGGTGAATCGGATTTCACTTTTGGTTCTACTACAGAATATCCGAACACCTCAGACTCACACTTATATGTATATGGTGGCGAAATAACAGCCCGGGGGGCAAGAATGCAGCCGGCATAGGCTGTAGCTACGAATCGAACACTTTGGATGTCGATATCTATGGCGGTACTGTGAAAGCCTATGGCGGTGAGGAAGCCGCAGGTATAGGCGGTGCTCCCTATAGCTATTATCGCGGACCCGTCACCATCTACGGTGGTACGGTCGAAGCCACGGCTGGTTCCGGATGCGTTGGTCGCGATTCCAAGAAGGGTAGTGCGATAGGAGCCGGACTAGGTACCTCCGACAAGGACAGCGGACTCTCCATCGGTAAGGGTTCTGTCAATCTTAAGGTAAAGGCCGGCGACTCAGCCGACAATATCGAGCGCGTCTTCACGGTAGCTGAGCGCGAACCTGCCTGCCATTGGCGCAACTATGCCAAGATCGAACCCTGCAACCATGATGACGAGGGAGCTCTCAGCTACACCATCATCGACGACGTCAGTCACATGGCACGCTGTAACTATTGCGGCTATGTCGTTCAGGAACCCCACAACTATAATAATACCGACCGCAAATGTCCTTGCGGAAAGGTTGAGGATGTGGAACCTGAGACGTGGACCATAGCGTTCTATACAGCCAAGGATGCCACGAGCAATGAATACAACGAACCATACGAGTTCAGAGTGGTCAAGGGTGAGGAGTTTACCGTTCCGTCCTACGACACCCCCGACGGACTCCTCTTCATGCAGTGGATGGTCAATCCCCCTATACCTCCTACAGGCTTTGAGATGAAGGACAAGGAGTTTGACCCAAATCCTGAATATATCGGTGGTTATGAGTTCGTACCTACTTCCGACCTCAATCTCTATGCCCGCTATCATTACGATGCCAAGGAGAAGTGGACGTGGAATGCCCAAGGTGCATTAGCAGATGTATCGGCTACGGTTAAGGTTGAATGGCCTGATGGTACGAAGACAGGAGAACTTACAACCACCATAGATCGTAATTATTACGGAACTGACGGCATCACACCGGCATACACCAGGTTCATCGCAACTACGTCCTACGAGCGTGCCGATGGTGTCACCTACACCTTCTCCGACCTGATAGACCGTTACGGTCTTACCGAACTCAAACTCACCAACAACGGGGATAATTTTGACAAACTGCTCAAGAACAGATACGCTGTGGCTGAGAAGGTCAAGCTCGAAGGCATCACATTCCGTAAGGATGGAAAAATGCACCCGCTCTGTCTGCCGTTCTCTTTGACAAAAGAAGAACTGGATGCCAGTCCGTTGGCTGGCGCCACATTATATCAGAAGTCGGAGGCAAAACTGGCGGACAGTCAGTTAGAGCTCATTTTCAAGAAAGTCACCGACGACAATCTCAAAGCCAGCGAACCTTACTTCGTCAAGTGGGAGAGCGGCACCGACATCGTCAATCCTGAGTTCACCAACGTCATCATCCAGACAGCTGAGCCGGGAGCCTTATCTGAAAACTATTACAGTCTTGTCGGCTCACTCAATATGCTGACTTTCGACGATGATGCCCTGGAATTAGGTGCTCACCTCACACTCGACAGCGACGGACAACTGGTAGATCTGCCTGACAGAAAGATTGATGCTTTCGCAGGCTACTTCTATATCCCACATAAGAATGACGGCGACGGAACCGATGCCGTATGCAGCGTGCGCCTCAGTTTCGAGGACGGTACCGTCATGGAGAAACTCATCACCTACGGATTTGAAGGCGACGGTACGGCAGAGTCACCTTACCTCATCAAGAGTGCCCGCCATCTGAACAACATGGCGAAGTACTTCAATGCCGGCGACGAGGGCATGAAGGGCAAGTACTTCAAGCAGGGAGCCAACATTTTGTATGCTAAGCTTATACCGAACTACTTCACACCTGTCAGACTCTTCGATGGTCACTACGACGGTAACGGTTTCGTCATCAGTGAAATAAACGTCAACAAGTCCGGCGTTGAAACCACTGACGATGCGGCAATGTTCATCCGCCTTGCCGAAGGCAGCACGCTGAAGAACATCACCATCGCCAACAGCACCTTCACTGGACGTAGTGCCGCAGCACTTGTCCACACAGCCGATGTTACGGCAACTATCGACAACTGCCACCTCCTGAAGGATGTCAGCGTCCTTTCCAACTATCACGCAGCAGGTGGAATAGTAGCCTATATGACTGGGGGCAATACCTCCGTCACCAACTGCACCAGTCATGCCTCCGTCACAGCCAGCCAGTCCTATGCCGGCATGCTCACCAACGGTAGCGTGACCGGTTGTATCTACCTTGGCAACAGCATCGAAGCAGGTCTTGGCAAATCGACGTCATGCGTAGTCAGCGTCAACAACGGTGGTACGATGACGGACTGCTACTTCACCAATCCTGAACTCACCGATCCGAATGCGAAGCTCATGCCACATGTTGCAGAAGACAATACCAACTTCCTGAACACATTGCATCAGCGCGATGAGCTCCTGCTCGGCGACAATAGCGGACTGAAAGAGGAAGATATCAACTATGACCTCGCCGTCAACGGACGAGAGTTCAAAGCTCGCAAGAACGACGACGGCACATGGAAAAAATGGGCTTATGCCGTCTGTGTGCCGTTCGACATGGAAATACCCGATGAACAGAAAGAAGACGTCCTGGTTTATAAACTCCACGAGATAGATACCGAAAAGAAAGAATTTATCTTTACCAACGAATTCCCAATCCTGAAAGCTGGCGAGCCTTATCTCCTCGTTATTGGCAAAGGCTCACTCACCTTCAACGCCAAAGATGTATTGGTAAAGGAAGTGCCTATGGAACCTCAAACCGTATCCAATCTTGACCACTCTCAGGAACTGGGTTACTGGTGCTGCAACTTCAGACGACTCGAAAACGAGGAACTGGTAGCAGAGAAAGCCTACATCATGCAGAGCAACGGTACCTTCCGCCTTGTCGAAAGGATATATAAATCCAGACCATACATTGCACGGTTCGTTGCATACTTCTCAGCCCTGGAGCCTATCGGCACATCGTTCACGATGAAATTCGTACAGACAGAGAACGGCGAAGAGACAGGTGAAGAGACCGATTTCCCAGCTGACCTCTTCTACAGCGACTGCGACATCGATGACCCGACCAGTTTACCGTTTACCGTTGACCGTTTACAGGAAGAAGGGCAATGGTACGACCTTTCAGGTCGCAAGCTCAATGGCAAACCGGCAACCAAGGGCATATACATCGTAGATGGAAAAAAGATTGTTATCGAATAATATTAAAACAAATACAACTATGAAACAAAAGAATTACAGCAAACCCAAAATACAGGTTGTAGAATTAAAGCATCGTAACTATATACTTCAGAATTCAGGCGACCCGGAACCATACAATCCGGACAAGCAATCTAAATCGTCCCCCGATTCCGACCCTGCAGATTTGTGGTAACATCAAGCATATACATATAAGGGTTAATGGTTAAGGGTTAAAGGTTAAGGACCTTTTGTAAGGGTTAAAGACCTGATACATATATATAATTATGATGAACTGACTCCGAGCATCACAAAAGAGAATTATCAAGAGCTGTGCTACTACAAGCCAGCCACCGATGTGGAGCTCTACAGGGTAGAGACCATCAAGGAATATATCAACTGGGCAAAGCAGACAGCTCCTGCCGAGAACAGAAAACAACATCGGTTTTTCAGACGTACTCGACTATGCATATCACATATACGACAACCTGGAGTCAACAGAATAACGTAGTTTGGACAGAACGCAGCAATGTTTACAAGGCATCAGCCTTCGACAAGGCAACCGGTTGGAGCCGCTTCCTCGACAAGAACCTCCAGAATATTGACCCTGAAGTTAATCCGGTAAACACCTCAACTATTGTTCCCTTCTGGCTGGGAGACTAAATTCAAAAAAGCGGTTGTTACATTGAAGCATCGGAGCTATCGGCGTGGCGGATGAGGAGAGAGGCAAGGGTGAAACCGCAGATGGCGGTGATGTGAACAAGGGAGCCGTTGACACGTTCTTCTCCTGCGGCAGGCTCTACCCTATTCTTCAGGACTTCTTCGCTGAAGACGCACTGGAATTTCTTCTGAGGGAAGGTCTTCTCGCTACGGAATCGGCGACGAAGGGCTGCCGCAAGGGGGCAACCGCGTACTTTCCAGAATTCGGCTGTGGTGATGCGTGAGGGGTCTGTCTTTAGGGCTGCACCCATGGCGGAAAAGAAGGTGGCACGGGTGGATGTAGCCGTGAGGATGAGATGTGCTTTGTCCTTGAGGGAGTCAATGGCATCGATGATGTAATCGTAGGTGTCGAGACGGAAGGAGGCAGAGGTGGATGCATCATATACCTGACAGAGTGCCTGAATGTCGGCCGAAGGGTTGATGTCGAGCAGACGTTCGCGCAGCACTTCTACCTTAGGACGACCAATGGTCTTGGTGGTGGCAGGCAACTGACGGTTGATGTTACTGGCACAGACTACGTCGCTGTCAACGATGGTGAGGTGGCAGATGCCGGAACGGACAAGGGCTTCGGCACACCAGGAACCGACGCCCCCTACTCCGAAGAGTATGACGCGAACGGAGGAAAGCCGCTGAAGGGTTTCATCGCCTAAAAGCAAACGGGTACGAGAATTCACTTATGCTGCTGTTTCTTCATCTTCTTCCACTGGGCTTTTGCCAGTTCCTGCATATCGACGACTTCATCCTTTTCATCGACGATTTCAAAGCCGAGCATTGTCTCAATGACGTCTTCCATGGTGACTAGTCCACGGAAGCAGCCATATTCGTCGATAATGATGCTGATATGCTCTTTCTTCTCGAGGAGTTTTTCCCAGATTTCGGACACTTCTTCGTCTTCGCTGAAGGAGAGGATGGGTCGGGCGAGCTGACTCAGGGTGATGTCGAACTTATCCTCGGCAAGACGTTCGAGAACGGTCTGACGGAGCACATAGCCCGTGATGTAGTCGCTCTCTTCATTCTTATATACGGGGATGCGTGAGAATTTCTTGAAGGATTCGTCTTTATAGAACTCGCGCAGGGTCATCTCCTCTTCTGCCATGGTGACGACGACGCTCGGGGTCATTATCTCGTGAGCCGTTACGTTGTCGAGGTTGAGGAGGTGCTGTATCATTCGGTTTTCTTTCTTCTCGAGCACTCCTTCTTCGGCTCCGACAGTGACCATTGCTGCCACTTCATCGCGGGTTACGGCTTCCTGCTGCGTGTTCTCAGCGATGCGCTGGGTGAGTTTTTCGAGCAGGATGACAAACACCCACGATATGGCTACCATGACACGGATAACCTTGCTGGCAGGAATAGCCAAACGGCGCCAGTAGGTGGAACCGATGGTCTTGGGGAAAACTTCGGAGAAGACGAGGATGAGGAAGGTGAAGAGTCCGGAGATGAATCCGATGAACACGCTGGTCTGCTGTGTGGTGGCAAAGGTGGCTGCAGCATAGTGGGCTGACTGCGAACCTACGAGGGAGGCACCTACGGTGTTTGCCACGGTGTTGACGAATAGTATGGCTGATATAGGACGATCTATATTCAGCTTATACTCTTTCAACAACTCCCACCCCTTCACATTCTGTGACTCGAGGGTTGTAATGTAAGAAATCGGTGTAGAGAGAAGAGTCGCTTCAAGCACAGAACAAAGTGCTGAAATGACGAGCGACAACAGCATGTAAGTAATTATTAGTTCCATAGCGATTACTCAGTTGCTTTAATGTTGTCGAAATGAAGGCGGTCACTGCTTTCCGCCGGATAACTATCAGGGTCCATTGAGAGTTGATTTTTAATGCAGAATGCATAATGCATAATGCAGCTCTTTTTGTTTTTTGCTTTAAAATCGGGTGCAAAAGTATGGATTTTCTGTCATACAGCAAAGAAAAAAGAGAAAATGTTGGCAAGAATGCTATTTTTTGCCTGTTTGTTTTTTCAATTCTTCTTTTTTTATTTACCTTTGCGAGGTATTTGTGGCTTGACGGCGTAAGACGTTAATTTCAACACGATTAAAAGGATTTAATAGCTTAATAGTTTAGTAGGTTAATAGCTTAGTAGTAGAGAGATATAGATTAAAAGACAATGGGATTTTTAGATATATTCAGACGTAAACCGAAAGAACAGGTAGGAGGAATGGAGGATTTCATGACTCTTATCAGGGTTTACTTCCAGAGCGTGCTGGCTGCAAATCTGGGTATTTCGAATCTGGCGTCACTGCCCGATTTGGCTACCTTCAAACGCACACTGCACGTGTCAACACTCAACAATAAACTGGGACTGGGCGAGAAAAAAGCATGCCAGAAGCTATTGCAGAACCTCTACGGCATCAGCGACAATTTCTTCAAGGAGATTGACCAGAGCATAAAGAAGGGATGCAAGAATCAGGCACACGTACAGAATTATCTTTATGCGTTCCAGGGATTCAGCCAAGACCTCATCATGCTACTCGGAAACCTGTTGAAGTGGAAGTTCCGCATACCGGGTTTCATGAAGGGACTGATGAAGAAAGTAATCAACAACACCATCGACGAGGTAATGACCAAGAATGTATGGAGCGATGCCGGAGTGCAGAAAACCGTGTTCTCAATACGCCGCTACCAGCAACAACTGGGATTCTCGACTGAATGGATAAAGGAATACACCTACAACGTCATCATGCTGGCCAAGAAGGAACCTGCTCCAACTAAGGAACAGGAGGCTGAGGCAATGAAGAAGTTGAAGAAATAATACATTATCTATAATAAAACTAACACTAAAATAGCGAAGCAACAACATGACTGAAGCCGAAACACAAAAGACCAGAAACTTTGAAGCGAAGGTGCGTAACCTCATCGCCTCATGTGTTGCGTTGCAACAAGAAAATACTGAATTACACAACAAACTGGACCAAAAAACGGACGAACTGAAAGCTCTGCAGTCGCTCGCCGACCAGTATAAAAAGGACTATGACAACTTGAAATTGGCAAAGATGATTGAAATTAGCGAATCTGACTTCAAGGACGCTAAACAGAAAATCACTTACTTGGTTCGAGAAGTAAATGCTTGTATTAACATGCTGAATGCTCAATAAACGGTAGCCTTCATTGATAAAAACAGAAAGACAAGATGGAAAACAGAAAATTCAACATATCCGTATCGATTGAAGGTATTCAACTTCCTCTGACCGTATCAAGTGCGGAAGAAGAGAAGATTTATCGCAGCGCAGCATCGAACATACAGGGGAGAGTACAGAAACTACGTAATATGTATCCTAATCTGAAAAATGATAAATACTATTATGTCATGGCAATGCTGAACACAGCCGTCGAGGCCTTACGCACGACGAACAGAAACGCTACTCAGCCATTTTACGACATGATGGACGGACTAGAGGCAGAAATAGACGAATGCCTCAAGAAGAAATAGTCCGGTATCATTCTTCATACTTCCCGTTCAGGCATACCGAGAAAGTAAAAAAATTAAGCACAGTTTCAGGTTGCACATCACGATGCCCGCAAAGGCTGAAAGATATGCAGACTGGATGTGTTATATATACAACTAAACACTAACAACAAAAAACTAAAAACTAACAAATGGATTTAATAATTGCAATAATCATTGCTGTCGGCTGCCTTATTGTGGGAGTAGCACTCGGCTACGGCATTTTCCGTTATGCAATCAGAAAGGTGTATGACGCAAAAATCAATGAGGCTAAACTTGAAGCTGACACTCTGAAAAAGAAGAAGGAACTCGAAGTAAAGGAGAAGTTCCTCGAGAAGAAAGCTGAACTGGAACGTGAGGCTAATCAGAATAACCAGCGTCTGCAACAGCAGGAGAACAAACTGAAACAGCGCGAACTCACTCTGAACCAGCGACAGGAGGAACTGCAGCGCAGACAGTCGGAAAACGACCGCCAGAAGACTGCCCTCGAAAAGCAGCAGGAACTGCTCAACCAGCGCAAGCAGGAAGTAGAGGTGATGCGCAACCAGGAAATCAAACGACTGGAGGAAATCAGCGGTCTGTCGGCTGACGCAGCCAAGGAATCGCTCGTCGAGACTCTGAAAGACGAAGCCAAGACACAGGCACAGCAGTATATCAATGAGATTATGGACGAGGCTAAGATGACTGCCAACAAGGAGGCAAAGAAAATCGTCATCCAGTCAATCCAGCGTATCGCTACCGAAACTGCCATCGAAAATTCTGTCACCGTATTCCATATCGATTCGGACGAGGTAAAGGGACGTGTCATCGGACGTGAAGGCCGTAACATACGTGCTCTGGAAGCTGCTACTGGTGTGGAAATCGTCGTTGACGACACACCCGAAGCTATCGTCATCAGTGCGTTCGACCCCGTACGCCGCGAGATAGCACGTCTGTCGCTCCACCAACTGATTGCCGACGGCCGTATCCATCCGGCACGCATTGAGGAAGTGGTGGCAAAAGTAAAGAAACAGGTTGAAGAGGAAATAATCGAGATTGGTAAGCGTACTGCCATCGACCTCGGTGTTCACGGACTGCACCCCGAACTCATACGTATCGTAGGTAAGATGAAGTACCGTTCATCATACGGTCAGAACCTGCTGCAGCATGCACGCGAAACAGCTAACCTCTGTGCCGTGATGGCTGCCGAATTGGGACTCAACCCGAAGAAAGCACGCAGAGCCGGACTCCTGCACGATATAGGTAAGGTGCCCGACGAGCAGATTGAAACTCCTCACGCACTCTATGGTGCTCAGCTGGCTGAACAGTATAAGGAAAAGCCGGATATCGTGAATGCTATCGGTGCTCACCACGACGAGATGGAGATGACCTCGCTGCTTGCTCCTATCGTACAGGTCTGCGATGCCATCTCAGGAGCACGTCCGGGTGCACGCCGCGAGATTGTAGAGGCTTATCTGAAACGTCTGAACGACCTCGAGACACTGGCTGCAAGCTATCCGGGAGTAACCAAGACTTACGCTATCCAGGCTGGTCGCGAACTCCGTGTCATCGTCGGTGCCGACAAGATTTCAGATGCTGAAATCGAGACTCTGAGCAACGACATAGCAACAAAGATTCAGAACGAGATGACTTATCCGGGACAGGTGAAGATAACCGTCATCCGTGAAACACGTGCAGTAAGTTTTGCAAAATAACATGATAAAGGAAAGTTGGAAACAGAAGGGCTTTGTCGATGAGCCCATACCTGAAGGTATTGACCTGGCAGCGGAAATCCGCAAGATGTGCAAGGAGAAGAACGCTGTAATCCTGGCACATTACTACACCGACGGAGCCGTGCAAGACATAGCTGACTTCGTGGGCGACTCTCTGGCCTTGGCACAATGGTCGGCAAAGACCGATGCCGACATCATCGTGATGTGCGGAGTACACTTCATGGGCGAGACAAACAAGATACTGTGTCCCGACAAGAAGGTGCTGGTGCTCGACCTCAATGCAGGCTGTTCGCTGGCAGACTCATGCAATGCTGCCGACCTGAAGAAGTTCGTAGATGAACATCCCGGATATAAGGTAGTCAGCTATGTGAACACAACTGCCGCAGTGAAGGCTCTTACCGATGTGGTTGTGACTTCGTCGAATGCAAAACTCGTCATCGACTCGTTTCCACAGGACGAAAAACTCATCTTCGGTCCCGACAAGAACCTCGGAGGTTACATCAACTCCGTAACCGGACGAAACATGTTGCTGTGGAACGGCGGATGCCACGTACACGGTCAGTTCTCGCTCGCAAAGATTCTGGCAATCAAAGCAGAGCATCCGAATGCCAAGATACTGGTGCACCCCGAGTGCCCCGCACCGATACAGAAAATTGCAGACGTCATCGGCTCTACTGCAGGACTGCTGAAATACTCCATCGAGAACGAAGCCACGGAGTTCATCGTAGCAACGGAAAGCGGAATACTGCACGAGATGCAGAAGGCTTGTCCGCAGAAGACTTTCATCCCGGCTCCACCAGAGACGACTGAAAGCATCGGATGCAGCTGCAACGAATGTGCATACATGAAACTGAACACTCTGGAGAAGCTGTACAACACACTGCGATACGAATGGCCTACCATCGAAGTAGATCCGGACATCCAACAGAAAGCACTGCGTCCAATCGACCGCATGCTTGAAATATCGAAAGCTCTGAAATCGCCAATGGCAAACAAATAGAAGATTCATGTCCGTAGCAGCATTAGTTAGTGGAGGAGTAGATTCTGCTGTTTCAGTACACATGCTGAAGGAGCAAGGCATCAATCCACATCTGTTCTACATAAAGATTGGTCCCGACCGCGATACGGAATGGAACTGCACCTCGGAAGAAGACGTCGAGGTGTGCCAATGGCTTGCAAAAAAATACGGACTGCCTTTCGACATCATTGACCTTCACAACGACTATTGGGAAAAAGTGGTCGGATACACTATGGAGAAAGCCCGACAGGGACTGACTCCCAATCCCGATGTGATGTGCAATAAACTGATAAAGTTCGGAGTATTTGAAGAGAAGGTGGGACATGAGTTCACTCAGACTGCTACCGGACACTATGCCACCACTACCCTGCTCGACGGCAAGACATGGCTCTCCACATCACCCGACCCCGTAAAAGACCAGACGGATTTCTTGTGTCAGATTGACAACCTGCAACTGAACAAACTCCTTTTCCCCATCGGACACCTGTGGAAACACGAGGTAAGGAAGATTGCCGAGGAGGCTCATCTGCTCAATGCCGAACGTAAGGACTCACAAGGCATCTGCTTTCTGGGCGACATCGACTTCCGCGATTATATCAAGGCACACCTCGGAGAGAATCCGGGCGATGTACGCGAGATAGAGACAGGACACAAGATTGGTGAGCACCGCGGACTATGGTTCTACACTATAGGACAACGCAAAGGACTTGGATTCGGTGGCGGCCCCTGGTTTGTCGTAAAGAAAAACATAAAACGCAACATACTGTTCGTATCTCACGGTTACGACCCTGAGAAGGTCTATAAAGACCACCTCACCATCGACGACCTGCACTTCATCACAGCCAATCCGTGGAAAGGTGTACCGGTAGAAACTCCCCACCCCGTCACGTTCAAGATACGTCACACTCCGGAATTCCTTACTGGTACCATCAGTCAGAAAACCGACGGGACATGGCATCTGCAAGCTGATGAAAAGATACATGGTGTGGCACCCGGACAGTTCTGCGTCATCTATGACCAAAACCATCACCTGTGCTACGGCAGTGGTGAAATATCAATATAAAAACACCCTCAACCATGAATGACCAGCAATTCACAGAGGAATCGATAAAGGAAGATTTGCGCTATCTTCAGCTTCTCGCACAGTCTTATCCCAACATAGCCGATGCGAGTACCGAAATAATCAATCTGGAGGCTATACTCAACCTGCCTAAGCCTACCGAGCACTTCATCAGCGACCTGCATGGAGAAAGCGAGGCATTCAATCATGTGCTCCGCAATGCATCGGGTTATATCAAACGCAAGGTAAACGAGATATTCGGTGAGACTCTGACAAAGGAAGAGAAGAAAGAACTCTGCACTCTCATCTACTACCCCGAGCAGAAACTGAGACTTATCAAGGCACAGCAGAACGAACCCGACACGTTCTACAGCACTACTCTCGTGCAACTGATAAAGGTATGCCGCGAGGTGTCGGCAAAATATACACGTTCGAAGATTCGTAAGGAACTGCCATCCGACTTCTCCTATGTCATTGAGGAACTGCTGCATGAGACTCCGTCGAAAGGCGACAAGAAGTTCAGGTATTATAATGTGCTAATCAATACCATCATCGAGACTCAGCGTGCCGACGACTTCATCATTGCACTCTGCAACCTCATCCAGCGACTAGCCATCGACCGACTCCATCTGCTTGGCGATATATGGGACCGTGGAGCCGGAGCACATCTCATCATGGATACCCTGTGCAACTACCACCATTGGGACATCACATGGGGAAACCACGACATCGACTGGTTCGGTGCTGCAGCCGGTAACCGTGCCTGTATATGCAACGTACTGCGTCTCTCACTCCGCTACGGCAATATGGCAACCCTCGAGGACGGATATGGCATCAACCTGCTGCCACTTGCCACCTTTGCCATGGAGACATACAAGAACGACCCCTGTACACTCTTCGGCATACTCGAGGTAGCAGGCGAGAAACAAGGTGAGGACTTCGACGAGAAGACAAAACGGCTTATTGCACAGATGCATAAAGCCATATCAATCATACAGTTCAAGGAAGAGGCACGTATCATCAACCGCCGTCCCGAGTTCAAGATGGACGACCGCAAACTGCTCGAAGGCATCAACCTCGAACGTGGCACATGTACCATCAACGGTAAGGAATATGAGATGTGCGACACTTATCTGCCCACACTCAATCCGGGCAATCCCAATGCCCTGACTGATGCAGAGGAATTGCTGATGCAGAGGTTGGAACACTCCTTCCTCACAAGTGAGAAACTGCAACGTCATGTCGATTGCCTGTTGGCTCACGGATGTATGTACACCATCGCAAACAGCAACCTCATGTTCCATGCCTCTGTACCACTGAATGCCGACGGTACACTGCGCGAAGTGGAAATCAGAGGAAAACGCTACAAGGGACTCGACCTGATGAAAAAGACCGGTCACCTGGTTCGTGAGGCATTCAGCCACGATGTTCCGAAAGAACGCCGACTCTTCGCCATCGACTATATATGGTATCTGTGGTGCGGCAAGGACTCTCCGCTCTTCGACAAGGACAAGATGACAACCTTCGAACGTTACTTCATCAAGGATAAGTCAACACACACCGAGGAAAAAGGTTACTACTATAAATATAATAATGAGGAGAAAGTCATCGACATGATTCTCGATTCCTTCGGAGTGACTGGTACCCACCGCCATATCATCAACGGACATGTTCCGGTACGTACTCTCAAAGGCGAGACTCCAATCAAGGCAAACGGCAAACTGCTGGTTATCGACGGAGGATTCTCAAAGGCTTACCAGCCTAAGACCGGCATAGCAGGATATACTCTGACCTACCACTCACGAGGACTCGAACTCGTAGCTCTGCAACCGTTCCGTTCCAGCACTGAAGCCATCGAACAGGGAGCCGACATCAAGGGTGTGACACAGATTGTGGAAATGTCGCAGAAACGTATGCTCGTCAAGGAAACCGACAAAGGACGTATCCTGGCTGCAAAAGTGGCAGACCTCAAGAAACTCCTCTTTGCATACCGAAACGGATATATCAAGGAAATTAAGAATTAAAGGGCGCCATTATATTCGACATATCAACATATCGTTATAACGACAAGGCGCCCCAAAAACTAAAAAATTATCATTTTTTTTCTGTTTGGTATTGTTCAGAAAAATAGTAAGTCGTATATTTGCGCCATATTTCATAACAATCATAAAAACTGATACAATATGAAGAAGTTTTACCTTATCGCTGCATTGAGTTTTTGCACAGCAATGGCTCATGCCCTCTTGCTCAACCTGAGCACATACGGTGGTACCGATTTGCAGAAATACGATGGTAAAATATGCAATGTATCAGTCAATCGCTACACCATCACTGGTTGGAACACCATCTCTCTCCCATTTGCAGTAAGCGAAGAAATACTCAACGAGGTATTCGGCAACGACTGCCGACTCGAACGACTGGTTGGAGTAGAAAACGACGGGACAGGTGTAAAACTGAATTTCCAGGACTGCAAGGCTGGAGGTATCGAACCCAACATTCCTTATATCCTCTATTACAGTGGTGAGACAGGCACAAAGAAGATTTTTGTAAAGGATGCACAGATAGTAGCAGGCGATAGCCAGGTTTCGTTCAATGCACAAGGTACTGGTGAGACAGTGAAAATGGCATGTGCTCAGAAGCACCTCGATGCCGACGGACTCTACGGCGTACTTGCAAAGGACAATTCCGAAGCTAAGTTCGTCAATACCGACGCTATCTCATCCGGATTCTATGCTACACGCTGCTACGTACAGCTTTCAAGCGGTAACACAAAGACTCTTACAACCAACCATATCGGTGATGTTACAAACGTTAACCAACTTACAAGTAACGGTAACGAACTGGTTGACGTATTCAGCGTCTCTGGTGCTTTGGTAGCAAAACAGATTCCTGCATCACAGGTAAAGAACCTGCAGAAAGGCATCTATGTAGTAAACGGTCAGACTATTGCAGTAAAATGAAAAAAATATACAACACATATTGGTGGTGGCAGAACTTAAGATTAAAAAAATCGTAAGTCGAACAGTCATGTGTCAATACCAATGTGACATATAGAGAATAGAAAAGCTTGTCGAACTTACGGCAAGCTTTTTTGTTTACATTGACATTTTAAAAAAACAACAAAGAAACAAAACTAAATACGATAATAACATAGGAATTTATGAAAACTTATCATGTCGATCAAAACGGATTCTACGGCACTTTCGGCGGAGCATACATCCCCGAAATACTCTACAAGACCGTAGAGGACCTCAAGAAGGCATACCTGCCAATCATCGAGAGTGCTGATTTTCAACAGGAATATCATGCACTGCTCAAGGATTATGTCGGACGACCTTCCCCACTCTACTTTGCTAAGCGTATGAGTCAGAAGTACGGATGTCAGCTTTATCTCAAACGTGAAGACCTGAACCATACCGGAGCACATAAGATTAACAATGCTCTCGGACAGATTCTGCTTGCTAAGAAACTGGGTAAGAAACGTATCATCGCAGAGACTGGTGCCGGACAACACGGAGTAGCTACTGCTACTGCATGTGCTCTCATGGATATGCCATGCACTGTCTATCAGGGAGCTCTCGACGTAGAACGTCAGCATGTTAACGTAGAACGCATGAAGATGCTGGGAGCAACTGTTGTTCCTGTTCAGAGTGGAAACAAAACACTGAAAGATGCTACGAACGAAGCCATCCGTGACTGGTGCTGTCACCCTGCCGACACATTTTATATAATAGGAAGCACCGTAGGTCCTCATCCTTATCCCGACATGGTAGCACGTCTCCAAAGCGTAATATCCGAAGAACTGAAATGGCAGCTCAAGGAAAAGACTGGTCGCGACTATCCCGACTACCTCATGGCTTGCGTAGGTGGTGGAAGCAACGCAGCCGGAACCATCTATCACTATATCGATGACGACAGGGTGAAAATCATCCTCGGCGAAGCTGGCGGACTCGGCATCGACAGCGGACAGACGGCAGCAAGCATGCAGGTTGGTACGGTGGGCATCCTTCATGGCAGTCGTATCAAACTGATGCAGACCGACGACGGACAAATCGTCGAACCTTATTCTATCAGTGCCGGACTCGACTATCCGGGTACCGGTCCGCTCCACTGCAACCTCTATGAGACCGGTCGTGCACAGGTGCTGCCGGCAAATGACGACGAAGCACTACGTGCCGCTTTCGAACTGACCCGCATGGAAGGAATCATACCTGCACTTGAGAGTGCACATGCCTTGGCTCTGCTGCCAAAAGTCAAGGACCAGTTCTCGCCCGACACCGTCGTAGTGCTCACAGTCAGCGGACGTGGAGATAAAGACCTCGATACATATCTCAAACATTCATCCTCAATAAGTATCTGAATACAACTATTAAACACTGATAACTATGTTTACGTTTCATACAGCAAGCAAAAAAATCATAGGCGACCTTAACACTCCCGTCAGCGTCTATCTACGGGTACGCGATGCCTATCCTCAGAGTGCACTGATGGAAAGTTCCGACTATCATGACAATAAGAACTCACGTTCGTTCATTGGTCTCCATCCTATTGCAAGCATCAGCGTCGCACACGGCATTGGAACAGCAAAATATCCTGACGGACAGACAGTTAGCAAACCTATCACAGCCGAATACGACGTCGCACAATGCATCAACGAATTCCTTAGCCAGTTCCACGTAGAAGGTAACGACAGCAACTACTGCGGACTATATGGCTACACATCGTTCAATGCAGTTCGTTACTTCGAAAACATAAAAGTGAAAGACGAGACACTCGACAAGAACGATGCTCCCGACATACTTTATATCCTCTATAAGGATTATATTGTGTTCGACCACTTCAACAATGAACTGACCCTCATCGAACTGCTGCAGGATGGAGAACAAGACGACCTCGATGTTCTGGAACGTGATGTCAACCATCGTCCTTTCCAGCAATACGGTTTCAAAGCTATAGGAGATTGCACTTCAACACTTACCGACGATGAGCATCGTGCGAATATACGTCGTGGCATTCTACACTGCCTCCGTGGCGACGTTTTTCAGATTGTTCTCTCTCGTCGTTTTGTTCAGCGATACGAAGGCGACGACTTCAAACTCTACCGTGCACTGCGCAGCATCAACCCTTCGCCATACCTCTTCTACATGGACTTTGGCGGATTCCGCATCTTCGGTTCCAGTCCTGAAACACACTGCCGCATCGAAAATCGTACTGCATTCATCGACCCCATTGCCGGAACTACACGACGTACGGGTGATGCAGAGCAGGATCGTCAGAACGCACTCTATCTGCAGAACGACCCGAAGGAGAATGCCGAACACGTCATGCTTGTAGATTTGGCTCGTAACGACCTCAGTCGTAACTGCCACGGAGTGAAGGTTGATTTCTACAAGGACATGCAGTTTTATTCACATGTCATCCACCTCGTCAGTCGTGTCAGCGGTACACTCGACGACAAAGCCGACCCCATCCGCAGTTTCATCGACACATTCCCTGCCGGCACACTGAGCGGAGCACCGAAGGTACGTGCTATGCAGCTCATTTCCGAATACGAACCACACAACCGCGGAGCCTACGGAGGTTGTATCGGAAGCATCGGATTCAATGGTAACGTCAACCAAGCCATCACCATACGCACATTCGTCAGTCGCAACGGTGAACTATGGTTCCAAGCTGGTGGCGGTATCGTAGCCAAGAGCAATGTCGAATACGAACTGCAAGAAGTAAATAATAAACTAGGAGCCTTGCGTAAAGCTATTACATTTGCCGAAAGCTTCTAATAAAACCCTTAAACCTTAACCATTACCAAGGTCCATAACCCTTAACCATTAACCATTAAACCTTACAAAGGTTCTTACCCCTTACCAAATGAAAATAATAATAATAGATAACTACGACTCGTTCACCTACAACCTCAGTCACCTCGTCAAAGAACTGGGAGCTGATGTGACAGTCTATCGTAACGACCAGTTCGAACTATCCTCATTGCAACAGTTCGACAAGATAATACTTTCCCCTGGTCCAGGTATTCCAAGCGAAGCCGGACTCCTCCTCGATGTCATACGTGAATATGCGGGAAAGAAACCCATCCTCGGAGTCTGTCTGGGTCATCAGGCAATCGGAGAGAGTTTCGGAGGCAAACTCACCAATCTCAGCGATGTCTTCCACGGCGTTGCAACCCCTTGCAACATCATAGCCGACGATTACATCTTCGAAGGACTGCCTTCCAGCATCGAAGTTGGCCGCTATCACTCCTGGGTAGTCGATGCCAAGTCACTCCCCTCTTGTCTTGAAGCCACCAGTCTCTCCGATGAAGGATACATCATGTCACTCCGTCATCGCGATTACGACATCCGAGGCATACAGTTCCATCCCGAATCAGTATTAACCCCTCAAGGACGCCAAATCCTCTCAAACTGGATAAAAAAATGAAACAATATCTCATACGTCTTATCGAAGGTGAAACCCTCACCCAGGACGACACCCATCAAATCATGCTCAACATCGTAGCTGAGCAATATAGTGTACAACAGATAGCAGCCCTCCTGATGGCTATTCAGACACGTGGTGTCACAGTCGATGAAATGCTCGGATTCCGTCAGGGACTACTCGAGACAGGCAAGTATATCAACATGGAAGATTACAACACTCTCGACATAGTCGGAACAGGTGGTGACGGCAAGAACACATTCAACATATCCACCTGTTCAGCCTTTGTCATTGCGGGTGCCGGATTCAAAGTGACAAAACACGGCAACGGTGGCAGCACTTCAGTCAGCGGTGCCAGCAACGTCCTTGTCGAGCATGGGGTGAAGTTCACTGATGACCAAGACCAACTGCGACGCAGTCTCGACGAATGTAACATCTGTTACTTCCATGCCCCACTCTTTGCCTACGGAATGAAGTTCGTAGGTCCTACACGCAAGGCTCTGCAAGTACCCACCTGTTTCAACCTGCTCGGTCCACTCGTCAATCCATGTCATCCAAAAAACTCACTCCACGGCACAGCCAACCAGTCACAGCAACGTCTCTACACCAGCATCCATCAGCGTCTGGGTGACAACTACGGAGTCGTTACCAGTTACGACGGATACGACGAAATCAGCCTGACTAGTGGCTTCAAGATTTGCACCAACTACTTCGAGAAAGTATATACTCCGAAAGAACTGGGCTTCAACTATATCAAACCCGAGGAGATTTATGGAGGTGAGACACCTGCTGATGCAAAACGCATCTTCGATGCAGTTCTCGAAGGTACAGCTACCGAGAATCAGAAAAACGTTATCCTTGCCAATGCAGCTTGTGGTATAGCTATCATCGACCCTAATCTCAGCATTGAAGACTCTGTCGAGATGGCTCGTGAATCACTCGAGAGCGGTAAGGCAATGGCTGCATTCAAACACTTTGTTGAACTCAATTCATAAATCCAATGAGAGATATATTGGAAGAAATCATAGCTCATAAACGCAGCGAACTGGAACAACTCTGTGCACCCAAACCATCACTGCGCAAGGCTATCATCAACAGTCCTACAGGCATCATCGCAGAGTTCAAGCGTCGTTCTCCTTCCAAAGGATGGATAAAAGAATACGGACGTGCCGACATCATCCCACTGAGCTATCAGCAGAACGGTGCCGCAGCACTTTCCATCCTTACCGATGAGCACTTCTTTGGAGGTTCAGACGACTTTATCCGTCAGGCTCGTCAGTCTGGTGTCACTCTACCTATATTATATAAGAATTTCGTTATCGACGAGGCACAGCTCTATGCCGCAGCACTCTGCGGTGCCTCTGCCGTACTCCTCATCGCAGCTTGTCTTACTAAAGAACGGTGCCGTGAACTCCTGAACCGGGCACATGAACTAGGACTCGAAGTACTGCTTGAAATGCACTCGGAACCGGAACTTGAATATGCAGAATTACAGCCCGACCTCTGTGGCATTAACAACCGTAACCTCGGTTCGTTTGTAACCGACGTCAACAATAGCTTCCGACTTGCAGAACTGTTACCTAAAGAGGCTGTGAAAGTAAGTGAGTCAGGCATCAGCGACCCGGCAACTGTTCGTGAACTCCGTCAGGCAGGATTCCGTGGATTCCTCATCGGTGAGAACTTCATGCGTACTGATGACCCCGGATTATCACTTAGACAATTTCTAAATAAGATATAGCAATGATAGTTAAAGTGTGCGGTATGCGCGATGCCGAGAACATCCGAACCCTCGATCTGTTAGGCATTGCCGACTGGATGGGATTCATCTTCTATCCTGAGAGTAAACGATACGTAGAGACCGTGCCAGAGTACATGCCACGTCACAGCCGTCGAGTAGGAGTATTCGTCAATTCCACCATCGAGGATGTCCTTACCCACTGTTCCGACTATGGTCTTCATGCCGTCCAGCTTCATGGTGACGAGACACCTGACTACTGTCATGAGTTGCGTCAGCAACTGCCTGCCGCCATAGCAATAATCAAAGCCATATCCGTATCATCAGAGACAGACTTGCAACGCACAGCCGACTACTCCACCCTCGTCGATTACTTCCTCTTCGAGACCCCATGCAGCACCTATGGTGGCAGTGGAGAGAATTTCCAATGGGAACTCCTCAACGCCTATACAGGCACTCGTCCTTTCCTCCTCAGCGGAGGCATCGGTCCTGAGGACATCGACACCATCACCAGATTCCACCATCCTAAACTCCTTGGCATTGACCTCAACTCTCGATTCGAACTCTCCCCCGCTCTCAAGGACACAAACCTTCTACTCCATTTCATCACAAAAATAAAAAGCTGAATAATATGAACCGAATAAACTCACTCTTCCAAATCAAATCATCCGGCATACTCTCAATATACTTTTGTGCCGGCCACCCCACACTCGATAGTACATGCGATATCATCCGTACTCTCCAGCAGCGAGGCATCGACATGATTGAAGTAGGCATACCCTTCTCCGACCCTATGGCAGACGGTCCTGTCATTCAGGATGCAGCCACACAGGCACTCCGCAATGGCATGACCCTCCGTACTCTATTCTCACAATTAGATGGAATACGCAGCGATGTCACCATACCCCTCATTCTCATGGGTTACCTCAATCCCATACTACATTTCGGATTCGAGGATTTCTGCAAGGAATGTGTTCGTGTAGGCATCGACGGAGTGATTATCCCCGACCTGCCATTTGCCGACTACCTTAATGACTACAAACCCATTGCCGACCGTTACGACCTGCGCATCATCATGCTTATCACACCAGAAACCAGCGACGAACGTATCCGACTCATTGACAGTCACACCGACGGCTTCATCTATATGGTCAGTTCGGCAGCTACCACGGGAGCACAACGCGAATTCGATGCTGCCAAGCAGGCATATTTCTCACGCATCAATGCTATGAACCTCCGCAACCCACGAATGATTGGATTCGGCATCAGCAACCGTCAGACACTCGATGCAGCACAGCAGAATGCCTCCGGTGCCATCATCGGCAGTAAATTCGTCAGCCTGCTCCAGCAGAGCGCTACTCCATCGGAAGCAGTTAATCAGTTGCTCGAAGCATTAAAATAATAAATATGGAAACACAACTATCCACAGCAAAGAAAACGTTACAGGAATCCTGCTCAACCTCTTGCTTCCTCACAAAGAGTTGAATTAGAGATGGACTAATAGGTTTATATTCGTCTTTTCTCAACCGATTAAGTCAAGAACATGACGATAGGCTTCTACTTTCTTGTCGAACGACAAAGGATAGGCACGTGAAGAGGAAGGGAGACGATAGAGAATGAGGGAAGATGTCTGAGGGATGATGGAAGATTTGTTCACCTTCGGTACATCCGTTATCCCCATCGTCTTACAGATGGTTTCTGTGGCTTTCTCTCCTGTGGTAACGATGGCACGGAGATGGGGTAATTGAGAAAGCAAGGCACGGATGTCCGTAGGCTCTACTACTTCCAGGAATTTGTCTGAGGCATTATCCTGCAGACGACGGATAGCAGTAGAGGTATCGAAAAAAGCAAGTCCTTTTTCCTGACAGAAAGCAACTATCTCATCAATCTTGAAACGTTTGTTTTTTACATCCACGAAATGGTTCTTGTCACCAAAGAAAATCTGTCCCTCGATGCGCCAGTGGTCATTGATAAAGTTCGGATAGAAAAAATCTATGCACCACCGTTTGCGTTGTGGTGGAAAACTACCAAGAAACAACACCTTGGCATTCTCCGGTAGAAAAGGACGTAACGGATGGTACTCCACTCCATCCTTGCTCCGGGCTATATTCTCTGTGTTCAGATAAGAAGTCATTGTTTCATCCAATATTGTCGTTCCTACTCCGACATCTTTTCGATGGCATAGCGCAACATGGTGCGAGGCATCTCTTGAATATGCAGACGTAGGAACTCACGTAGCAAATCCATGCTTACACGTTTCCCCATTTCACGAAGCATCCACCCTACAGCCTTATGCATCAGGTCATGCGGATGGTGCAAATGAATCTCAGCATAGCGCAGGCACCACGACGGGTCGCCCATCTGTGACGTTTTCCATGTGCAAACCATACTCATCCGCTGTTTCCACAGATTGTCGCTCTGAGACAGTTCATCCAACACTTGCCGCTTGTAATCCTTATCTCCTAAAGACGATGGAAGAAGCAGCCAATGCCCCAGAATCTTATGCACAGACAAATCCACAAGGTCCCAGTTATTCGCCCGTTCCGCATATTTGAGGTACATCGTCAGGATTTCATCTCGTCCACGAATAGCATCAGCATTGTTCTCCAGTCTCTTCGTGGCCAGTTTCTCAAACTTCTCCACCAATATCAGAAAACCACAGAGTCGAACTTCATGCCATTTCGACATCAACAGTTCAGGCACCTCACTAATGCTCAATGGTCCATGGTCAATGTTCAATGCCGCCTTCACCACCTCTCTCGTCTGCGGCACCTTCAGTCCAAGGAACTCATCACCCTCTCCGTACTCACCCGGTCCCGTCTTGAAGAACCCCATGAGTATCTTTCGCTGCTCCTCATTCTGCAGCGACTCCATATACGCTATGATTTCCCGACTAGTCATGATTATTTTAATTGATAATTGAAAATTGACAATTGACAATTATTTTTTTACTCTTTGAGCTTTTTTATAATGGAAGTCAATAACTTTATAAGCTCTGCACAGTCCGTATTTATTGACTCAAACATACAATCATCCAGATAATGTGTTTCATGAAGGAGATCAAGCCAGTATTCTGTCTCATCTGCCTCTTTTAACGCAATATTTAATTTACTCAGAAAGTCCATACGCGATTGTGCGTTTTTGCTTTCACGTGTATTGGCTCCTATGCTTGTACCACATCGAAGCAACTGCTTCGACATGACATATTCTCCTTTCTGTTCAGTTAGGTATTTATAGCATCCAATTATACGGATTGCGAAACCTCTGCTTTTAATTTGAATCGCATTTGCCATAATTATCAATTGTCAATTATCAATTGTTAATTATCAATTGTCAATTATTATTTAAATCTCGATTCGACAACCTCCCAATCGATAATCTGCCACAACGCAGCGAGATGGTCAGGACGGCGATTCTGATAATCCAGATAGTACGCATGCTCCCATACATCAAAAGTCAGCAGCGGCTTGAGTCCCTTCTGTATAGGGTTCGCTGCATTTGTCTCCTGAGTAATCACCAGCTTGCCATCCTTGTCTGCCGACAGCCACACCCAACCAGAGCCAAAGAGCGTTGCCCCACCCTTCTGGAATGCCTCCTTGAATGCCTCGAATGAACCAAAGTCACGGACAATCGCCTCAGCCAACGGTCTAGTAGGAGCATTGTCAGCCTTAGGTGCACTAAATTGCCCAAAATACAGATTGTGGTTCAGAATCTGTCCTGCATTATTCAGAATACCGCCAGAAGCCTTGCAAACAATTTCTTCTAGCGACATTTCCTCGAATCCACTTCCAGGCAGCAGCCCATTAAGGTTATTCACATACCCCGCCAGATGCTTCCCATGATGAAACTCCAGCGTTTGCTTACTTATCACCGGTTCCAAAGCATTTACCTCATAAGGTAATGTCATTAATTCGAATTTTTTCATATTTATATTAGCTTAGTAGTTTAGTAGATTAATAGCTTAGTAGATTTTTTTAAGACAAAGAACCTTTGAACATCTTGAACCATGTAAAACAGTTAAGGTTAAAGTTATCGTTAAGGTTGAAAAAAGATTTTTTTGTTTTTTGCCGTGAATGGGATTGACTTCCTGAAAGGAATGACGGCGTTAGAGGGAATCTTGTCTGCATGCTCGCATGCAAGAAAGATTTACTCTGATGGCGTCAGTACTCCCGCTGGAGTACAAATCCCGTTCATGGGTTTATTAAGGTTTTTTGTCTAAATAATTTTAGTGTTTTTAGAGTTTTTAGATGTAAACAAAAAACTAATAATTCTCCGGTTTAATCTGGAAATAGCTCTGCGGATGGTCGCATGTAGGACACACCTCTGGCGCCTTCTTGCCGATGACGATATGTCCGCAGTTGCTGCATTGCCAGATGACATCGCCCTCACGAGAGAAGACAACAGCATCCTCGATGTTCTTCAAGAGCTTACGGTAGCGCTCCTCGTGATGCTTCTCGATAGCCCCTACGAGTTCAAACTTCTCTGCAATCTCGTCGAAGCCCTCTTCACGAGCCTCCTTAGCCATACGCGCATACATATCCGTCCATTCAAAGTTCTCACCATTGGCAGCATCTGCCAGATTCGCCTTCGTATCACTCACGCTACCGCCATTCAGGTACTTATACCACATCTTGGCATGCTCCTTCTCGTTAGCAGCTGTCTCTTCGAAGATAGATGCAATCTGCACATAGCCATCCTTCTTAGCGCGTGATGCAAAATACGTGTACTTGTTACGAGCCATGCTCTCACCAGCAAAAGCCTCCTTGAGGTTCTGCTCGGTCTTTGTTCCTTTCAGTTCTTTCATAAATAAAATGTTTCTTAATTGTTGGTTTGAACTAATCTGAGGGCAAATATACAAAAACATTTCCTAAATGATTGTAGCGTTACAACCTTTTTAACTGTTTTTTTAAAGGGTACATGTAAACATCGTCCCAAGCAGTGGATGGTAGATGCCCATCCACGTAGGGATTGTCTAGACATCCCTAATTGTCCCCTCTATCCTCTAATATCCATTTCCACACTGGCAGCACCTCGATGGTGCCATGCTTGTCGCTGATGGTCTCCTCTTCATCGTAAGTCAGAATCAGCCTTCTTCTGCAAGGCAGACGGTTGGGCAACTTCTGTAGAGTTTCCGTTTCACGTTTTCTGGTTTCTTCATCGCGTAGCGAATAACTCACCTGGATGGCCAGCTCGTCATCAGGGACATAGAAATCCACCTCATAGCCGTCGTTGTAGAAGAACACGCGTCCATTATCCATGTCGTGACCATAGATTCGGAACAGTTGGATGGCCACAAGGTTCTCCAGCAGCATCGCGTCCTTATCAATCAGGAACAGGCCCAGAATACCGGTGTCAATAAAGTAGTACTTACAGTTGCTTTCCTTATCAGCCAATGCAGATGCATAGTTCCGTAGCCGCAGCAGCAGCCAAGCCTCTTCACAATACTCCACATACTTGATGGTGGTAGCAAGACTGAGCTTACCACCAACGCTCGACAGGAGGTTGTTGATGCGGTTGTAGGAGATTGGCCGGCAAACGCTCTCAGCCATCTTGCGCACCAACACACGGATGCCAGCCACATTGGTAATCTTGTTACGGGCAATGATGTCGCCCATATATATCTTCTGATACACACTGCTCAGGTAGTTTCGCTTAGCGGGCAGCAGTGCTGCTGCTGGCAAACCACCATATCGCAGGTATTCATCAAAAGAGCGAATCACACTGGCGCGTCCATCTGTGGCCAACAGGTCATTCTCGTTGGTCGACACCTGATGTACAGCAAGGAACTCCTTGAAACTGTATGGATAAACTTCTGCTATCAGGAAACGCCCGCCAAGGGTAGTATTTATCTCGCCAGAGAGCATTTTCGCGTTGCTACCGGTAATAAAAATGGTGTATTGGGCATCAGCCATTCGTCGGGCAAACTTATGCCAATTGTTGATGTTCTGTATCTCGTCCAGAAACAACATGGGTTGTTTGCCGTACATTTCCTGATGACACTCCAAGAGTCGGTTAAAATCCTCAGTACCGAAGTTCTCCAAGCGCTCATCCTCAAAGTTCAGATAGAGCATTTCGTCCCACTTATGCCCTGCAGCCAGCAATTGCTGTATGTGATGGTAGAGCATATACGACTTACCCGACCTGCGCACTCCAACGAGTACACGGCACAGGAAATCATCTAGCACCAACTCACGAGGTTCCACAACATAGCGTTCCACCTCTTGTTGGTTATCCCGAAGGATCTGTTTCAAAACCTGCTTATCCATGAGCTACCAATATAAAAGTTGGGGGCAAAGATACAAATCATTTAATGAACTGGCAATCTTTTAGGTGATTTTATTTAATTCATTAAACAAAAGGGATCTAGAGAGTCCTGTTTCTTTGCATAATTAGAATTTTTTGCAAAGACATGAAAAGTTCTCAATATACAGCGAACTTTCCACCGGTATTTTCACTTTCACTCCATTTTTCTTTTTTTACGTCCCAGCCGAGGTAGAAAATCGCGCCCGCATGCTCAGATCGTTGCACCCGCATGCAACGTTCATTGCGCCCGCATGCTCAGTTCAAAGCGCTGAACTGCTCCATGCGGTACTGAACGTTAGCCTTAACAGAAAAATGTCAAAAAAGTAAACTGTCAACGGTAAACATTTTCTATTTCACCCTCACTTACTCACTAAACTCCTTCTCAGCCCTCTGTTTATCGAGCCTTCGTATAGTGACCCATACAAAATATGGGTCACTATATGGGTCACTAATGGGTCACTATATTTCATTCGTTGCCAATCCCACGAATTTCTTTCGACCACGGATTACACAGATTAAACGGATATTATTTTAAGACAAAGAACCTCAACAACCCCTCCTGCTGTATGATGCTCATTCTGAGCTTTCATGTCTGGGCGCTGTGTCTGTGTCTCTGTGAGCAAGCGCCCAAGCCACAGACTCATCTTTGCCATATCCACTAAAGTGGACTCATCCCGCAGTCGGCATTAAACAAGCGATTCAGCGAGTACAGAGCTAAGTTTACTTAAGCTTCGGCGTAGCCAAACATCGCTTCGCTAAAAAAAAGTTTCTTGAACTTCTTGAACTCTTGAACCCTGAAAAAAATATGGTTATGGTTAAGGTTAACGTTATGGTTAAGGTTGAAGAGAAATATTTTTTGTTTTTGCCGTTAAAGAGATTGAAACCCTGAAAGGGGAACGGGATTAGTGAAAATCTTACTGCAAGCTCGCTTGTAAAGAAGATTGGCGCTGATACCGTTAAGACTCTGGTAAGAGTACAATCTCTTTAATGGGGTTATTAAGGTTTTTTGTCTATTTAGAGTCTTTAGATGTTCAATAAAAAAATCTGTAGTATTCGTGAAATCCGTGTTCGTCCTTTTTGTGCTTTTCGATGTTAACGGAATTACACCAGACCAGCTTTATTGTTGATAATCAACTCCTTACGCGATAGAAATTGCATGTGTATTCGCAAAAGCTAAAGTTTTTTCAGATAAACCTTGAAATTCGAAAATTATTTTGTATATTTGTACCCCGAAAGGCACAGGATAACTAACCTTCTGTTCAACCTTTACACATTAATTAATTATTTTACTTATTTAACCTTTAAATTATTTGTATGGATAACAAATTTACTATTCAAGGCGAAGCCCTTGAGGCTTCCGAAATGCGAGCACTCGAAACCGAGTTGTTCCTTAGTGACAATTACCTCTTCCGTCGCAACGTGCTGAACGGGAAGGTAGAGTTTTCAACCAAACCCAAGGACGATGCCGTTCCTATATGGAAGGCGTTGACGCAGAAAGCCATCAACAGCATCGTCATTCGTGCCAAACGCGAACACATCTGCGAGAAGGGAAATCCCAAGACTGACATTACAGAATATGTCAATTCCGATGAAGTCGCTGTCTTCAATCCTATCTCCGACTACCTCGAGTCCCTACCCGCTTGGGACGGACAGAACCACGTCGTAAAACTCTTCGAACGACTGCCCGGAGTCGATTCCGAACTGATGGGCTATCTGGCAACCTGGTTCAGGTCGGTCGTAGCCCATTGGCTTCAAATGGACACCCTTCATGGCAACGAATGCGTGCCTACCCTTATTGGAGCACAGGGATGTGGCAAGACCACCTTCATCGTCCGTATGCTACCTCCTCATCTGCGAGAATACTACCTGGATCATCTGAACCTGTCGAACAAATTCGACAAGGAGATGGCTCTTACCAACAACCTCCTGGTCAACCTCGATGAGTTGGATGCCATCCGTCCCAGCCAGCATGCCTCCCTGAAACAGGTACTTTCGAAGAGTAAGGTCAACGGGCGTCCTATTTATGGAGCCTCGCAGGAAGATCGTCCACGTTATGCTTCCTTCATTGCAACTACGAACAACCCCCATCCGCTTACGGATGCGACAGGTAGTCGCCGGTATATCTGTCTTACGATACCCGAGGGAAAGTATATAGACAACACAGGCATGATAGACTACGACCAGCTCTATGCCCAGGTGCTTTATGAACTACGGGTACAGAAATCGCCTTATTGGTTCAATAATTCAGAAGTGGCTCGTATTCAGGAACTGAACCAGAACTACATGGAAAAGAAAGACATCGCAGATATAGTCAGCACCTGTTTCCGCAAACCCACTATTGATGAAAAGCCTGAATCGATGAATTGCGAACATCTGTTGGAAATTATTTCAAAGAAATATCCATCCATCAAGCCCACCTTTAGCACAAAAGTCTATCTGGGCAGAGCAATGAAAGCCCTCGGATTCGAAAGTACCGAATGGGGTCATGTACCTCACTATAAGGTCATCCCTATCCAGGCAGCATAACCCTCTTTCTCTAAAGCGACCGAGACAATAGAAAATATTTATAGTAGTATTTCTTATTGTCTTGGTTGTTTTATACATCGAAAAGCGCTAAAAACTCTAAAAGATTATAAGTTGATTATTTCAGATGATTGGTTTTATTTTGTTTGAAGCATCTTAAAAGCGAGCTTTTAGAAGTGCTTCCAATAAAATCAAACCTTTATTCAGAATGTATTCAGAATAAAACAGACCAAGGGTCTTTCATCTGAAAGAATCATTCTTTTCGTGAATTCCGTGTCTTTAGATGTTCTCTCAAAGAAAAAATATTTAATCCTACAAATAGTGAGGGTCTTAGTGACCCATATAGTGACCCATATTTCGCATGGGTCACTATCTGAATCCCCGATGAATAAAGGGCTGAGGGGCAAAATAGTGAGTAAGTGAGGGTAAAATGAAAAAATCTTTATTTTTCTGCTATTCTTTTAATTATATAATTTTACACCAATCACACAGATTACTATCTCAGCACACATGACCAGAATGAAAGATTAATACTCATGCTATGATTCTATACATGCATAGGGTCGGCTTTGAAGCAGAAGAATCTTCTGTCGGAAAGAAACCGCACTTTTCATAGAAAGGAACTGCCGTATAAGTCTCAGATTGATATGCACGCACAGTCAAAAGAGGAGAAGTACATTCATTATCAGCTAACAAGTCCAAAATTATCCTTTCAATAATAAATGAGCCTAAATGTTGGTGTTGTCTTTCTTTTGCAACAGCAAGATATGTTATTTCGATAGAATCAATTAAAGGTAGTCTCCAATATGGATTATCCGGGTCTAAAGCTTCTTGTGGAATTGGTTTTATACCCTCTCGCATTTTTGATTTAACATCATCGCCAATGAAAACATTAAACTTGTCTAGCGAATACATTGCCACAACATTACCATTCTCCTTGACAACATACGCCTTACATATTCCCAAATACAGATAGTCCTTAAAATCACCATGAAGAAAACTGTCTATTGCTTCTACGCCACAATAGAAATCCTTCAACTCATTTGCATCAGATAATTTTTGTATTTCAAGTTGTTTCATTATTTTTCAGATGATACAACCTGATATTCTTGTAATATCTTTTTTGATCTTTCAAGAATCCTCTTGTCCGATGCATTCAGCATATGAGTATTAACGCGTACAGCAGCAGAACGCATTGCTTTTGCATAGCGACCAGTAACACGTGGTTGTGTCGTATCAACACCTAACATAAGGCTTAACAATTAAGGTTAAATAATAGAGTTTTAGTATGATTCCTTGTATCTTTATGCAAAAATACAATTTTTCTTTGATACACCAAAAGAAATTAGGTATAAAACACTATTTTCTCAAAAAATAGGTCTTTTTGCCTACTTTTTCCCACTTTTTACAAAGCAGGGCTGATCTCTATCCAGAAATCAGCCCTTATCTTGTCCCCTCTGCAGTTTTTCGCATAGGTTTTTACTATTTCATTTGCAATAATTATCGCAAATCTATCAATTCTCTTTCATTAATAACACGCGTATTCTTTGTTCCGTTAATCCTTTCCATCATTTCCACTGATTCACCCTCCTACACCTCTCACTCAGCTGCATCAACTTCACACAGATGGTCGATGGCACTCCCGTAGAGTCCAGCATCCCCAAGGACATCATAGTAGAGATCTACAAAGTCGTCGGCAACTACCGCCGCCAGTAACCTCGACCACCAGAAACGCCACATCCCCCGACTCAGCTCACAAAAAGCTGAATCGGGGGATGCCTGTATATATGCCGCTATAATGCGAAGCCGTTCATCTACGACTCCACATCTTCCATCTTACTTCTTACCTATCACATCTATTCAGCTCTTCCATCACCAATCCTACGGACACACCTTTCCCGTACCCAATGAACCCACCAAACCCGAAGTCCATAAGGTAAGCCGGAATCCCAATATAGATTGATGTATAGAGCCTTCTTCTCATCTTGATTTATTTTCTTGTCTTGTTTTTCTTGTGGTCGACGGTTCTGCCGTCGAGAAGCCACCGTTCCCTGTGTGTCAATGCAGGGGTTATTTCCAATAATTCTGATTCCTATATATTATGAATCTCTGCATCCTTCACATACAGATATTTGTCCTCTCCTACAGGTACCTGATAATATAATTGCCTTATTGTACGATGGTCAATTATCCGCTTTAATGTCACTAGTTCCAAGTCACTTCCTGCTGTATATTGTTTCAAAAACCTGTCAGCAGCATCCATTACTATTTCACATAAGTAATCTCTCAAATGATAGTCTATGCAAAAATAGGCACCTGTTTCTATATACTTGTCAAAATCATCCAATCTAACTTCAGCGGCAAAACTGAAATCAAAATAGCTCAGTCTATTGGATGAATCCGAAAAATTCAAGTCTATAGTAAAACAAGCCTTTGAAGATGCTTTATCCAATAAACATACCATTCTCCTGTAATTAACGGATACCTGATGTAATTCTTCGATCGTTACCGTTTCCATCGAATGACGTTCATATTTCACATCAGATATTACAGCATCAGATATACCGTCTTTCACGAAAGGAGAAAATGCCTTTTCATTCCGAACTTTTTCCTCTTTCTCATATCGCATAAACACAGGATCTGTCTTCGGTCTAATCTGAACCTGCGGATCGTTAGGCTTAACCAACCACAGGCTCCATGGGTTTGCCGGTCCATATTCCGAAGAATCTTCTTCTTGCCATTCTCCTCCATACGGATTTGTAAACTTCTGTATATGGGCCTTTATGGCATCCTCTGTTTTAAAGCGTCCTTTATCAACGTCCACCTCAGGCAAGATAAAGACAAACAACACATCCAGTATATGAGCGACTGCTGTACAATAAGGCTCCTCACCAGGGCGATTACTCAAGAAAACGTCAACTGTTGGCTGTTTAACGCTTTCTCTGTCATAAGTAGCCCAGTAAGGCGGCAACTCATTATCCATCACAGATCCATTTATTAAGCCTATCGTTTCTCCGAAGTGACTTAGCTCTGTAGAAGGCAACAAGTCTATCACCATCTTACAGAGGGATTTGTATATTCCCTGATGTGTGATGATCTCATTTGTTTCTAATTGTATCCTAAATGGCTGACTTAAATCCATGTCAACAGGTAGACTCTCCTGTTCTATATAGAGTACGGCCTGATTATTCTCATCCCCGCGTATAACGAATCTTTTGCCATCCACCGAAGGTACAGCCCCATCAGTTTTTGTTAGAATGCCACCCATTGCACGTCGGATATCCAAGTAGTGCATCAGATTACTCTCCAGTTTGGAAAGCTTGTTGTTGCAGGCATCACACTCCTCATTGCAAATGAGTAGTTTGTTTCCCAACCCCTCAGAGATTGCATGAGCAACTTCTTTGAATGCGACATCTGGTATCCTACCTCCACAAAAGCGGCAAACACGTTTTACCTTTTCACCCTCGCCTATCACCGTTCTGATTCCATCATATCCGAATGCCAGATGACGGAATGTTGTCGTTAAAGGTCCCCATGCTAGTAAATAGCGATTATGGATGTCCTGTTCATTCTCTCCTGTTTTCTGGCCATTGATCTTTAATAAAGCCAGTTGTTTGTTCATCGTTGGTGCATCTTCTGAAACAATTCTAAAAACATCACTATCTTCTAAGGCATTAAGGTATGCAATGAGCTGCCTAATACGTGGATATGCCGGAGCTATATCAGTTTCTAACATGGTCACAAACCTTGTGGCCTTTTCTTTATCCATTATGAATTTTCCTGTAAAGGCACTACCCTCTTGGCACATATTCGTCGATGACAATCCTAACAACACCTTGTCAAAGATGTCGTCTGGAAGCTGCGACAAGTCTATTCGTTCATTTTTCCTCCTGAACGAATAGATTAGCATTGTCTTGGATACAAATTCAAATGGATTCATATTATTATCTTAAAAGATATTGATATCCGACAATCTTTAATGTACTCATTATACACATATTCTTTCTTTTCCCCTCAGCCTATCCCATCTACTTGCTCCGCCTGGTTTGCACCATTCCGAAGGATGTCAAATCATCACATATACAACGGATATACAGCCTTATATGCCGTCAACAGTTCCTGTCTCAAATGGGGTAATTGTTTATAAGCAGAAACGACAACAGAAAAAGCCGTCTTTTGTTCAAGTTTTCCAAACATCGTTCTCAGCATAGTGTCTATCGTCAACGTATCTATCGCCGTCATAATTTTCTTCTGCGTGATTCGAGAACAGAAATTTAAGATAACAGGATATAGATACAGACTATAAAAAAGATTCTCTTTGCATTTGGAAAACGAAGAGTCTTTATCTAGCACATATAGGTCATATTGTTGCAGAACATATTCCACATCCATTCCTCCACCATAAATATCTGACTCAATAAAGAAATGTGACACGTCAACATATATATCCTGATGAAAATGTGAAATGATCAGATTCACATCTGCTACTGGAAATCCTTTTCCAAAGACTGTTGTCATCGCAATATCTTCTGAAACCATCACGCGGTAGCCTCGCATCGTCAATATTGCAGACTGATATTCAATGGTTAGATACCTTGATTTCTCAAAAATGGAATCATCGCCCAACTCAACATCAACCATCTCATGAACAGTCTCAACAGTCATTGAGTCTTCAATCCATCTCTTTAAACCAGTCAAACGAGACTTAAACCAAGTACTCTCTGCATACTCCGCGACAGCCAATCTATCAACAACAGATTGATAAATACCGGCAGGCAAGGCATATTCTTCTTTAGCGAGAGTGCCGTCTATAAGGTGAACTATACCTTGCGGTACAACAAACTTCGCGGTGTAATCTATGCCGAATTTCAAATGGAGCTCGTATAGCAAGATTAACGAGGACAGGTCAAGCACAAACTCCTGTTCATCAATATTTACCTCTCTCTTTTCATACAATTCTTCAAAATCATTGCTCGGAATATTATAGACCTTGAAATCACCAAAGAGGTGATTGTATAGCTCGGCAATATACTCCTCACCAATAAAGAACGTGCTGATTGTCTGCTTGCCTTGTTTATACTCCTCCAAAGCTGCCTTATGAGCTTTTTGCCACTCTTCATCATGGCCAGACACTTTTGCCAAACCATCTAAAAGATTTCCTCCCCTTTCGGTTAAATCATCTATCGTAAATGAGAATGCAGATTGAAACTTGTTCTCTGATATAGCCTTATATATTTCCTCCAGCAACTGATAATACTTATTGTTGATAGAAATCACTTCGTAGGTTTCATCGCGGTCCATTCTGTCTTTCAGGATGGCTGTCTCACCCACTTGCTTTCCTATCATGCAATCTATACGTTGGCCTTTTACTATGATGTCCGACCGTTCTTCACCATTATGCTTATAATGAACATACAAGCCATCTTCAACAATATCATATTCTTTCCTTATGATAGGAGCCGTCTTAGGATTCATGCAAATACTATGGAAGAGCAGTGAAACCTGTTCGTTAGGATCATTGTTACGAATATACGTATAGAGGAACTCTACAGATTCCTCTATCATATCCGACAACAACAATACATTGAACACTTCTGTCGCAGCATCTGGCGTATATCTGTAATCCCCCAATTTATCCGCCAACTCTTTAACTTTATCAAAATGTCCATTCTGATACTGCATTGTCAAATAGCAGGTATAATAGGACACATTCTTGGAATCTAGCCTATACAATGCTTCTGCAATGCTCAACATCCTCTGGAAATCCTCTTCCTTTCGAGCAAACACATACTCATCTTTAAGCCATAAAGGATTCTCGGCATATCCTCCTTCTCTTACCTTACGCAGATAAGCATTGAGACGGGAGTATGATTTAGATTTTTTCAATAAGTCAACATAAATATGACTACCGAAGTCAACATACCCATCCCGTAAACAACTTTCACTTAAATCCAATGCCTCTTTGGTTAAACCTGCATCATAGAGTGCGATAGCCATAAATGGTCTTAACCCTAATGCAGCATCAGATTGATGATCTAACAAGTATTGCGTATCTACTTGAACTTTGCAGAAAGAATTGCAGACTTCTTTATATACATTAGAATCCACTTCGTCTGCTATAAGCACCTTATATACATTCTCCTTCAAAGATTCAGTATGGTCTCTGAATGCCATCAGAAGGAATATCAGCATAGTGCCAGGCATCACCACTTTCTTCTCTACAAGTTGAAGCAATGTTTCTCTGGCAAAAATTTCATCTGCTGTCACCACTGCCAAATAGAAGCGTATATTATAGATACTGGCATCATTAACAATTCTAGAACCTTTCAGGTAGTTCTTTGCCTCTTCAAATTGTTTTTCTTTTGATAAAAACAACACATACGCCAATTGCTTGACGGGGAGGAATTGAGCAGAGGCCTTACATTGTTTAAGTTTTTCCAAAAGCTCAGTATCCTTTCGCATTTTGTATGCTGTGATAGTGTTAAACAACGTCACATCAACCGAAAGTTCTCCTATTTCCGTTTTCTCCGACAACTCTATAAAGCGAGTCGAATAATCATAAAGTTCTTTGCAAAATGGGCCAACTGGCGTGTCACCAGCGAAAGCATCAGCATTCCACTCACGTATATATCTATTCGTCAGAACGGACAAATTAAATATCCATATAGGAATATTCTCAAATTCCAAAGTTACTGGCCGGGCTACCTTATATTTGAATATATCTACACAAAGACTCGTCTCCTCACGACGCATCATGCAGGCGTTGGCCAAAATAACCGTATTGGCTTTAATATCTTCAGGTAATTTGGAATAGGTCTCTTCAATATTATCTGCTAATACCAGACTTGGTATCCATGCCCAGATATTATTTCTGTCATGTTCCCTTAGTCCATTAGCCATTCTTATTGCTTCATCACTCTTTTTCTCTAGGCATAAACAATAGAGTTTACCTGAAATAATGTCTGGGTCG
The DNA here is from genome assembly GCA_905233285.1 of uncultured Bacteroidaceae bacterium. Lineage (GTDB taxonomy): Bacteria > Bacteroidota > Bacteroidia > Bacteroidales > Bacteroidaceae > Minthosoma. Next base: position 59,826 of record CAJODY010000004.1, read on the forward strand.
TACCGTTCTGCTCCTATCATCTCCCTATAAGCCCTATCATATTCTGCGAGACAGAATTCTTTGCTTACATAGCGGGAACAACATCCCAACGCATAATCCACTATAGAAAGTGTATATTGATCACTCGTTGGAATATTGAGGCGTAACTTAAGCAACACGTCATGGGCCGTGCGTATATGCAATGATGAGATAAGACCATTCAGTTGCTGGGCTATTTCTCTTATCGTTGCATTTGAATTTGACTTTGACAGGCTAATCAAGTAGTCCATCTTTGCGTCAAGCGTATTCACGGCATCAAGCACAGGTTCTTTCTTTTTACCACTAAACAGTCTCTTGAGGCCAGCTTTTATGCCGTCCGTTACAAAGGACTCTACAACATCTTTAACGTATTCTGGTGCCTTTGCTATCAAATACGCTTTTATGGCTAACCAAATAGTAATCATATACCTTTTATCCTCTTTCCAACTGTTCCCACAAATCATTCTTCATAATGCTAAGTGGCCGCTTCAAGAAGTCATCCTCTTTATCGTAATACCCACCCAGAATAAAGCGTTTCATGTCAAACCCGGCAATACCAAGCGTCTTGATCTGATTTTCCATCGCTGTCATAAAACCCTTGGAGTAAATCTTGTGCTTCCACAATATTTCCTCTACGATGTCCTCATGCTCTTCGTACACGCCCTGTATGCCAAACATATTAACAAACTTCCCTGCTATAGTCGTTTTGTCCGACACAACTGGAGGTATATCCGTTCCTTCATTACATAGATAGGGTTTTATTCCCTTTCCATTATTAGTAGTCCTGAAACGGATTACATCAGCTGGGTTCATAACAAAGTGTACAGGCTTATTCCTCGTGTCTCCGATTTCGTAATACAGCGAGAAGTCCAGTTCCCCGTCATTCTTCCGTCTGTTACAAGAACCACAACTGGGTTGCAGATTATAGAAGTTGGTACACAAATAAGGATATTTCGACTTGGGTTGGTTATGATCTAACTCATAACAGGCTGCATCTTTTGTCCTTACAGTGTACATACCTTTCTTTGCATATTTGATTTCCTGCAGCGATGCCGTTGTGGCAAACTGCGCATTGCAATAAACACACGTCTTTATCCCCACCTCCCTGATATACTCAGGCATGATATCCTTCTGTACCTTTTTATATTGCATCGCTTCCACTATAAGGTCTGCGAACTTCTGGAGTTTCTTTTTAGGCAGTTTTACCCAAATATCGACGATGTTATACCCTGTAAGTTTTGGCTCCACATGTCGGGCAATCTTTTGGGGGTATTCTGATGGCAGCAATGCATTCAATCCGTCATAATTATCATAAATGGCTTTCACATAGTCCGACAAAATTGTCATCTCATTACCTTTCTTTCGCGAAAATGGAGTCTTTCTATCATTCTTTTTCTTTTGCTTCTTTATTCTAATTGAGGCACTGGCTTTTTTCAGGTCATTGCTCAGTATCAGCAACCTTTCTTTTGGGCCCATGCCAGAAAATGTGTTGCAGTCCTCCATCTTCTTCGCATATCTCTTGGCTATGTCCTCAATCCGTGGTGTTATCAGAATCCTTCTCATACGCCCATCCCTAATCTTCTGGCCTCGCTGGCAATCCAGTTTCTGTAACTCTCCGAACCTCCAAATTTCGCAGCATATAATTGCCGCAACTGGTACTGTATAACCTCATCGCCCACAAGTTCAATCAACTCTTTGGCATTCTCTGCGTTCCATTCTTCATTTGGTTTATCGCTCTTCAGGTAGTTCACCAGCGATTCTATCCTCTGTTTGGCGAACTCACCCATAAAACCTCCTGATAGGAAGAAACTCTGACATAGCAGCTCATTCACGTTGGCCCCAAATGTATTCAGATGTTTCTCACTGGTCACATTTTTACCATTATCCAGATACAGTATATTCCCTTTGGGCATATCACTCAGCACAAAGGGCGAATGTGTCACTACTATCACAAAGATTCTAAAACCTTTGTTTAGCTTCGTCCTTTCCATCAGTTTCAACAGGCTATTAATGAATGTCCGCTGGTACTCGGGATGGAAGCATATCTCCACCTCTTCAAGCACCATGCACAGATTCCTGTATGCCACCCGCTCTGCCTGTGGTATCGACAGAATATTAAACGAGTGGTAAAGCAATGTGCTGGTTGTATATATAAACTGTCGTTCTCCAGAACTGAGTTCCGACAGCGTTATTGTGTTTTTGGCTAAAAGGGCTTTCTTCTCGGTCTCTTCTAGGTTACTTTCCATGATACCCTTATACACTTCGTCCTTTATCAGATAAATGGTCGGTTGGAAAAGTGGTGGTGGCAGTGTATTATATCTGTCCATCACACTCTCACAATTTGTATCAACGCCCAGCATTCCACATATCTCTTCGTAGGCCAATGCGCGCTCAAACACTTTCTTATCCTCAAAGTTATCCAAACGTCGTATCAAGTCTATCGTTTGGTGTACTTTCAGCTCTATATGGGTATTCCTTTCATTTATCATTTCAGCCAGTTCCTTCACCAATTGTAACTCCTGTTTGTTGGAATTATTTTTAAAAGCATTATTCACACTTCCAAGTGGCTTAAAATAACTGTATTGAGGGTACTTATTTGCGATGCTGAATGTCTTATAAACCAGATAAAGCCTCAGTGTCAGCTCTATATAGTTCATCTTCCGGCTGGCATCTATTCCGTATCCGTCAAGTATCGCCTTGGCATAACTGTTATCTTGCACATAAGCATATAGAAACTTTCCGCTGACACTTTCCACTGGTATGTCCCTCAACACCTGGCGGTCAAACTTTTCCAAAAGATACCTTTGGTTGAATCTGTATATAATATGTGCCAGCCTGTATCCTTCAACTATCTGGTACTCATTTTTTGATTGCAGCAACAGTGCACATAGTCTGTTCGTGGTTAGATGTGCCTCCTTAGCCATATCTATCTGGCCGCTGTTACGATAAGGGTTAAGCACAATAGGGCACATATACCCGTCGTTCTTATGAAACACGCTATTTATCCAGCTACCCGTTTCTTCCCTATGCCATTCATAGTCCACAAGCATCTCGCCATATTCATCTTTCTTGGGCTGCCATGAGTATAGCGTTTCATATCTGTAGTCGGCATCTATATACGCCTGCATGCTATAGTTCGTCGAAATCAAGTAGAAGAAATGGGCAGCCACATTCTTTGCCACCTCAAATTCATTCTTCTGCTGTTCTTCGCCGTTTATCCTATATACACACTTCCCATCCTGTTTGTTCCATTCAAACGAATGCCCGTCATGTTCCAATGCAACTGTATTTCGTGTACAACAGAGTATTCCCTGCTTATCTCCGATGCTAAAGTGCAAATCTGCTACTATCCCTCCTATAAAGTAAAGCATCTCTGCCGCAGGCCTATCAAGTTCCTTCAGCATCATTGCTCCGAGGTTATTAACCATCCTGAACAGAATCTCTATCAGCGACGACTTTCCGCAACCATTTTTTCCTACCACAGAGCACACCGTTACACCTTCGAGAAAGAAATGGTCATATCTCGAATCAGTAAACACATACTCGCCTGGTTTGATTATCTTCAGGATTTTCTCGTCACAGGTGTCATGTACAACTATCTTTCTTATTGTAAATGTCCTCATTCTTTTACACTCTTCTTCTATCTCCTGCTCTATTGTGTTGTATGGATCTGGCATATTTTCCAATATCTCGTCCATATGTTCGTCTAAAAAATCAGTCATAGTCACACCTTATATACGAGTTAAATCCATTGGTTCTTTCTCTTGTATTGTTCTGACAACTCAAGCATTTCTTTGAACATCCCTAATCTCGGTTCTTTCAACTCCCCCGCATTCATGAGCTTTCGCCCTCTCTTCATGAAATGAACGAGTAGTTTTTCTTCTGGAGCATATTTTGATGGATTTCTATGATTAGCCTCTATAAAGCGAACCACTTCTTTATATCTCGTCACCCATCTTTCGTCCTGTGTCATTACATCTTAATTCTTACATCCTAGATAAATCCCCTTCTCTCTTGTTTTTAGATTGTATAAACAATCGTGTTTTTGCCATTGATGAGATGAGATTTCCTGAAAGGAATTGAAGATATTTGAGAAAAACTGCGAGTAAGCGAGCGTAGAATGATGCTTGTATCAATTATGCCGAGCGAAAGCAGGTTCGACGAAGTCAACGCTTGTCTGGGTGCTTGTACACAAGCAGACTTTACTAATATCGTTAATACTCTGCTAAGAGTACAATCCCATCAATGGGGTTATTGAGGTTTTTTGTTTATTTAGTGTCTTTCGATGTTCAGAAAAATATCTGTGTAATCCCTAAAAATTCTCGCGCCAGCCATAGTTATCGTTAAGGTTACAAGTTTTCTTCCTTCTTTGATGACTCTGTCTTCTTCAACCTTTAATCATTTTAACTGGACGAATACGATCTACAACTACAACATCTTCTTCTATATGGAAGATATACATCCATTTCTTATTGTGGGATATCATTCGTCTTGCCATAGGATGAACTATACGAACATCGATATATCTACTCACACCAAATAAATCCGCCAAAAAAGAAAGTGACTTTATCTCAGCAGCCATTGCATCTAAATAGCTATTTGCCGTGTGCAATGACATCATACTGTAAAGCCAATCTGTCAGTTCTTCAATATCCGCTAAAGCCGAACTATCGATTTCAACTTTGTAAGTTTTCATACTTCCTTACAAGAACTGAACGAACTTTATCAAAATATTCATCTACAGATAGCCTATTCACCTTGTTATTATGATGAATAGATTTGGAATGAGAATTTCTATTCCAAATCTCATAGGTAGCAGATGGTTCATTTACCAATGTTGACTCGTCCTTTTGCATATACCAATATTTTCTTCTGCAAATGTATATGATTTATTCCCAAACACCAAACTATTATCCATATTACTTCATATATCTTTGATGGTTTACCCCCTTCTCTCTTGTTTTTAGATTGTGATAACAATCGTGTTTTTTGCCATAACAGTATTAAAAAGACTCTGAAAGAGGATGAGATATAAGATAGGTATTTTTATCTGGGTGCTGGCATTCTAGGAAAAATAGATAGCTTATATCGTTAGTGCTGCAAAGCACTTTAATACTGATATGGGGTTATTGAGGTTTTTTGTTTATTTAGAGTCTTTCGATGTTCAATAAAATATCCGTGTAGATTCGTGAGATCCGTGTTCGTCCTTTTTGTTTTTTAGATGTTTACGGAATATTGAACCATAAGTTGTTGTTTTATTTTGTAAATATATTAATATATTTTGACAGAACATATTTCTTTCCGCGTTTACCGCCAGTTATTTCTGACAGTATGCCCTTATCCGTCAAACTCTCAATAAGAACTTTTGCTGTTGGGAACGATTGCCCAATGATACTTGCTGTCTTAGTAATGTCGGTAAACGGATTCTGGTACATTGAGTCTATCAGTTTCAAAGCATTGGCAGAACGACTTCCCATCTCTTTTATCTTCTCCTCAAATTCTTTTTGTAGAGCCAGTATTTCGTTCAAAGCCTCGGTACCCTTTTCCGCAGTAACAATAATGCCTTCCAAGAAAAACTTCACCCAACTTGCGACATCATCACCAAAGCGAACGCCCATTATCTTATCATAGTAACTTCTACGATGACTCTCCAAATAATCTGAGAGGTAAAGAATCGGACGTTTAAGAATGCCCTTGCTCACAAGATAAAGTGTTATCAACAGTCTGCCCACCCTGCCATTTCCGTCATTAAACGGATGAATGGTCTCAAACTGGTAATGAATCAATGCAATCTTTATCAAGTCTGGTAATTCGCAAACAGGATTATGAATAAACTCTTCAATGTCAGTAATAAGATCAGGGACATCCCCAAAAACAGGTGGAACAAAGAGAGCATCCGTCGGGCTTGAACCTCCAATCCAGTTCTGTGATCTTCTAAACTCTCCAGGAAACTTTCTCTCTCCCCTCACGCCACTCATCAACACCTTATGCGTATCTCTAATTAGACGTGATGACAGGGGTAAAGTCTGTAGATGTTGTATAGCCTGATTCATTGCATAAGTATAGTTCTGAACCTCTGCCCAGTCATCCCTTTTATCCAAAGGTACATCTTCTTCATCAAGCAACGCCTCCTCCATTTTGGTCTGTGTACCCTCGATATTTGAAGACTTTGTTGCCTCCTTATACACGTGCATACTGATAAACAAGTCAATGTTGGGTACATATTCCGAAAACATATCAAGCCGACCAACAACACGGTCTGCCTTGCTGAGCAGATTAACGATTTCCATATCGTCAACTACCCAGTTCCTGTTTATCGGATTTGGGCTATAGCTATTATACCAACCTTGACTCACATAATCGCCTGCATGAAAACTCTTCATAAGTTCTTTTGTTACTTTATTAAAGAAAACGCTGCAAAATTACAATATTATTTTTATTATTAAAATTTTTGCCCAATTATTTTAATAAAGACCTTATTCATTAACTTTGAACCTTGAACCACGAACCATCAATGATAATACTCCCTCAAAAACCGCTGCACCGCCTCTTGTTGGCGCTGTTGGTTCTGCATCCACTCGTTGTATTCCCTCAACAGGCGTTGAAAGTGTTCAGCTCTCTCCTGCCCGTCGATGGCATTACACATCTGCTCAGCTATTTGAGATGGGAAATTATTCCTAATGAGAGCCTTTTGCGCCTCATTAGCAATCTTATTCCCAACTATATTATATAAGTCCTGTATCGTAATCATTCTAAATGTATTTTTGCTTCTTTAGTTACGGAACAGTTTTCTTCTCCCCTCTTACTTACTTTCTCCCTCTCAACCTATTAATCACCCCGTATGTCACGCCAGTCAGTCTGGACAGCTGACGCATTCCGGCACCCCTCTCCAAACAACAGACGATTATCTCATTACGCTTCTCCTTGTCCATTTCCTGCACCTTGATAGAGTCCATAATGCCATAACTCTCCAGCAGGTATTGACGTATTTCGCGGTCACCCACACTAATCTTTACGTCCTCATCAAGGTCTAGACATTGTACATCGTCATCCAGAGGTGCCTCAACCAGTTCCTTCAGCTCGTCAAGACTCATCCGCTTCAGTATCGCATTGGTGGCGCAAAGTCCCAGTGCCACAGGCACCTCACCTGTATATTCTTTCCAGCTACTCCAGTCATAATCCCCCACCTTGCTCACCATCCCAGCCTTCGTCGGATTCTGATGGATGTACCTCAGTAACGTCACAAAGTAAGCCATATCGTTCACCGGTTCGCTCTTAAAGCGGTCTTGAAACACGTGGCCAGAGCGAGAGTACTTCTGATTGTAGTACATGGCATACATGACAGCCAGATGCTTGATGGTACTGCCTATATCCTCCTGGTTCACACGCAACAACAAGTGCACATGGTTCGACATCAGACAATAGGCATAGAACGTGCAGAGAGGCGGCAGACGGTTACCCAAATCGTCGTATTGCTCAAGCATCAGTTGCAAGCATCTGAGCATACGCATATAATCCTCCGCATCCTCAAAGATATCCTGCCTATTGATGCCACGAAGCATCACATGGTAGATACCCGTTCCCGATTCCTTCCTCGCCTGTCGTGGCATATATGATTAAAATAGCTTTTATCCCTTATTATTACATTGTTACGGAACGCGGAACGGATCAAAGAACCGTCCCCTGATCCTCTTTCCAAAGACGGTATAGAAAATCATCTGAATATCCTTTATTAAGGAACCTGTCCTCAAGTCAGCTTATGTTAGCTTCTACAACCTCGATTCATTAATTTTCAAATCATCAGATTGGTGATGTTTCCTCAAGTAGTGCTGGATTTCGTGAACATACATCAAATGCTCTTTCTCTACAATAGCCTTGTAACTCTTCTTCCCATCAGAACAATGCTCAAAAGCATCCATATAGTAGGAATAGTCCGTATGGTAAGAAGGAACTTCATCACCTGGAAAAACGATTGAAGCGGCAATCATTGGATCAAAGTATATCCAGCGGTCTTCTATCCCATCAACAGCGACTGGCTCTAACTCAGACAACGGTACATCTTTATTTACGTTCAACAGTCTGACCACATCCCCTTTAATTTCACGAATCTTATACAGATTTATCCCATATCCATAAAAATCAGAACTTCTCTTATATTCAGAGGGGTGTTTCAACTTTACTATATCTCCTATTTTGAAGCCCTCAGGTACTTTTATAAAGGAAAACAACTTTCTATCAGTCACTTTATCATCAGGTTTTAGATTACCTACCAACAATGGCGAGTTCGGATCATGGGCAGTTCTGTTCTGGAAAACCATACTCTCTTTAAAATTTGCGTAGCAATACTTACATCCATGTGAGCATGTATTATACTCGCCAATATCTATACTCTGCACGCAACCGCATTCTTTTCTTTGATTGGGATCTTTGCTTACTACTAGCTTTACACCAAGAAGGTCTTCTATTAAAACATTATCTATACATTTTCCATGTTTGATTCCTAGAGACTCCAATGCTATTTCCTCTGCACAGGTCTGTATAGTGATTCCATATTGCTGGGCAATAAGAAACAATCTTGCAGATAACATCATCATCTCCTTTGCTGTTAATTCTCTCGCCTCTGTATCTTTAAGATTATTCCGTGTTTTTTTATACAAATCTACAAAACTTATTACGCATGTATCAGTATATCCTTTCAGGCGTTTTGCAATCTCCTCAAAATAACAGATATGATAGTCCATATCCATTTTGTCCGTAAGCAATATTGGATCATACCTCCATATTACCCTTTTGGGACCTATCATATCTGATAGTTCCTTGAAAGTATTAATTATATTCTCTTTCTTTGGAACTCCAACCTCCATTCCATTATTATAAGGATTGACTGTATATTGGAAGTAGTACATATAGTCCTTCAATTCATTCAATCGAGATAACATCGGTTTAGGATTCTTGCTCCAAAATACAATGCAGTCTATCACTTCAGGTGATAACATGATTTTGCTTACCTGATGAATATTCATCGGGTTACGTACATATACAAATCCCTCTTTCAGGCGATTAAAAAACCAATCCGAATAAAAAGCTGGAATATCTGTTCTACGACTAACACTTAAGATCATTTGAATCGTATTATAGTTTGAATACTATCAACATGACTAAAAGGGTCATATCTGTTTACAATTGATTTATTTGGCATATTAAAAGGTTGCCTTGTTATAATCTTTCCATACTGACCAATATATGGATTTATTCCATGATATTGTAATTTCAAATATTGGTACATGATACCTTCCGTGTTCAAACGTTCAAACAACAAGCGTGATGCCTCAATAGAAACTTTCAAATAAACATCATTAATCAATAAGTATTTGGGTTTTATTTGACTAATAAAATTACACAAAGAGGTAAGAAATGCAGAATATTGATTACATTTAAATTTGAGCATATCTGAAATCATATAATTCAACACAAGAATATCAACTCTATCCTGAGTTGTCTGATAATATTTGAACACATCCTTATCATATAATTTCACATCAGCTCCTTGGAAAAATGCCGGTAATTTCTGCATGATAGGGTTCCACATCGGTTCTATATCAAAACCCTTATAATGAAACAAGGTATCAAGTTTCCCTATACTCCTCCAATGAAATAATGCTCCAAACAATTCGGTACACGGACCACAACCTATTGAAGTCACATATAAATCACCCTGTTGTACTATGTATTTTTGAATATTCTGAAATAGATAATAAATCTCTGCTGAAAATCTATAACTTTGCTTCAAAACATAGTTATATAACATTTTAGCGCAATTATAATGAATTGTATTATTGTAACAATTGTGTACTCTTTTAATACACTTGTAACAATGAGGTTCCTGTCCTTGACAATAATTATTATTAGAACATTCTACTCCACATTTGGTTGGATTTGAATTCTGATATTGAATATCACAATAATCCAAAAATCTTTCTAATTCTAACATAAATATTTCAACTCATCTTCCAAGTAATAATACTTTCTTATACATTAACCATGAATCATGAACCATGAACCGCCTCTGGTCTTCTTTGAGGCCAAAACAAATATGAGCAGAACTGCCAAACGGCTTTGATAACCATTACCATAAGTCATATCAGTTTTCGTTATGGTTATCGTTAGCGTTGATGCTTAGTAGCAACTTCGTTTTCAGTTTCCAGCACTTATGCCATACGAACCATATTGGTGCCCAAATGACATCACCAGGATAGTGGCTCAACAAATGCCAGTTATGCCTGCACACTTGCTTCACCGTGTTCCATTTCCCACCGCGATGCTGCAGTCTCTGATCATGATGTCCGAAGTTTCCGCCTGCCATCACTTCCTCCAATATATATTCACCTTCTTTCTCATCAGGCTTCCAAAGCATCCATTCTTTAGGCATACCTAAAGCCTCATGCATCACCCACATCAAACCTTTTGCGAACCGCTCCATACCAAACATGGAAACAGCCTCCAAAGAATAGCTCACATCCAGTCTGGATCCATTTGCTACTTTCAACACAAAGTAGTAATCCACAATCTGCCTCATCCCTACCCCCTCATACAGAAAATGCCGATATATGTGCAACAGTATATAGAATACGTTGAACAAGGACGTTGGTGTTGTCAATCCATTATTATCATGGAATAACAATGCATCATTTTCCCGGAACCACTTCTGCAGCTTCCTATTCTTCCACAGATTCAGCAACACCTCCACATGGTAGTGCATCTCCACCTCAGTATCATCCCATATCTTCAAATGTAGGTGCTTATAGTCCCATTCTACATTCTTCTGCCCAAGAGATTCTGCAAATTCTATAGCTTTCTTCAGTCCACAGTCAACATACACATCGATATCCCCAGACTGCCTTAGCCTCCCCAGTCCACCTTTTTTGTCAAGGTCATCGTTAAGGTTAAGGTCAACGTTATACAGCCTCGCAACTCCCTGACCTTTTAATGTTGTTCCTTGCAGCCCATAATCAGACAGCCTCTTAAGCAAATCTAAACACCGTTCATCCATCACCTGGTTTCGCTGTTCAACCATCTGTCCTACCCCTATCCACTGAAGCAGAAGCCTTTGGTTAAGGTTAAGGTCATCGTTAAGGCTTTTCAGCCTTTCTATGCCGTAAAGAAGGATTCCCGTCACTGCCTGCCGTTCGGACTCGTCATACATATCCAACCACTCTTCCGAGGTTGGCGTACAACTTAACATTTCCCGATTACCTAATGCAACCTGTAGCAGTTCAAAAAACAACTTATCAACTTTGGCCATGACCTTAACGTTAACTCTTTCTAATGGAAGATATAAGACCGTTTAGTTGGCGTTCAATACTATGAATCCTATCCATTAACTTTTGGTAGTTAACGTCAAGGTTATCGTCAAGGTTGTCAAAATACCCCACGTTCTTGGCAATCTTTAACTGTGTTTCAACCTCAAATGCTGAACCTAAAGCGAAGTCCAAGAAATGGGCAAAGTCTGCATCAGAAGAACGTGCTGCATCTTCAGCAATGTTTGAACTGATGGAAACAGCTGCCCTTTGTAGTTGGTCACATAGCCCCTTCTTCTCAAACCAAGGCATTTGACCTGTTACCTCATATACATAGGTGGCATAATCCACCGCCTCATTCCACACAGGATAATCTCTAAAATTTCTTGCGCCAGCCATAGTCAAGGTTATCGTCAAGGTCAAGGTTTCAAGTGCTTCATAATAGCATTATAAGTATGCTCTACCAGATAGTTCTCCTTCAAGAACTGATAGCCCTTTTCGCCCATCACCTTTTGATCCGATTTCAACATTTTATCTACGAGAGCAGTAAAATCATCAGGCTTTAGACTCTCACACCAATAACCATATCCGTTCTTCTCTGCTATCTTACCAATGTCCGTATTCACGTCTGTAGCACAGATGACAGGCATTTTATATTCAAGATAGCTCAAAAGACGAGACGGGAAGTTAGGTATGGTAAACCGATGATCAAGGAATATAAGCCCTACATCACAATACCTAACAAGCATATCGTAGTCTTCTTTAGGAAGTCTTTGCATCAATTTAACGCAACCTCCTTTATTGTCCCTATACCATTTTTCCAACTTGTTGTACTCAGTTCCATTACCAACCACGATGAAATAGCAATCCAGACGCTGCTTATTTGCTTCTAAGCATTTAATTAAATAATCGATTCCTTGAGGTCTTCCAAGATTTCCACCATAAATAAAGATTGGTTTGTCAATTGGTAGATCATACTTTTTCCTGATATAATATCTCTCTGCCTTTTCCTGACCGTCTTCGTACTTCTTTTCTACTAATTCTATAGAATTCGGTGCAACCCCCACCCTGTCAGCAGATATCTCTGGATTGTGCTCCAATACAAACTGAACATTTGCAGGACTCATGCAACCAATGTAGTCAGAAAGACCATAAAGAACCTTTTCTTTCCTGCGGAAATAATTATATAGAACACCCTTCACGCCCTCTTTACTCATCATTCCCATATCAACAGCATTCTGCGGAAAGATATCCTTAAGCATTAGATACGTCATTGCATTCGGATTACGTTTCTTAAGGAATTTTATGACTTTAGAAAAAGTAATAGGAGGTGTAGAATAAAGAATCAAGTCAAATGACACATCACTTAAATGCTTTTTGATAGCCTTTTTATATTGGCTTTCAACCAACACTTGCCCTAATCCCTTTTCTATAATGCTCGTTTTCTGTAAGTTTAGCGTTTTTACACCAAGGATTCGAACACCATCTTTATCCACCAACTCCGTTGGACGACCGAAAGATCGCTCATTGGGAGATACAATATACACCGAATGTCTCTCGTTTCTAAACTTGCGCAACAAGTCTGTATAGATATGTCTTTGCGAAATGTCCGTTAAACGGGACATCGTAAGGAAAATAACATTCATTGCAAATAATTCGCTACTAACACGCTAACATTATGATTATTATTCTTTCACCTTCAATAGTTTTGCTGGCACACCAGCCATCACCGCCTTATCTTGCACGTCTCGTATAACCACGGCACCTGCTCCAATCAGACAATCTTCACCAAGTTCATGCAATCCAGTCATGATAGTAGAACTGATACCACAATAAGCGTACTTATGGGCATGTATAGATGCGCCGAAATTACAACCTGTTGATAAGAATACTCCCTCATCCAAGACAGTATGATGCGCCAAATGCACGCCCATACTTATCATTACGAAATCCTTGATGGTCGCATGTGGCATTATGGTTGTACCAAGTAATATATATACCCCTTTGCCAATGGTGACATTAGGTGAGAGTATAACACTCGGATGGATGTAGTTAGGTGTTTCATATCCAAGCTCACGAGCCTGAGTGAGAAACTTTACTCGCAACTTGTTATTACCCAATGGGCAATAAACAGCCTCTACGCTATGACTTGCTTTCAATGTTTCAAGCATTGAAATCGGGCCTAACACAGGTATGCCTCTTACATCTTTTCCTGAATATTGCGGATCGTCATCAAGGAACCCTACGATTTCAACACCAGCTTCCAGCAAATAAGTTAGATAAACCTCACCGTAAGTTCCGGCTCCAATAATAATACTTTTCATTGTTGTGTTTTTTAGTTTGTACCATCAAATGGGTACATTGTTGCTGCTGTTGCATTATTCACATCTTTACGCATCAGCACATTTTTTATAGTAATAAAAATTATCTTCAAATCAGTAATCAGTGATACATGATCCACATACCACACGTCCAGCTTGAACTTTTCTGTCCAGCTGATAGCATTCCTCCCATGGCATTGAGCCCAACCACTGATACCTGGCCTTACTTCATGACGTCGTGCTTGCTCCGGCGAATAAAGGGGAAGGTAATGAACACGCAACGGCCTTGGACCTATCAAAGCCATATCGCCTTTCAATACGTTGATTAATTGAGGTAATTCATCTATTGACGTGGAGCGAATAAACTTACCAACCTTTGTCAGACGTTGTGCATCTGGCAACAATTTGCCTTCAGCATCGCATTCGTCTGTCATTGTCTTAAACTTAATGACCTTGAATATCTTAGCGTCCTTGCCAGGGCGCTCTTGGAAGAAGAATGCTCCAGCCCCCTTGTTGGCAAAATGCAGCCAGATAGCGATGATGATTAAGAACCATCCAATCAGCAACAATGCCACCAAAGCAATACAAAAATCAAAGAAACGCTTAAAAAAGTTCCTATACATTTCTAAGTAATTCTTTATAAATTTCAATATATTTATCAAAACATATTTCTTTATCAAAACAACTCTCTGCTCTTTTACGGCATTCGCCAGTGTACGTATCTTTATCACATCCGCAAACGACTTTTACAGCTTCGACTAAAGACAGAAGATTTCCTTGTTCCACCACCTGGCCTGTTTCACCGCTTACGGCTTCAGGGCTTCCGCCCGTTCGATAAGTTATCACAGGAGTACCACATGCCATCGCCTCAAGGTTTGTCGTAGGATAGTTATCTTGATAAGTTGGGTTCACAAAAACGGATGCTGCAGAGTAAAGCTTAGCCAACTCCTGCACATTCTGTGTCCTATCAATAAAAACTATTGGACAGCCTTTATCTTCTTCTAACGTCATCTTCTTTAGAATCTTACCAACTATTACTATGGCATAATCATCTTTGGGTAACAAGTTTGCAAGCTTCAGCATATCCGGCAGTCCCTTTCTCTCACTCCATTCGGATGCGACACCAAGAATAATTTTCTTGCCCTCAATATTATATTTCCTATGAATATCAGCTACAGTAGGATGGAATGTGTTGATATCTATTCCATTATGAATTACTATAATATCACTTTTTCCTAGAAACGATTCTTTCATCATCCCTCCCAACCATTCTGATACAGGAACCAAAGTTAAAGACTTAATTGCAGTAAAATACTCCTTTTTCAAAGAATAATTCTTTTTGCTTCTATCAATTTTCGCCCCTTTCCTTAATGGACACTCATAACACCCTGTCTGCCATTTATTGCAACCATCTGGTACATAGCAGCAACCTCCAGTTGTGGCCCACTGATCATGTTGACTCCAAACTACTGGAATATCATTCTTAGATATCCACTCAAACAATATCGGATAGTTCAAAAAATGATCATGAATGTTATGCATATGAATCACATCCGGCTTTATCCTTTCTATCTCCTGCACAAACTTCTTAGTTGCCCGCTTCGAAACCAATCCCTCATAGTCAAGGTATCGACCCAACGCATAATGAAAATAAACCCCACTTTGCGTACCTATCCTAATCAATTTAGATTTTGATGGGTTCATCATTCTGCCATATGCTATATAACTTTCCCATCCGGCTTCCATAGCCTTCAATCCTATTTGCTCTGCAATTTTTCCAGTACTACCCCAATTGGCAGTAACATTTATCTGAAGTAATTTTTTCATCCAAACTAATGTATCAAATTTAAGCCCTTCCTCCGCTTAATATACCCCACACCATTTTATTTTTCTTCAAGCACCAGGCTAATGCAGTAATAATCAGAAGAGTCAACAAAGGAGCCAGCATAAAATCTAATAACGCCCCAATGAATGTATTTCCCAAACCCAACCAAAATACTTTTTCAATTGATTCTAATATCATAGAATGGGAACAATAAATGAAAAATGATATTTTCATCCACCATTTAGGTTCTGTCTTTATCGCTAGAAAGTCCGAGGCTACCCATATCAATGGAATTTGTAATAATCTAAGCGGAACCATAACTCCATGTTGCGGACTCCCAATTGATGCTTCTATTATCACCGAAATCAGCAACAGAAAACCGCAAGTTATCATTTGTTTTTCATTATATCGTTGCTGACAAAATTCCTTATAATGAATTCCCATATACCCTCCGAACAAAAACACCGCAGCATATTTTGATACGAATTTATTACCTATCACAAAACTTATTACAAGGATTATAGCAATCAAAATTGCCCCCCCCATTCTATGTTTTAAAGCTGGGAAAAACAAGGGCGTGACAACCACGAAGATTATCAAGTCACGAATAAACCAAGTGATATTGTATCGAGTATCTATAAACACATCATATACCCAAGAACCTATATTATACTCAGGCAGACTCCTACTCAATGAAGCACTAACATAGGGTAGATTAAACAATAGCCATGCGAAAAGGAAACCAATTATATTCCATACGGCAAATGGGATAAATAAACTATGTGTCCTTGTTTTCCACTTTGACCTTAACTTTCCAAAATCAAAGTTCTGGTAGAACAAATATCCACTCATAGCAAAGAACATTGGCACTACCAAATCCGTCGCATAGCTAAAAAAAGTCTCTACATATAATAGAGGGCCAGATAAATCATATATTTTAAGACCTATACTATGCCTTATGATTATCAACAACGATAGTATAAATGAAAGATATACAATTTTATTCCTATATTGAGTTTCTTGCTGTTCCATTTTTATTCCGTTTGCTCGGTATTATAAAAGTTCCTATTTCATAGGACTAAACTTAAGCCATTGTACTAATATGAGCCAACAAATCCTATCGAATGCTCTTCTTATTAAAGAACTTTGCCATCTTTTATATTTATAAATCTCTTGTTCAAAATCATAATCAGGAAGTACAAACGGTGGTTCATGTTCTATTATATATTCCTCCTTTTGATATGTAACTTCTTGGAAAGCCCTACATTTTAAAAATGTTTTATTGTTAACCCCACTATGTCCGACATTCTGGACTAAATGACAAGCTGGGATAATTGTTAATGCGCCCTCTGCTCTGCAAGTATAATTAAAGATACCATCCCAGTTTTTATTCTTCTCATAGTTATTAAGCCCCTGTTTCAAATAGTTCGTGTATAAACGCTGTTCACCTGGAGAACAGAACGTTGCCTTCATTACATCTGCTTCAAGTACTTCTCTTGCTCGCACATTTTCAAAATCCAGTTTCTTCCATCTGTCACGCCAAGAAGCCCATCCGGTAATAAAGGAGTGATGCGAAAAGTAATAGTCATACTGATGGCGCACCTTATTCTTTACGAAATTGCTACCTCCTATGCTCCAAACCCTTGGATCTTTCTCATACTTTAGTAACAATTTTTCGCATAAATCAAAAAATGCGAGAGAGCAAACGGCATCCTCCTCTATCACGATCGCCCTTTCTTCATTTTCAAAGATCCAATTGATCGCCCCCGGTATAGATGTCCACACCCCCACATATTCATCTCTGAACCACGTATGGAGGTCGCAGTCCCAATCAATCTCCTCTATAAATTTGCGTACTTCCTCATTTCTTTTCAATTCATCGGCATTATCTTCACGCCCTTTATTAGAATAGAAATAAAGCTTCTCAGGTTTGGCTCTTTTGATGGCATCCCAACTTTGTCGTGCATATTCCGGCCTTGCAAATGTAATATATAATACTGGTGTCGTCAGTTTCATCTTTATAATCTATTTGATTTGTTTACAATAATCATTCAAACTCATCAAATGGGTATCCTTCTCGGAGATAATCAGGTTCTGTTCACCACCAATCAAATCCATTGGCCACTCAATAGCAAGGTCTGGATCATTATACATAATACCGCTATCACCTTCACCATAGAACACCTCACCACATTTGTAGGAAACCACAGAATCTTCAATCACTAAATAGCCATGACCAAAATACTGAGGGATGTAAAGCTCTACCTGATTATCACCAGTCAAGTGGAAGCCTCTCCATTGCCCAAAAGTTGGTGAATCTGGGCGCAGGTCAGCAATCACATCATAGACATGACCACTAATGCAACGCACCAGCTTTGCCTGCTGCTTCACCAACTGGAAATGCATAGCACGAATAACACCACGTTTAGAGATGGTATAGAACACCTCTTTCAACTCATGCTCAATGCCGTTGGCCTTGAACATATCGATATTGTAGTCCTTTACGAACCCACCACGTTCATCCGTTGCAAAGAACGGCTGAATCTTATATGCTCCTTTGAGGTCTAACTCCTCAAAATTGAATTTCGTTATCATTATTATTGCTCTTTTAACCAGTTAATCGTTTTCTTTATGCCTTCCTCAAAAGGAGTGCTTACATAATCACCAATGGCCTCCTTTAGAGGTGTAGTATCAAACATAGAGAAGTCGTACTTGATACCGTCATCAGGACGAATACCGATACCCACCTTCTCCTGCATACCTGCCAACTCACCAATCTTCAAGAGATACTCCTTCAATATGCGAGGTGAACCAGAACCAATATAATAGCAAGCCTGTTTGGTTTCAGAAGCGCCTAAGCGATATACTGCCTCCAACAAGTCATCCACATAGATGAAATCATAGGGTTGTGCAGCAGGCCCAAAGGTGGCTTCGTTACCTTTAAGAAGCTCACCAAGAGTATAGCTTACCAAGTTACCTGTCTTATTGCCCACACCATAGATATTGGAGAACTGCATCCAGACAAACTGCAAGCCGATGTTCTTGCAATAGTCTTCCAGCATCAGATGAGCACAATGCTTGGCAACACCATACATCATACCGCCACTGGTCTGAGAAAGATTAGGTAGGCTATGCACTGCCTGTTCTGCAACAGTACCTGCACAAAGCAGTTTCTTTACGCCAATAGCTTTACAGAGTTGCGCACAATTGATTCCTAATTGGATATTATTAAGTTGAACGGTAGGGTCTGCCTTGCTAGGGCCATTCACACCAGCCCATGCCAGATGATACATGGCATCATACTCACCTGCAGGAATCAGACTCTTCAGTTTTTCGACATCATCCAAACCAACTTGAAGTTTCACTACCTGTTCACAATCAGGGATCCTTGGTGCAGCAAAAGAAATGTCAATTGCCACTACCTTCACTCCATTCTTCAGGAGATTGTTTACCAATGTACTGCCAATAAAACCGTTGGCACCTGTAACTATTACATTCTTCATCATTTCACACCGCTTAAGAATTCGCCAATCTGCTTATCCATGCAGGCACGTACATCACCACCTGCCAGCCAGCATTTGCTCCAATCTACAATCTTATCCATGGCTTCGTCCAGGTTCCAACGAGGAGCCCATCCAAATGTGGACTTCAGTTTGGAACAGTCGAGTTTCAAGAAGTTGGCCTCATGAGGGCCACCATCATACTTATTAATCCACTTCAAGCCTTCGCCCCACTTTGAAACAAAGAGGTCAACCAAAGCACCTGTCTGGAAACAGTCCACATCGTCAGGACCCACATTGTAATAGTCTGCAAACTTGCTGTCCTCATACTGCTTGGCTGCAATCATCAGGTAAGCATACAAAGGCTCCAATACATGCTGGTAAGGACGTGTTGAATAAGGATTACGAACAACAATATCCTCACCCTTCTGAGCAGCACGTACACTGTCAGGTATGATACGGTCGTTAGCGAAGTCGCCACCACCAATTACATTTCCGGCACGGGCTGTTGAGATAGGAACAATGGCTTTACCGTCCTTATCCGTAAAGAAACTACGCTTGTAGCTATGAGTTACCAACTCAGAACAAGACTTGGAATTACTATAAGGGTCATAGCCATCAAGTTCTTCGTTCTCACGATATCCCCACTCCCATTCTTTGTTAAGATATACCTTATCGGTGGTAACATTCAGGAATGATTTCACGCAATTGCTGTTACGCACACACTCCAGGATGTTCACCGTACCCATCACATTGGTCTCGTAGGTGTATGCAGGATCTTTGTAACTGTCACGTACAATGGGTTGAGCAGCCAGATGCAGCACTATCTCTGGCTGTGCCTCATCAAAGGCTTTCTTCAAAGCTGCATAATCACGAATGTCACCTATCACAGAATGGATATCTTTGTCCAACTCTGCAATCTCAAACAATGACGGATTTGTATTTGGTGCCAGGGAATAGCCTGTGACTTTTGCACCAGCATTTGCCAGCATCTTGCACATCCAGCTACCCTTAAAGCCTGCGTGTCCCGTAACGAACACGCGCTTTCCACGATAGAAATCTTCCAGTAATGTTGCCATATCGTTTTTTACTTATTTATCTTATCAATAGGTACTTCTCTCTCCCACTTTTTCCAAGGAGCAGTGCCGTTCTCGAGCAGGTCTTCAAGCAGTTTCTTCTCACGGATATTATCCATACACTGCCAGAAGCCCTCATGGATGTAAGACATCAATTCACCTTCCTTAGCTAGGCGCTCCAACGGTTCACGCTCAAAGGGTTGTGAATCGCCATCAATGTAATCAAACACGGAGGGTTCTAACACCATATAACCCGCATTGATAGGAGCACCATCCATAGAGTTCTTCTCACGGAAAGCACGGACATTCATATCCTTGGTGATATCTAGCACGCCCTTATCCTGCTTCATCTTGACTGCTGTAAGGGTTGCCTTTTTACCATGGCTCTTATGGAACTCTAGGAGTTTATTGATGTCCACATCGCATACGCCATCACCATAAGTCATCATGAAGGTTTCGTAACCAACGTATTCCTGTACGCGCTTGATACGGCCACCAGTCATGGTGTTATAACCTGTATCCACCACGGTCACCTTCCAGGGCTCCAGTTTACTATGATGTACAGTCATCTCGTTCTTCCCTTCACGGAAGTCAAAGCTGATATCGCTGTTGTGCAGGAAATAGTTTGCAAACCATTCCTTGATATATTCTTGCTTATAGCCCGCACAAATGATAAACTCATTGTGACCATAGTAAGAATACTCCTTCATAATATGCCAAAGGATTGGCATACCACCTATCTCAATCATGGGTTTGGGTTTAAAAAAGGATTCCTCGGAGATACGTGAACCAAAACCACCGGCTAAAAGAACTACTTTCATATTTTTAATGTTTTAATTAATTCCTGTTTGTTGTTTAATAAAAGCAATTATTTTTCTTGCTCTCTCCTTAATAGTAAGGCTCTTTGCCATTTCCAATGCAGCTTTACTCATGGCGGTGCGTCGCTCTGGGTCTTCCTTTAGTGTCTTTATCGCTTTACTGATAGCTTCTACATCATCAGGATCTACCATGATAGAGTTTTTATCGTTTAATACATCATAATTGAACTTCCTATCACTCGAAACTACTGGCAACCCACAGGCCAAAGCCTCTACAATAGCGTTTGGACATCCCTCTGCTCTCGTAGGAAGGACAAATATATCTGAAGCACACAGATAAGTGGGTATTTGATCATGATCCATAAAGCCCTTGTATAAGATACCTTTACAATTAGGTTCAACTTCGACACCTTCATTATTCCTTCCAATAAATATACTCTTTATAGTTTCATCATTAAGCATTGTAATTGCATCTGCAACACGTCTTGAACCTTTTCTGTGGGTAAAATAGCCAGTAAAAGAAACTATAAAGTCATCTTGAGAAAATCCCAACTTTTCGCGACAAGCCTTTCTATCCAGAGGCTTAAAGATACTGGCGTCAACAGAGTTAGGCAATATGATACTATTACTTCCATCTGTGAGTCCATATTTAATAGCCTCGTCTTTATTTTTAGTGGAAACAAAAATAATGCCTTTCAGACGATTCAGATACTCTTTCAACAGCTTGGTATATTCTTTCCTAAAAGTCACATTTGTTTCTCCTGATGCCACAATAATAGGTTTATTCCTCCTGATGGCCTCTGGTAAAGCATGAAAACCTTCAAAGAAAAAATGACCATAGAACACATCAACATCAGTTACGTATTTCATTATAGTCTTAGTTACGGCCCACTGCGTAAAGAATTTGTTCACCCTTGTACCCAAAAACGGCAATGTCCCTAAAGTAATTATCTTTGGAGTATATACAACGATATCCTTCCCTCCATCAATCTTCAGGACTTGTTTGAACGGTATTACAGGTTCATGACGGAATACCGGTTTGAAAACACTTTGCGGTGCAATCACAGTTATTTCCTCTCCTTGTGCCGCCATTGCTTTGCATATTTCAGCAACAAATGTAAACTGGGGTATTCCCGGATAGGGAAAAGCATGACTAATTACACAAATTTTCATAATTGTTAGTTTTATTAGAATACCTAGGTTTTTCACTCATCGCAAGGCAGTATGCGATACAAAAATGGGCAGTTATACGCATATTATTGATACTCATTGAAACTATCGATGAACCAAATAGTACGAAAAGGACAAGTCCGATTCCCATATATAAAGTATGGCATTCCTTGTTCCGAATCCATTCTTTTATAAGTCGATAGTAAAAAATAAAATATATCAAAAAGCCAAAAACACCTTGGTTCATAAGCATCTCTAACCAGTCATTATGAGCATAATGCCCCTGAATTCTCAATGTACTATCAGCACCGTTCCCAAAAAGAAGATAAAAAGCATTTGATTCATTGACAAAATGTTGAAACATTTCAGAATATATCTTATCTCTGCCGCTTGTATCTCCCTCCATCATTTCCGCGAACCTATATATAAAGAAATCATTCTCCGTGATCATTTTCGAAAATAAAAAATATCCCCCAACCAGTGCACCAATGACTATTATAATTTGTGATATTGATGTTTTTTTCTTTGTATGCGTCAATTCATCAAAAACAATAATCGCCGTGCTAGCAGCACCAATTAATATTGCACCACGCTTTACACCCAAAACAATATAAAACAATATAACAATGAGCGCCATATACTTAAACCATGCTTTTTTTACAAAAAAAAGTAATGGCAAAATAGGAAGAAATCTGTAAGCAGCTCCCATAACCATCTCATTTATTTCTCGATCCCGATAGATTCCACGAGCTATCTTTTCCAGCATTTCTCTCCTACCTGAATAAAATTCTCCAATGGCAAACAATAGCAGAGCAATTATTATTACGTAAAGCCACTTTTGGCTAACATCAATTCTTTTCAACAAATAATAGAAACCAAAAATCGGAGCTATTGAATAAGCGGTTTTTTTTACATAATCTATTGCGTATGTCCCCCCCCCTCTTATTATTATGTTCCAAACACCATACAATAGTAAAACTATTAACAATAAGGCAAGTACTTGCAAAACCGGGGGCACCTGCTTAGTCGTCACCACTTTAAAGAAATAAAAAAATGACCACGTAAGCATGACAACAAGTATTCCTTGCATTATTGGGCCATGATAATTAAACATACCCTGCGAGAAGTAAAGCCACCACCCAACAAAAAAAGTGACGAAAGATATTAAATTTATTTTCCTTAAACTCATAATCTAAAACAATATCAATTTCTCACCATAATACTTATCATATACATCAGGCGTAAATTCACCGAAACCAGATACTGGATAAAATGTAATTTCACCAAAATAGATTCTACCCGCCACATTATAGAAATCTATTCTTTCAAACTTAGCATAAACAGCCAACTTTTGGGCTAATTCAACCATCCTATCTAGATTCTCTGGCTTTCTCGGGGTTATTGGGGCATGTCCATGCTGGGGATTTAAACCAGTGAAGGGAAGGAGAGACCAATCCATATCAAACAAATCAATATAGTCATTACCATTTTCATGTGTCTTTACCTGGCAAAATTCAGGTTTTCCATTAAAACAGAATAACTTATAGTCTTGTAGTCCTGTCTCACTATCCTCTAAGGGCTGTATGTATTGTTCTGCCATTATCCGCGGTTTAATCTCCTTATACGGCCATTCTCTCAGCGTCTTATATATATTATGTTTTAAAGACTTTTCCAACTTACTATTAGTCGATTGTATATCAGTTTCCCTTTTATCGAATATAACAACTCCCGAACCACCGCCATCGTGTGTTGTTTTCAACACAAATTTCTGTGGTAGCATATCGAAATTGATATCTTCTATACAATCCCATACTCCCAATGTAGGTATAATATACTGATCTCCGATGATTCCCGAAACCACATCTTTTACTGTTGATTTATCAACAAGCGTGGTATATATTGGCTTTCTGTCATTCAACTTTAACCATTGCAGTTTTTCATTGAATGTCACCGGTGGGTCAAGATGTAATATTCTTCCTGTATGCAGGAGATATAGCATTCTCAAGTACAATCCATCAGGAACCCAACCACCCAACCTTTCTAATAACGCTATGACAAAAAAATGGGGTTTTATTATGTAATAAACCAATTTATTCATTATGTGTTCTCACTTCCAATATGCCTTAAAGACATGATGTGCAACTTGTTTTTCTTTAGGAGGCAGTTTCATATAATCTCCATATCCATTTTTCAGATATTCGTCGTAGTTCTCAAAGAGCATAAAACGTCTATCTTCAAATGGTACAGATATAGTATTTTTAAAAACGTATCTATGAAAGCGGTTCTTCTGTATCATACCCTGTGCACTTTCAAAAACCCAACTACCTCCTTTACGATTAAACTGCCTAATAAACTTATCTATATATTTAGCTATTCTCTTTCTTGAGAATGGCAACAAGACAAATTTGGCCATAAAAAGAAATAAATTCTTTGACAAGTTTCTATTTATGTCAAACTTGATTTGTTTAAGTGAAAGTATATGCTGCAATAGCCTGCGTCGTTTATCAAATTTCTTCCATTCAAATTCATCCTCTGGAACAGAATCTATTGGATACACATCAATTCCAATACCGATAATCTTTTTGTCGTTTCGTTGCTCTTCAAAAATGGTATAGCTGTCATATGCTCTTGCGTAAGGTCTGTCCCAATCCTTGTCATTTTCCATAGAAATTAATCTAAAACGACCGTCGTTGGAATACACCTCCATCAAACGATTGTAATCTTCTCGTAACAGATATATATCCAAATCATCATCCCAAGGTATATATCCTTTGTGCCTAACCGCCCCCAACGCTGTTCCACAAGCCAGAGAATAGGTTATTCCATTCTTTGTGCAAAAATCATGCACCGCTTGCAATACATCTAATTGAAGAACTTTCAGTTCATCCAATCCTATTTCTTTCATAGAACTTACATCGATTTAATTTGTTCCTTCAACCACGATGAAGAAATACCTTCTGTCCTTGGCAACACGACTGTTTCTTTACCATGTTCCCGGCACCACTGCATGGCTGCTTGAAAGCCTGCATGTGTCTGATCAGGGCCTGTAACGAACACATCAAAGTCTGCAGTCTTTACAATTTCGTCAACGCCCTCATACTCTATCACTTCATCCACATATCTTATGGATTTAACCATATACATACGTTCCTCTGTTGTATATACAAGCTTGGCTTCTGGTTTATATTTTAATACTACTTCCGAACGTTGTACGGCTACAGTCAGTGAATCACCTAATTCTCTAGCACGTCTGAACAAATTGACATGGCCTATGTGGAGCAGATCATATACTCCTACTGTCAGAACTTTCTTCATCATTAAAATATTTAATTATTTTGGCAGGATTGCCGGCAACAGCACAGTTGTCAGGCACGTCTTTCACGACCACGCTTCCAGCTCCCACTATTACATTATTACCTATTTTTATATTGCCTATGATATTTACATTGGCCCCCAATGAAACATTGTCACCGATTACAGGAGTTAGGTCATTTTGACCATGTTCTTTATTGCCAAGCGTTGTAAGTTGGCAAAAAACAAAATTCTTACCAATCTCTTTTGCATTCAGTATTGTTCCGTATGGATGATTAAGTGCAAAAACGCCACCCAAAATACGCTTTACATTAGACGTGATATAGAATCCTGAATATTCGGGAAGAAGCCATTTCAGTACTTTTACCCACTTGTTTTTCATCCTAAAATAGAATATATTTCTATATGGTTTCCTATTGACAAGATAATATGCCAATCCTTTATTGAGTTTACATCTTCTGTTCATTTCATCAACATCTTCATTTACTAACTGTTTTGTACTTCTATT
The DNA here is from genome assembly GCA_905233285.1 of uncultured Bacteroidaceae bacterium. Lineage (GTDB taxonomy): Bacteria > Bacteroidota > Bacteroidia > Bacteroidales > Bacteroidaceae > Minthosoma. The sequence goes on from CAJODY010000004.1 coordinate 85,671, forward strand.
TGAGAAAGCGAAATACAAAAGATGAGGGAGGGCAAGCAAATATTTCCAACAATATATAATATTTCTCATAGTATATAAAACATTGATACCCATTCTTTTCTACTTTGATACATATTTCTACTATTTTTTACAAGATCGTAAACAAATGGAAAACCTAATGAAAAAATTTTTATTAGAATTCTTCTGCTTACATTTTTTTTCCATTCTTTATGGCCTATAAAATCATAAAAATAATTCTTTTTTATTAAGTGAATTAAACGACACAATGCCGACTTTGAATTTTCTTTTGTTGTTAATATACTGTTCTGATTACGCAAATATACATATATCGGAGCTTTTTCTACAGCTATATTGTTAGTATAATATCCAACCATAATAGAAAAAAATATATCATTTCCATTAATAGTTTCTTCAAAGAATATATTATTTTTTTTTATATACTCATGCGATACCATTTTTGTCCATGGCACATTATGAAGAAATTTTATTTGATCTTGAGCATATTTACTTCCATCATAATCCTCAAAATATTTCTGAAAATTCAGTGGTTTTAGGTTTTGCCCTGTTTTACCATCCTTATATAAAAAATTAAAATATATTACATCATAACTACTATTGATATATAAATCTAATATACTCAAGAAATCTTTATTATAATAATCATCAGCATCAGCAAAAAGTAACCACTTTCCTTTGGCATGCTCCAGACCTACATTACGCGCCCTTCCGGCACCTTTGGAATGCTCTGCATCAAGCAATATAATCTCAACTCCCTTTCTATCAATAGAAGGTTTCTTATCAGCATCACTATTGTCATCAACAACAATGATTTGTACATCATCACGTTCAGGAATACTATTTACACAATGTGTGAGTAATTTTGGACAATTTTTATGAGGAATAATAAAAGAATAATTATACATATACTAATAATTACAATCATTTATGAACATTAACTACTTTTAACAATTTTGATGACAAATATTTGAATTCATTTCTATTTCGAAATATAAAATAAAAAGCAGGTATTACACATAATAAACAAATTATTAAATGAACAAAAAATGATAACAAACTGTTTTCAAAGATAATCAACGAACACAAGTAATAAGAAGCAAAACCAAATAAACCTAATATAATAATATACTTCATATTTTTACAATAGTAATAACTTACAGCCTTGTAACGATTAAAACTATATTTATGAATCACAACTGGGTCAACCACAAAATTAGCAAATATTGCAGCTAACAAAGTCCCAACTATAACACCAGAAATACTCCAAAACTGTACCAAAACGACAGAAGAAACCACATTAATCAATGAGCCTATAACAGGTCTAAACCACATTTGTTTAAAGATGCCACTAACATGACGTATTTGGGCAAGATTAAGTTTAAGGCCTGTAAATAACAGTTCAATTCCAATAAGCAAGGGGAGTGGTTGGGGTATAGTATATTGTTCCCCAATCCAGCATATTATAAACTCATTAGATACAACTGCAACACAAATTGCAGCTGTACCATATAACAATATAGTAATAAGATTCATAACCTCAAAAAAGAAATATTTTTTTTCTATATCATCAGAGGCAAATAGATTTCCCATGCTAGCCTTTACAGCTCGAAATGTAATATGAAGGACTCCACTAACAGCGGTAAACAATACAAGATAATTAGAATAGAGACCAACTATGGTTAAACCCACAAAAGCACTTAATACTATATTGTCTGTAGCCTTCATTACAATATTATTAATTTTATAAACAAATAATGCTGTACAGTCTTTAAATAATTCCTTTCGTTCTTTCTTATCAAGTTTTTCATTTTTATAATCAAAGTATTGCGGATAATAATGAGTTGCCAATCTCGCATTAATTAGATTCTGCAGAATCGCAAAAAATAGCATCACGATCAAATATACTGTAAAATTTTCGAATATCAGAAGTGTCACTATTTGAAATAAGCTCGACGTTAAGGTTATTACATAGCCAACAACATCAAGCACATATAATTTCTGATTAGCTTTAAAAACGATACTCTTATATGCAAAAAACAAATATGTAGAAACATTTTGGACGAGAAACAGGATAAAAATCAACACCGCGTTAATTCCTATATCCTTCAATGAATCATAATCTTTTATTAAATACCGCAAAAAAGGAATGAACAACAATCCAGAACAGAGTATAACAACGCCAATTATTCTATAAGCTAATCGAAAAAATACAAGAAGTGCTCTAATTTTTTTGTAATTTTCTTCAACTATAGGTTTGTAAAGCCTATAACTAATTGCCGTATCAAATCCTAATTCAGCAAGAGATAGCATAGAAAGAACATCGGAGAACAATCCATTTATTCCTAAATAAGCAACTCCTAATGTCTGTATAAAGACAGTTCGACATACAAATCTAAGGATAATAGTCAACACTTGCCCTGCAAATCCTGACATTATGTTTAATAAAGAATTCTTAGTTCTAGAGTATCCTTTTAACATATCTGAAGCCATACAACTATTTTGAAAGAAACATTGCTTTCATTGTTTCATCCATTTCCAAACTTAATTTGCCAGGTACAATACCTTTTGCAAATTTAAATCTTTTTAAAAAGAAACGAACTACCGAATAAGTTAACATCTTAAATTTGACCACAAATGAAATAGACCAGACCATCCGTTTTTTGACAAATGTCATCATGTTATACCAACATAAGTTAGAAATGTCGGGTGATTTGTAGTTGTCAAATTTTAGTCTCAAAATCGGTACATCAATGTTCCCATACAAATAATATAAGCATGAAGCGCGATGCTGGCCATCACGTATGATATTATCGTTACCATACACAACAATATAATGACATTTATGAGGATAACCGTTCTCTTTAATGCTTTTCAAAATATCATTCATTCTTTGCGATTCTGTCTGGTTGAGTAATTGTGAATTTCTCCTTTTTTCCTTTATCTCAATACCTGTTTTGAGAGCCTTATAGCCTTTTGAATTCTTTAATCTATATATGTATGAATGATATGGAGCATAAAGCTCACCAAGATTTACTGTCTCTATAGAATAACCAGTAAGATGGGGTAAATATGGCCATAGCATTACTGATAAAAACACAGGATCTATTTGAGACACATCGAAACCATCAACATCTACAAGCTTCGTTAACGACACACATAAATCATCGTATAGTTGTCTGAATTCTTCTACAGTTAAGTCAACTCGATTGTCATCAATATGAATATGAATTGATTCTCCAAAATTATCATCAAGCCATATTTTACTCTTACCAATTCGACCAGATTGTAGTTTTATAACAGCAGGATTACTCATATTTCTTAATAACCTATAAAAGAATAATATTTTGGAATAATAGTATCAAAATTATCAGATTGAATTTGTCCAATTAACGACGGAGTATAGTTAAAAAAGACTACCTCCAATAATTCCCTCATTTGATCTGAACAAAATATTGTTTTATTCTCTCTCAGAAACACTTTGGAATAAGGAGAAAAACCTTTATTGAAGAAGATTGCCCAACAAAGATGGTAGATACACCGACAAGCTAAACTACACTTTTTAATGACATCGTTTTCTTCAGGATGCTGCCATATTTCCTTTTGAATAGATTTATCTAGTGGAATCCATGTTTTAGGAGTTAAACTTGCACAGGGAAGTTGACAATACACTTCAAATAGAATATCGTCATACTCATACAATAGAAAAGGGGTCATCTGATATAAGAATCGATAGCCATTATTTGGACCGAAAGGATGATTTCTTATTACGCTTCCTTTCTTCTCTAAAAAATTTTTTAACCTTGACAACTCTTCTTCTTTAACAATCATTGTAATCATCTTATTTTGAACATCAAGGATACGATAATCTATATTATCAAGGGTTAACATTACAGCAAAATTATGCAATTTTTGCATTGTTAAGTCTGAGACTTCATCACGAATAGGCAATTCATTTTCATTCATTACTTCTACTGTTTGATTCTTTATATAATCAAACTCACGCCATGCTCTCATGACCATTGTTGACAAATGATAAAAATCATTTTCTTTCAACAAATAGCGAAATTTCTTGTTTTGTATATGAATTAATCTACCCTCAGAAGCAGTATATCCTTCATTTAACTCAATCATCAATGATGATTTACCAATTTTTATGGGATGTATATCCCTTATCTTTTCTCCCATATTCTAAATAATTATCTTTATTTTATTTTTTAATAAATATATACATTTCCTAATAGTACGAAATATGTCTTTCTTAATCATATCTTTATCAACATGTTCGAAATTTGTTATTCCTCCTAAGTATTCTGGATATGTAAATAAATAGTTCTTTTCACGCATATAAGACTGGAGAGTTTCAATAGAAACTGGCGAGTATGTCCGCTTTATATTAAGTTTTTCTGCCATTTTCGTCAGTCTTAATTGATAATCTCCACTTACAAATCGTTTTTGAACTAATGCATGATAAAGTAATGAGTAGAAATAGTTTTCTTCATCTAAAACATAGCAAAAATCATTAATCACAACTCTCTTCTTCAGCATGTTCTCTTCCCATAAATCATCATAATAGCCATCACCAACATGTCTAACATCAAGGGCTACTATCTTTTCGTCAATCATTATTTGTTGATGAATTAGATCCTTTGAGTTACTTGTACGAGTTGTGCTTTCTGCGATCATAATCAATTCCCTAGAATCTCTACACAAGATGTCGATATCTGGATGAGAAACATTAAATTCCCCCTCTATGAATTCTTCATAATTCCTAAGAACAACGTATTCCACATTCTTATTTAATACGTTGAAGAATTCATTTAAAGATTTCCAATTTCTAATTTTATCCATTATGAAGCGGTTATTACGGATGTTAAAATTTTAATTATGGTAATGCCTACTGTTAACCTTTTCTTCATTTATAAGAGACCCTGATAAGATCAGGGGACGGTTCTACAGATCGTAAGCGTCCAATTTTCACATCCGTTCTCCAGAGATGCCGATAAACAGGGACATCTGGCGATGTTCCATAATTCTAATTGGACTAAAATTTTGATTATTTAACTGGTTGGCATAGCATCATTGGGGTCAGATTCTCATAATCCGTACGTCCCTCAATACATGCCGTGAAAAATTTCTTTAGATATTCGCACACCGAGATAGCCTGAGCTTTGCATGTGGCTATGATGGTGTGATAGGCAGCAGAGCTCTCCACACCCTCATGGCTACCAAAGGATTTCGAGTTGGATCTTTCGATTGTCATCAGCCTGATGTTGCGTTCTGTCTCTGGGACAGAGGGGACAGGTCAGTGTCCTGTGCACTAAATGCGATGAATCACTCCTTTTCCTATACCTGTCAGGCGCTCCAGTTGACGAAGCGAGGCTCCACAGTCTTTTAGTTCCAAAAACATTTCTATTCTTATATTTTCATCCAACTGCTGGAATGAAGTACTATTGGTCACGCCAGTCTTGTCTTTTATCTTCAACCATATCTGGTCGTCAGATGGTCTTCGACGTGATGAACCTTCTATATCCAAACACTGGACATCATCTGCCAGCGGGTCGTTGACCCATTGACTATCGTCTTCTTCCTCCTTGCAAGGCATAGATTAAGCAAGCTTATCTCTGCTCTTGCTTCGATCGTCGGTACGTTCTCGTATTGACCGTGTCGAGCCTGCTCACGCTCGTGGGTAATCAAGCGAGCTTATTATTGCTCTCACTTACCCGCAGCATTCTTCAGTGTAAACCAGCTTCACTGGCTGATGTGCCTAAAGTGACAGGTTCGTGTCACCGTGATAATTATTCTGTTTATATTTGGTGAAATCTAAATAGAAATAACAAGAATTTACACAATCAATCGCGTTTAAAGATGTCTCTAGTATATACTTTATCAATCACATCATCCAAACAACTATCATATCGATTTGCTATAACTGCCCTGCTCTGTTCTTTGAACTTTGCCAAGTCGTTAACAACTAAAGATCCGAAGAAGGACTCTCCATCAGGGATGGTGGGTTCGTATATGACAACTTCTGCACCTTTGGCCTTGATACGCTTCATGATGCCCTGGATTGAACTCGTACAAGACGTTGATTCAAATTCATCTCTCGCGGGTCACGGATATTAAACTGTGCAACAGCATCTTGATTATTACTTGAAAATACAAAGATTGTCAGTTTGTCTTTGGGCTTTATTTTCAATTCATAAAGCCTTGCACCCATACTACCATCAAATTCATCTGAATTCTGGAAATACGGTATATCTTGTAATGAGCACATGAACAAAAGAATAGTATTGCCACTATTGCTAAGCAATTAGTCTTAAGAATACTTTTGATGTATTAAAATATGCCATGAGTTACTGGTGAATTGCCTCAAATTCTTTCATACAATTAATCAGTGCTTGAACATCTTCCACTGTGCAAGCATTGTATATCGAAGCACGGAATCCACCGACAGAACGATGACCCTTCACGCCTACCATTCCTTTTTCCTTAGCGAACTCCATAAACTCGGCCTCAAATTCTTCCTTTCCTGGTGCCATCACAAAACATACGTTCATATTGGAACGAGAATCCTTTTCTGCTGTTCCTACAAACATTGTATTGCGATCAATCTCAGCATAGAGCATATCAGCCTTCTGCTTATTAATCTTCTGCATTGCCTCAACACCTCCAATGCTCTTAAGCCATTTCAAAGTCTCATTCATCACAAGAATAGGAAATACCGGTGGTGTATTAAACATTGAGCCTTTATCCAAGTGTGTGCGATAATCAAGCATTGTCGGGATATATCGAGACACCTTGCCCAATGCAGATTTTTTCACTATTACGACAGTTACACCTGCAGGACCAGCATTCTTTTGGGCGCCAGCATAAATCATCTCATATTTGCTCACATCAACAGGACGTGAAAGAATATCAGATGACATATCACAGATTACAGGAACACCATAATCCTTATCCTCTTTAATCTCCGTTCCATAAATAGTGTTATTGCTTGTGATGTGGAAATAATCTGCATTCTGTGGCACTGAGAAATCTTTCGGAATATAAGTGTAATTTTTATCTTCTGATGATGCCACTATCACTACTTCTCCATAGGCCTTTGCCTCTTTTGCAGCCTTTTTTGCCCAAACACCAGTCTGAAGATAAGCAGCTTTCTTCTCAAGGAAATTTACTGGTATCATTAAGAATTCAAGTGATGCACCACCACCAAGGAAGAGAACTTCATAATCCTCGGGGATGTTAAGTAGTTCTTTCCATAGCTGACGGGTTTCTTCCATAGTTGCTTCCCACTCTTTTGTGCGATGGGAAATGCAAAGAACGCTAACACCAGTACCTTTGAAGTCTTTAATGGCTTCAATTGCCTTATCTAATGCCACCTGAGGCAAAATACAAGGACCTGCATTAAATACATGTTTTTTCATTATATATACTTAATTACTTATCTAATTTTGATTAATTTTCACTACACATCAATATAAAACAAATAAAAGGGGCAAGATTATCAGGATTATTGAACCTTTTTCTTTATGAGAGACCCTGATAAGAGCCTGCCCCATACTTTTTCGTATAATGTATTTCTTCTATTCCTGCGACCAGACTGGCAGGCGGTTCGGCTGTGTGGAGGACTGCACCAACCTGCCGTCAATCATTTCATTACTCAATCGCATCCTTGATGCAATCAACAATGTACTTCACATCCTCATCGCTTACATACGGCCCTGCGGGCAGGCACATGCCAATCTTGAAGATATCTTCTTCAACGCCATTGGTGTATACCTCACAACCGGCATATACCGGCTGCTTGTGCATGGGCTTCCATACCGGACGGCACTCCACTTTCTTACCAAGCATAAACACACGCATGGCCTCCACGTTTTCATTGGGCTGGCAGTCCGTCACAGGGCTGTCCACCTGATGGATCACACCTGCAGCACCACCAACGGCGGTCTTAATCACCTCCTTGTAGGCGTTCTCCTGTCCCTTCACCTTCACGCTCGGATCCAGCGTCATCGTACATAACCAATAGTTACTGTCGTAACGTGGGTCTGCAGGCTGCTTGTTTATCTTCACGCCAGGGATGTCCTTCATCAGTTCCTCATACAGCTTCTGTACGTGCTTGTGATGTGCAATATGCGCATCCAGCACCGTCATCTGACCGCGACCAATACCCGCACAAACATTACTCATACGGTAGTTGAAGCCAATGGCCGTATGCTGATAATATGGATAAGCATCGCGAGCCTGAGTGGCAAGCCACATAATTTGGTTAGCCTCTTCCGCATTGCGGCAAATCAGCGCACCACCGCCACTGGTTGTAATCATCTTGTTGCCGTTAAAACTCAAAACGCCATACTTGCCGAACGTACCCAGCACTTGACCGTTAAACCTTGAACCCATACCCTCGGCAGCATCCTCAACCACAGGAATGCCATACTTATTGGCGATAGCCATAATCTTATCAATCTGATAAGGCATACCATACAGAGCTACAGGCACAATAGCTTTCGGGTACTTGCCCGTCTTCTCCTTACGGTCGATGATAGCCTTCTCCAGCAATTCAGGATCCATGTTCCATGTATCTTTCTCTGAACCGATAAACACAGGCTTAGCCCCACAATAGGTGATTGGATGCGATGAAGCACAGAATGTGAAGCTCTGAACACACACCTCATCGCCAGGGCCTACGCCACACGCCAGCAATGCCAGATGTACAGCACCAGTACCAGCACTCAAACAAACAACTTTGGTGTCTTTCAGAGCTTCGTTCAAATGCCATGAGGCAGGATTAGCCTCCGGCCAACGTGAATCACCATATACCGCACTCTCGTTATTGCTCGTTACAAACCTGTGAAGATCCTCCTCGAAAGCATTCACGTTCGGTCCCATCGGCACCACCCAGTTCGTATCGAATGCTTCCTTCACATACTTCTGTTCCCAGCCCTCTTCCGACATATGCGCCAGACAGAGGTAAATCGTTTTTCTTTCAGACATATCGTTCTGATTTATTCCTTAAACATCTAAAAGCACGAAATGCTTTTCATCATGCCAGAAGCACGGCTGCTGACATTTAAACAAGGTTAGGGATACCTGCTAGCTCGTTTTTGATATATTGCAGGTCGGCAATCTTAGCCTTGGTCTCTTCGAGATTCAAACGGCGGGTATTGTCTGAGTTGAACTCTTCAATTGTAGCGCGTTTGGTGTCACCCTCCTTGAAGTACTTATCGTAATTGAGGTCACGATTGTCAGCTGGAACTGCATAGAAGTTACCCATGTCAATGGCTTTTGCAGCCTCCTCCTTAGTAAGCAAGGTCTCATACATCTTTTCTCCGTGGCGAATACCAATCACACGAATCTCGGGTTCCTTACCCTCAGGAGCCTGGTGCTTGAACAGGTCTCTCACAGCCTCAGCCTGCGTCTGAATGGTGCAAGCGGGAGCTTTCTGCACTAAGATGTCACCATTTTTACCGTTTTCAAATGCGAAGAGTACCAAATCGACAGCCTCTTCGAGAGACATGATGAATCGAGTCATCTTTGGTTCAGTCAATGTGATAGGATTGCCTTTACGAATCTGGTCAATCCAGAGAGGAATAACCGAACCACGGCTGCACATCACGTTTCCGTAACGTGTGCAGCAAATCTTGGTGTTACCACTCAGACGGCTCTTGGCTACAGCAATCTTCTCTTCAATGGCCTTGGTGATACCCATGGCATTGATGGGATAAGCAGCCTTATCTGTGCTCAGGCAGATAACGCACTTTACGCCAGCATCAATAGCTGCATCCAGCGTGTTGTCTGTACCAATCACATTGGTCTTCACTGCCTCCATTGGGAAGAACTCACAACTGGGCACCTGCTTCAGGGCAGCAGCGTGGAATACATAGTCCACACCCTTCATAGCGTACTTCAGTGTGCTCTTGTTGCGCACGTCACCGATGTAGAACTTAATCTTGTTAGCCACCTCCGGCATACGCGCCTGGAAGTCGTGACGCATATCGTCCTGCTTCTTCTCGTCGCGGGAGAAGATGCGAATCTCACCGATGTCGGTTCTGAGGAAACGATTCAAAACGGCATTACCAAAACTACCGGTACCGCCCGTTATGAGCAATACCTTATTTTCAAAAACACTCATATGTTAAATGATAAATTGTTAAATCTTATTTTTTTGAACATCGAAAAGCTCTAAATTCACTAATACCGAACTATGCGTACGGGTTTTATCTTTTGGGCGTTGAAGTTCACAAGCAGTCCTAACTTATAGCCAGTAATGGCTAAATAGTTAATGACCTGTGCTTCGTGAACTGGAAGAAGTTCATCGACTGCTTTTAGTTCTACAACTATCTTGTTGTAACATACAAAGTCGGCAATGTACTTCTGTTCGAGCTCTTCACCTTTATACATAATGGTGAAGCTCTTTTCACGCTCAAAAGGAATACCCGACTTTTTCCAAAAGTCCAGGGCCAAGCTCTTTATGAACCTCATAGATAGCTCCTGTTATCTTGTATGACTCCTCAGGGTACAAAAGTGACATTATTAGTTTCTTTCGTGTATTTAGATGTTAGACTTTCTCGAAGTAGGTGTCGGGCTTGTTGGGGTTGAAGATCTCGTTGCAGTACATGACTGTGACGAGGTTTTCTGTGTCACTGAGGTTGATGATGTTGTGGGTATAACCAGGCAACATGTGAACGCACTGGATGTTATCGCCAGAGACTTCAAACTCAATGACTTCATCTGTCCCCAATTTACGTTCCTGTATCAAGCCATGACCGGAGACCACAATGAAGAACTCCCACTTGGTGTTGTGCCAGTGCTGGCCTTTGGTGATGCCGGGCTTGGAGATGTTGATGCTTACCTGACCAGCATTAAGGGTATGAACCAACTCTGTAAACGAGCCACGGTCATCCACGTTCATCTTCAATGGAAAAGCAACCTTCTCCTTGGGTAGGTAGCTGAGATAAGTAGAATAAAGTTTCTTTGCGAAACTGTTTTCAGGAATCTCAGGAATCATCAGGGTCTTGGGTTGCTCTGCAAAACTTTTCAAAAGCTCGACTATCTCGCCCAACGTTGCTTTGTGGGTTGTCGGCACATAACAATAGCGCCCAAGTGGACCATCCAGAACTTCAAGACCATCAAATTCACAACGATGCTCCTTTTCTTGAAGACAAGCAATCATCTCGTCTATGAGGTCGTCTATATACAGCAGTTCCAGTTCTATGCTGGGATCATTGACAGTATAAGGCAAGTCGTTCGCAAAGGCATTACAGAATGTTGCGACGGCACTATTGTAGTTTGGGCGACACCACTTGCCAAAGAGATTTGGGAAACGGTAAATGAACACCCTTGCACCTATTTCTTTGCCGTACTCCAAGAACAGGTCTTCGCCAGCCTTTTTACTACGGCCGTATTCGCTATTACCAAAGCGACCAGTAAGAGATGCTTGTTGTGAGCTTGACAGCATCACTGGGCATTTGTTACCATGCTTCTTCAACGTATCAAGCAGGGTTGATGCAAAACCGAAATTGCCCTGCATAAACTCTTTCTGGTTTTGAGGACGGTTTACACCTGCGAGATTGAAAACGAAGTCTGCATTCTTGCAGTATTCGTCCAACTGCTCGGGAGTTGAGTCCAAGTCATATTCATAGACGGCCTCCACTGTCACGTCTCCATAGCAACGTGCCTTACCTTCCTTAATATTATTCAGCTGTGCACACAGGTTCTTACCGACAAAACCTTTGGCACCAGTCACTAGAATTTTCATATTCATTCAAATTTCGCTGATTACGCAGATTGAGCAGATTTCGCAGATTACAACCCATTAACCCGTCGGTGAATAGATGATGCTATATCGTCTGTTTCAAAGTTCACCAAAATACCGAGTTTTAGCCCAGTCATTTTCAGGTAGGTTTGTAACTGCTTGTAGAACACTTCGTTCACATGCTGCACTGCTTTCAATTCTACGATTACCTTCTTTTCTACTAATATGTCTAGCCTATAAGCCTTGGGAATGGTGATACCACCATAAACAATAGGCAAGTACACCTGATTCTCCACCAAAAGACCTTCCTTTTCAAGTTCTATCTTTAGTGCCGTCTCATAAGCACTTTCCAATAGCCCAGGCCCAAGGTTGTTGTACACATTGAATATGGCACCACGTATCTTATATGAAATTTCGTTTTCTGTCATAAATCTGCGCTATCTGCCATATCAGCGTTATCTGCCATATCAGCGTTATCTGCGAGAAGTTCTAGAACTTCCTCCAGACCATCTTATTTACAATACCCACATAGCTTTGGATAATCTTTACCACCTTGGTAGAGACGTTTTCCTCGATGTAGTCGGGAACGGGAATGCCGTAGTCACCATTCTGGTTCAGGGTCACTGCGGTATCTACCGCCTGTAGCAATGACTTTTCATCAATACCTGCAATGATGAAGCAAGCCTTATCGATAGCCTCGGGACGCTCGGTAGAGGTACGGATGCAGATGGCAGGGAACGGATGACCAACAGAGGTGAAGAAACTGCTCTCCTCGGGCAGGGTGCCGGAATCTGAAACTACTGCAAAAGCATTCATCTGGAGGCAGTTGTAGTCGTGGAAGCCAAGAGGTTCGTGCTGGATGACGCGAGCATCTAACTTGAAACCTGAATCTTGAATCCTTTTCCTACTCCTGGGATGACAGGAGTACAGGATGGGCATATCGTACTTTTCAGCCATCTTATTGATAGCGGTGAAGAGACTCATAAAGTTCTTCTCGGTATCAATGTTCTCTTCACGGTGGGCGCTCAGAAGGATATACTTGCCCTTCTCCAAGCCAAGACGCTTGTGGATGTCGCTTGCCTCAATCTCAGCAAGGTTCTGATGCAGCACCTCGGCCATCGGACTACCAGTAACGTAGGTACGCTCCTTGGGCAGACCGCAGTCGGCGAGATAACGACGGGCGTGTTCAGAGTACGCCATATTCACATCGCTGATGATATCGACGATGCGGCGGTTGGTCTCCTCCGGCAGGCACTCATCCTTGCAGCGGTTGCCCGCCTCCATGTGGAAGATGGGGATATGCAGGCGCTTGGCACCAATCACGGACAAACAAGAGTTCGTATCACCCAACACAAGCACTGCATCAGGCTTGGTCTCAACCATCACCTTATATGACTTGTCGATGATGTTACCCATCGTAGAACCGAGGTCATCACCCACAGCCTCCATATAGATATCAGGATCTGCCAACTTCAGGTCCTTAAAGAATACCCCATTGAGGTTATAGTCATAATTCTGACCGGTATGTGCCAGGAGACAGTCAAAGTACTGACGGCACTTGTTAATTAACGCCGCCAAACGGATAATCTCCGGGCGCGTTCCAACAATTATCAGAAGCTTCAGCTTCCCATTCTCTTTAAATTTTGCCATTATTTTTGTATTTTTATCTTATTTCAAACTTCCCTTAACAAAAGCATCTGGCGAACCAATCAGGTTACATACCAAACAACTCATTCATCAGTTGCTTCGGTTGCTTGGCATCGCTGCGCTGAATGTCACGTACCATAGCTAAAGAGGTCTTTTTCAGTGCATCAATGACCTCGATAACCTCCGGACAGTCCAACGGGCTATATGTAATGAGTTTCACATAGTCGAAGTTATACAACCTTACCGAAAGAAACCATTCCTTGAGTTGGTGCTCCCAACCTATAGTAGTAAGATACGGTTTAGTACAATCCTGATTATCCTCGTGCATGCCATAGACGGCAGCGACATGAGGATATTTCTTGCAGAAGGGTTTCGACAGCATGACATAGCCTGCACCGGGATAGGGTTCTGCAGCAGCACGCTGTGCGAAGTCGAAAATGTTACCCCAGTAGCAGGTGGCCTGTGTGTAGCCGTTCTGCTCCAGAAAGTTGAAATAGACGATGAAATAAAGGCCATCGTCCAAAGGGAGCGTGACTTCGAAGACACGGGGACGCACCAGTCGAGTGGCACAATAGGACTCCTTCATTGGGGAATATTTGGCAGGATGCTTGGTAAAGGCCGGAAGAAACTTGACGGGACCGTCCTCGCGCTCTGCACGCTGGGCTTCCTCAATCGCGTCCATGCGGTCTTTCGTAATCATATCGATAACGGCATCGAGCGGTGTTCTCGTCTTCTTTTCGTTGTCGAAGCCATAAAATGATTATTATTGTTTTACTATCATCTTTAAAAGATGTTTCATCATCTCATTAGACAATTCTTGGTCAATCTTCATCTTTTGATTCTGGAGAGCTATCAGCAATTGATATATCTGGTTCTTATAATTGTATTCATCAACTGTGAGATATCCACGTCTCTGCCATACCATAATAATGTAATTATAGGTAGCACACAACTGCTGCCACATCCCTGCAAGTTGCATCTCCTTCCCCACCTTGTCTAATATAGACCAGCGGGAATAAGCCTCATCAAACTGCTCAAAAATATTATTTGCCATCAAGAATTAACTTTGTTGACTTTTCTCACGCTCGGCAATACTCAAACAAGTTTGGAACTGCGCTCGCTTACTCGAAAAGTTAGAGAATTAGAGAAATTTTTTACGGTATCGTTACCAACTGCTGGAGCTTTATGCCTGTCTCAAGGCGGAAATACTCCAAATGGTTGTTACGTGACGGATTCATCTTGGGATAGCTATTCATGCATATTGTGCAATGCTGATGGTTTACCTTGAAGTAGCGGTGAAGCGGAGTGTGCTTCTTAGCCATTTTGTATCGCAGATTGTTGATAAATCCACACAATTGCATCATTCCAGCACTAAAATCACTCCACAGCTGATCGTCTAATACGGAAGTCACATTCATCTTAAATTCTACAAACCAAAGGTCATTGCGGTCGAAGACTATACTGTCACATCGTCCCTGAGGATAGTTGAAATCAGACATGTAATTGCGACATCCGAAACGAATCAAACCACCATCAACGCAAATATGATAAGCGAACCAGTTAATAACCGCCAGAGCGTCGGGCCGTGGTGTTTTGCAGACAAGACAACGGTGTTTGTTCTGGTCGTCATAAACGTAGGATACTGGTGTGGTAATCCGGTGTATCTGATACTTCTCCTTACACTTGACATCGTCATGCGTCCTGTTATGATATGTCTGCCATTCCTTCACCCATAATTTGTGCGGAAAGCACATAGACAATGAACTTTTAAAACGTCGCATGTTTACATCAGGTTGTAAAGGAAGGCAAAGTCATCATTCAACTTCTCGGTTTCTGAATCGAAAAAGTTGTCGCCAATCAGTTTGGTTGTATTATCCTTGATAGACTGGCAATACACGTCACGTGACGGGTCTAAAGAATAGGCCTCGAAACGGTCGGCATTGATACCCAAGAATTCTTGGTTAGCTGTATTCAACGTTTCTGACAGGAAATGTTGCTCCAGTTCCTCACGCTTTGACGGATGTGCCTTCAAGACCTTGGAATAATAGAGCATATTATTGAACGTGGAAAGCACATAAGGGCTGTGAGTGGTGACAATCATCTGAGAGTGACAGTGGTTAGCAATGAGTACCATTAACTCTATCAGCAGCTTCTGTGCCTCGGGATATATATGGGCCTCTGGCTCTTCGATAATACGAGTGGTATCAATATTGTTACAGAGGATAAATATCATATCTTGGATGATTCGGATAGACTCCTGCTGACCAGAAGATGCATTACCAAGGGATACGGAATTCTTATCGTCAACTTGAATGCTCTCGGTGCCATTCTCGTTCTTGTAGTTGCCCTTCAATATCATCTTGGCAATCTTCAGCACCAGTTGTCCAAAAGGATTATCCAACTTCTGTCGGTAGCCGTTTGAGAAGAAATCAACAAGTCGCTTACTGTGCAGCATAAAGGAACGGATGATTTCCTCCTCGTTGCCACCTATGTGCTTCTGCTTGTCGCTCAACTGCCCAAAGAATAGCATCTGGAACTGCTCGGAGAAAGATACTGTGATATTTCTTCCTGCTGGGATATATAGCCCAATCTTAACATCTTCAAAGGTGTCACAAGATTCTTTCAATACCCGTCCATAGAACTCGGTCCTAATTTTCATCTCATTGGCTGGATCCTGTGCAATTAACTCCTTGGATTGCTTCTGGAAAGCAAGTAATTTCTCTGTAGAGGCCGTCAGCGAGTCGTGCATGGACTGGCTAAATCCGACCATCACCTTATCGTCCTTAACACTGAAATGCAAACTCTTATTTTTCTCAGAGGACAAAAGGAATTGTGTTCGGAAATTAGGATCAGGTATCTCGTTATAGGAGAAATACTCCTGAAACTTGCTTATGATTCGGATATTGAAGTTGACCATAAAAACATCACCCGTCATCTCTGGAGCATCAACACTGAACATATCTATATAGAACTGCTGAATAAACTTGAAAAAGTATATCAGCTTGGCTATAGTACTCTTACCCGATGCCTGAGGGCCAATGAGCAACAGGAAGTCCTTGACCTCAATCTCAGCATGGGTAATCTGCTTGAAATTATCAACAATTAGTTTTTGCATAACTATATTTAAATGTTATTACATACTTTCTTGACAATATCGATATCATAAAGATGAATAAAATCTTCTAGTCTATCATCAATGTCCTCTATTTGGTCAATATAAATGGAAAGTGCCAATACTAAAGTTATGGTGAAAGCATCATAGAGTTCATGCGAAGAATTTAGCTGCGGGCCAAAATCTGTAGTATTTTCCTCAATGTGCAACAATGAGTAACTTTGGCCTACCCCATCTGAGTTCGGGTGCACGAACTCACACAGGTAGCTGTAATACTGCTGAAAGCCGGGATATGATTCTTCTGCTCGCTTTACATGCTTGCCTATCCGCTCAGCCTTTAATCTTTCGTCATCTGGTTCTATGTACGGGTCATCTTTCCTATAATTGTTTCCAAACAGCAACCGCATTAACTGGTTATCATCGTCTTTAACCACTTCTTTTCTCTCAACGACATCTTGAACTACTTCTGCAAGTTTAATTGTTATTGCTGCATTTTCCATTGCACTTCTGACAAGCATCAATGCAGGATGTGTTAAGTCAGACTCAAACAATAGAATCGCAGCTTCTGCACACTCCTTCATCCGCCAGTTCATCGCATTGACAATTGTCATCACTTTGTATGGCAACTTTGACAGATTTGAATACTCCTTGTTCTGCATTGATGCCACACAATGTTTTGAGAGTTCTGCAATAAGTTCTTTGGCTTTTACTATGTTTTTATGCTCAACCATTCTTTTTTGAGTTGTTGCGGCTTCGCCTCTTAAAACAACCCGCTCTCTTCGTAAGATGTGTGCGACACCGCTTTGCAGAATCATAATGTGGCAAATGCCTCTTTGAGATTCTTATGACTGGAGGCAAGCTCCTGTAAGATTACCCTGTAACAAGCGTATCCTTCTAATAATCATTCTTTTATTTTGAACTCTATTATTATGTAATCACTATGCATTATCTGCAAAACTGACACCAAACAAAGACAAAATAGAAGCTATACTACCAATAAAACCAACTATTCCTCCTACGTATGCAATGATAGTAGATATCTTACCATTTACTTTGAATTGTTTGAAACCTATCATCTGCATAAGGTATGTCAAAAGTTGAATCAGTACCTCTATTCCTCTAAAAGGCCAAAATATTACAGGTAAAAGCAATTGAGCAATTAAGTGCCATTTACGGCTTTTACGCTTTTCGTCCCATATCAGATAGTTTGCATATGCACGGCGATATAGATTTTCAAATGTTTGAAAAGAAAAATAATTGTTATATCTTATTTTTGCTCCTATTTCTGCAACAGGCGAGTCATAAATATCCTCATCTAAGATACGAGACACCTGCTCGGATTTCCTTATGAAAAAAACTTCTTCAACACCATTATTCTGATTCTTTTGGAATTTATTCTTGAATATAGAAGCATTCGTAAAGTAAGACTCCAATATCTTTGGTTCTGAATACCATACTACATATATAAGATATAGTAATCTAAAAAGACCCAAAACACTTATAACACACAGTATCCATAATCCAACTTGGGAATAAGAGGATATACTTTCGTACCATGTATTTATTGAATCGAACATTTTAAATAATGTATGTTAGAATATACGGAGTTTTGTTGAATAAAATCCTATATAAATTATTTTCGTATTAGAAATTAAGAAATTCCACACGAGTCATTATTTGAGGCATAGAAGGATAGAATCTTGCCACGATATTTTCATATACCTGAATTACCTGATTAGAGTATTCCTCATCTCTAGGGTTGTATAATGAAAAAATCTCACTGTAGAAATCAAACAATAAAAGACTTTCCTCGTCATGGTGGTTTATATTCTGTAAAACACTCATAACATCAGCCTTTATCTTCTCACAAGCCTTAATCACTGATTCCTCATCTGATAATGGTTTTGATGATTTCACCTGCATAATGCCGTATGTATGGGGCTTCTTGGAGAAATGAAATAACCTTCGCTCCATGAATCTTGCGATTGCAGGTCGATTGAAATCTTCATATACCATTATAGAATATACAACTGCCTTGTAAAAGTCAGACGAGAACTGATTATCAATGATATTTCCGAATTTCTTCTTGAACGTGTTTACTTTGTTATATGTATATTTCTTAATACGTCTATCCGCCCCTTCACGCGAGAAGTTCATCTTATTAAAGATGCTGTACAAGAACAAGATAATAAGTATCCAAAGTTGCTCAAGCAGAGCCTTTGGCGAAGGCAATACGGATTCTACTTTATCAATGATACTATTGACCCAGAACGCTAATGCAATGGAACTAACCCAATACAGAATCTGAACTTTCCAATTCAATAATGGCAACCGGCCACGAACTGTTATATATAAAAAGCGGTATATCCAGTAATATATTACAATCAAATAAAGGTTTTTACATAGAAGGTCCAATCCTAAATTCTGAAATAATACTGCCAAGAGTATTATATAAACTATTGGAGCTAAGACCTTAAAAAGATAATTGAATAATGGCGCCGTATCGTCTTGTAAGCTAACAGACATTTGAACATATCCAAAATCCAAAGGCTTGGACTTTGCACCAATCCAATTGACTATGTAAAACAGTACAATCGCAAGCGCAATTCTTATAAGTTGTAGTTCCATTAATATAGTTTATATCGTATGCTCAAAAGTCTAAGCAACAATTCTTTTATTTTTTGATATCAATTCCCAAACTCAATCTAATGCTAGAGAGAAATACAAATTTACTTATCTCCTTTATCTTTACGGACTCTCTTTACTGTGTGCTTGAGTTTGCCTATGAAGAAGTTAATCTCCAGCGTCGTCTTCTCTGCCCGCTCACCCATCGATGCGAGCACTGTGCTCGGTTTGGCGTCGATTGAGGAGAATCTCATTAGTTCTCAATCTCCTTGCGAATGATAGAATATGTTCGACCTGGATCATGCAAGCCTCCATTAGCACAAACAATTCCCATCTTCAACATTTTTTTTATATGTGAACCAATTGTAACAAATGATTTCCTTGTATGCGCAGCTAATGTACTTGTGCCTACTGCTTTATTACTTGCTAAGATTGCCAGTATTTCATGATCTAACTTGTCTAACTGTACCCATATATCCTCTCCAATAAATTCCAATGCTCGTCCTTTCCTTCGGAGATTACGCATTACAATATTATTTTTAAGCACTAATCGAACAGATTGCCCTGGCTCACTGTAAACAGGATCATCAAGAAAGAATTTTTCCATATCCGAGTAAATACGCTTTACTCCCTCATTCAGTTCTCTTACCCATCCAAAATCCGTTAATATTCGTGCAATTCGTGGATTTCTTGAGTATCTTGTTTCTTTAATATTATCCAATGTCACTATACTAGGCAGTTTGCCTGGACTTTCTATCTCTAAACGGTCATCATACATGCTGACAAGTATATAACGCCCCGCTAAAGCATACTCTCTATGGGTAACGGCGTTTACAATTCCCTCTAACCAAGCAAATTCAGGATATTCAGGAACTATTTGGAATTTTCCTGTTGTTGGATTTAGAGCAGTAAATTCACGTAGCTGATTTGATATAAAATCTTTTGCTTCTTGAATAATTCCCAATATAGGCCTTTCTATATTATAATCTCGAGTGATATTGATATCCGAACCTGTTCTTGCCTTTGTTCCATCATAGCGTATGAAACGAATACGACAATTGGGATAGAATTGGATGATATTCTTAGCAAAGAGCAAGACTGCCGCATTGGTAAGTTTGGGCACTCCATTCTGCTTCCTTATAAATCCACGAGCACTCAGTATTTGCTCATAAGTCTTATTGCCAGCATTAAGGATATCTTTATAGGTATCAAGTAGGTCTGTGTCTAAATCATCTATCGTGGCATCTGAATTACACTCATCTTCAAAATGACGAACATTCTTAACATATTCCAGATTACGCAAATCATCCCCCTTAAGTTCTTTCGTTCTATCTGCTACACGAAGATAAGTAGAGCCATTAACCGTTCTGATTACCTGTTCATGACTTGGATCTATATGAAGAAGTAACAGTCTATCTGCCTTTCCTTTTTTATTTGATACTGAAAGAAACTCTTCGTGATATTGCGGCATTGGAATACAGGTATCTTTGGGAGCAGAGACTAAATCATTTACTTGGTCAGGAGTTAAAGTACTTAAACCTTCGATTGTTTTCGTTTTGTCATCAATGCCAATTACAATTGTTCCACCTTCCGCATTAGCAAATGCAGAAATAATAGGAGCCAAGTCTCCGGGCTTTATTCTCGAAGACTTTCTATCAAATATTTTATTCTCAGGCTCATTAACGATATAATTAAGAGTCAGAGACGGTTGATATGATGATTGTATTGTATTCATTTTAACTCCAAAGATACTCTAAAACTACTCCAAAGATACTCTAAAACTACTCCAAAGATACTCTAAAACTACTCCAAAGGAAGACCAAGCCAACGAAAACTGTTTTTTCCAAAACGAAGACGAGAACTAGTTCCGTCACTTCTAAGGTAACTGATATGAATCTGCAACACAGAAAGAACTCCATCAACCGTGCGATAAAGCAACTGGGGCAGGTCCCGCCACCACACACAAGGTTGGTTTCTGTTCTGCCATCGCTTTACAATTTATTTGAGGTGCGAATCAACTCAAAACGACGATGCAACTCAGCCTGGAACTTAGCAGTAGAGCGCCTTGCCGACTCTGCCACCTGCTCCATGATTGCATGCAGCATGTCGTCGGTCGGCTCCTGCAGAGACGACAATCTATATGATGTAAGTTCTTGTTGTGACATAAGTATATTTATTTAGGCGCTAGGGAATTTATTTTTAAAGTTGAGCGATTAGCGGGGAGCGGTTAGTGGTTAGTGGTTAGCGTAACTGACTTTCAACTTTCAACTTTCAACTGTGAAGTTATTTCAAGACCATATATAATAATGAGCCGAGGGAGACGGTGATGCTGGCACCGCGGACCCAGAGGCGGGTGGTAGTGCCGACTTGGGATTCCTGGACCATTGCCATGTTGGGCTCTACATATACTATGTCGCGCTGCTGGAGGTAGTAGTACGGAGAGTTGAGGATGTTGGCATCGCGCATGTCGAGTTCGTGGATTGCGAAGGTGCCATCGCTCTGTTCACGGAGGACTTTGACGTTTTCACGTTTGCCGTAGATGGTCATGTCGCCTGCCATGGCGAGGGCTTCAAGGACATTAATCTTGGGACGTGAGAGGGTGAAGGTATTGGGGTTTTTGACTTCCCCCATGACGGATATCTCAAAATTCTCGATATAGGTATTGACTACGCAATCGGCATTTTCATGAAGATAAGGAAGTATCTGTTTCCGGATATGTTCGTTCGCCTGTTCGATGGTAAGACCAGCTATATGAACTGTACCGAGGACAGGGAATTCGATATTTCCATCGTTATCTACAAGGTAGGAATGGAATTTTTGTCCTCCAGAAGAGAATGTTTTTGTAGTGACACTTAAAACACTAGGATCAACCATATTGAACTGGAAGATTGACTCCTGATCTGTGCCAGAGAAGACATAGATGTGTAGATTGTCTTTGGGTTTGATGGTTATGTCGTATAAGTTGGCACCTTTGGTTCCGTCGAACTCGGCAGAGTTCTGGAAGTATGGGACGGACTTGTAGCTGGAACAGGAGCTGATGACAAGTATGAATAGGATGTATTTTAGTAGTTTGGTAATCATATTTCTATTTTTGAACACTATTTATTTACTCACATCTAAAAACTCGGAAAACTCTAAAAAAACTCTATTATATTTTAACATCGAAAGGCTCTAAAAACACTAAATTTTCTTATTATATTTTTACATCGAAAAACACTAAAAACACTAAAATATTATAAGTTGATTATTTCAGATGATTAGTTTTATTTTGTTTGAAGCATCTTAAAAGCGAGCTTTTAGAAGTGCTTCCAATAAAATCAAACCTTTATTCAGAATGCATTCAGAATAAAACAGACCAAAGGTCTTTCATCTGAAAGAATCATTTTTTCGTATATTTCGCGTAGTTAGATGTTCTGCTATTAAGTTTTTCGTTAATTCCGCGTCTTTAGATGTTCAGTATCTGACGATGCGTTCAGGTTTTATCTTTGTCTCATTGAAATTCACTAAAAGACCAAGCTGGTAGCCTGTAATAGTTAAGTAATTTATCACCTGCGCTTTGTGAACCGGAAGAAGTTCATCGACTGCTTTTAGTTCTATGACTATTTTGTCGTAACACACAAAGTCTGCAATGTATTTCTGTTCTAGTTCCTTACCCTTGTACATAATGGCGAAGTATTTTTCACGCTCAAACGGAATACCTTGAAGTTCCAGCTCTTTTTCGAGGGCTTCTTGGTAAACCTTTTCCATGAGACCAGGGCCAAGTTCTTTATGAACTTCGTAAATGGCACCTATAATCTTGTATGATTCCTCAGGGTATAGCAAAGTGTTCTCTTTCATATCACATCGCAAACCTTTTAATTTAACATCTATTGTTATTACATCGAAAAACTCTAAAAGCACTAAAATTACTTTTACTTTTTTTTTACATCGAAAAACACTAAAAACACTAAAACTTATTATTGATGATTAATCTTTGATAAGATTACTATGCTTGTGAGCATAGGTTTAATTTTGTTTGATGAATCTTGAAAATTCGTTTTCAGAAGTTCATCCAATAAAATCAAACTTCATCATCAATAATAAAATCTTTTCGTTTATTTAGGGTATTTAGATGTTTGTAATCAAAATTTCTTTCGAATTTTTAGCGTATTTAGATGTTAGTAATCAAGAATTTTTCGTTTATTCCGTGTCTTTAGATGTTAATAATCAGAAGAGGTAGGAAAGGGCGACTTGGCAGGCATGGGCTTTGCCGTCGGTGAGGGTTCGTGACTTGCCGTTTGCGGGGTTGGCAAGTTGGATTTCTCCTGTTTTGCGGAGTGCTAAGTTGTATGATATCCGGACTTGGACTTTTTCCAGGACGACTCCACCGATACCGAAGTTCCAGCTGAAGGAAGAGGTCTCGTCGGTCCAACGGTTTTCCAGGGCGAGACCTGTAGTGCTTGTTCCGGATATAATGGTATGGTTTCTGTTGCCTATGCTCAGACCTATCTGCGGACCTGTGAAGATGAAACCATAGACCCAGTCGCCGAATGAGTATCCATATCGGATGTTGACGGGGAACTGGAATGAGTAGCAGCGGACGGTCTCTGTATTGCTGTATGACTTTGATCTTGCTCCACGCATATCGAAGAGTGCTGAAACATCAACTCCTAATCCGGTCTTGGGTATGTCAAAAATCACTGTCGGACCAACAAAGAAGCCCGGACGAATCTTATCGATATAGCTTTTGTAGTCGCTGTCGCTCACAGTGAATTTACTGATGTTCAGTCCTGCTGTCACTCCGAATTTGAATTGGGCAAGGGCAGGAGTCGAGCACAGCGTTGCAAGGACAAAAATGAGTATAATATGGAATTTCATATCTTTCTTTTTAAAACCACGGATTGCTCGGATTGAACGGATGATTTTTTTGAACATCTAAAGACTCTAAAACCTCGAATGATTTTTTAAGACAAAGAACCTTAAATACCCCTCCTGCTGTATGACGCTCATTCTGAGCTTTCATGTCTGGGTGCTGTGTCTGTGTCTTTAAGAGCGAGCTCTTACGCCACAGACTCATCTTTGCCATATCCACTAAAGTGGACTCATCCCGCAGTCGGCATTAAACAAGCGATTCAGCGAGTACAGAGCTAAGTTTACTTAAGCGTTCGGCGTAGCCAAACATCGCTTCGCTAAAAAATTTTAGTATTTTTCGTATTTTTAGATGTTTACGAAATAAAAGAATCCGTGTGGTCCCCGACCTCGTGTTAAGCCGAAGCCTCTATGCTAAAGCTACGATACCTTCGGAACAACTGAGGCCAACTACCTTACAAAACAACGTATTCATGTTTTGTCTCGGTCGCCGTAAAATCCGTGTTCGTTTATTATTTCACGATGCCTTTTTCGAGGTATTCGGCGAGGTTGGTGCGAACCTTTTCTGCTGCGCCTTCGGAGGCGACTTTGGCCATATCGGAATCGACCATGAGGTTGACAAGTTGTTCGAAGGAGGTCTTGGCGGGATTCCAGCCCAGTTGCGTCTTTGCTTTGGTGGGATCGCCCCAGAGGTTGACTACGTCGGTGGGACGGTAGAAATCGGGAGAGACGCGGACGACGATGTCGCCGGGTTTTAGCTTACTGCTTACGGCTGACTGCTTACTGGAGTCTATGCTCTTGATGATTCCGACTTCGTTGATTCCTTCGCCAACGAACTCCAGTTCGATGCCTACACGTTTGAAGGCATAGTAGCAGAATTCACGTACGGAATGCTGGACACCAGTGGCAATGACGAAGTCCTCGGGTTTGGGTTGCTGGAGGATGAGCCACATGCACTCGACGTAGTCTTTGGCATAACCCCAGTCACGGAGTGAGGAGAGGTTGCCGAGGAAGAGTGTGTCCTGCTTGCCCTGAGCGATACGTGCTGCTGCGAGGGTAATCTTACGGGTTACAAAGGTCTCACCACGGCGCTCGCTCTCGTGGTTGAAAAGAATGCCGGAGCAGCAGTACATGTTATATGCCTCGCGGTATTCCTTGACTATCCAGAAACCGTATTGCTTAGCTACAGCGTATGGCGAATAAGGATGGAACGGTGTATTCTCATTCTGAGGCACCTCTTCTACTTTACCATAGAGTTCGCTGGTGCTGGCCTGATAGATGCGGCATGTGTCGGTCAATCCAAGTTGGCGGACTGCCTCGAGGATGCGGAGTACGCCTACGGCATCAACGTCGGCTGTGAACTCAGGAGAGTCGAAGCTGACCTGAACATGGCTCTGAGCAGCGAGGTTATATATTTCGTCGGGGCGAACCTTTCCAATCACACCCAGTACCGACATGGAATCGCCCAAGTCTGCATAGTGCAAGTGGAAGTGTGGTTTGCCCTCGAGGTGTGCGATACGTTCACGGAAGTCCACGGACGAACGGCGGATGGTGCCGTGCACGTCGTAGCCTTTTTCGAGTAGCAGTTCGGCAAGGTAGCTGCCGTCCTGCCCTGTTATTCCCGTGATTAAAGCTTTTTTCATATTATTCTAGTTTACTGCTTACTGCTTACGGCTTACCGGTTTGCTTACTGCTTACGGCTTACCGGTTTGCTTACTGCTTACGGCTTACCGGTTTAATTTTTGTGAGTATGAATTCCGGAGACCGTTTAACATGCGAGCAACATTGTCTATTTCGGGTTTTAAATTCTCAAGGCTGTCCTGGTCTATATAGTTTAGGTCGCATGCAATGATTAACTGATTATACGCTTCCATTAATGAACCATACGAAATTTCAATAAAGTGAATCTGCTCCTTCAATGATATACGTCCACTTCCTTCTGCAATATTAGAGGGGACAGAAACAATAGCTCTGCGCAATTGATCGCATAGAGAATATTTCTCAAAAAGAGGAAACTTGTCAATCAGTTGATATACTAAAACGACTAGTTTTCTCGACTCCTGCCAAACATTTAAAGATTCAAACGAATACATGACATTATGGTAGTGGTTAACCCCAAAAGCTGTAAGCGGTAAGCTGTAATCGGTAAGCTATGAATTCTGATTAATTCGTACGAGGAGTTTGGGACTGATTTCCATGTAGGCACAGCCGAGTTGGGTGATGCGGATGCCGATGTAGCTGGATTTGTCGCCGTGGAGGCGGACTATCTTGCCGGTGATGTTGTCGCCCCAGGCGAGAACTTGGACTTCCTCGCCGAGGGAGAAGCCGGTAGTGGTGAACTGGACACGGTTGCCGCTGTCTGCGAGCATGGCATGGAGCAGATCCATCTGCGAGTCGGGGACTATGGCAGGTTTATGGCGTCCGTACTCATTGGTGCTAGTTGCTTTGTCTGTGACGAAGGAATGGATTTCGGGAAGGTTAACTATCTGAAGGCGTGTTTTCTCGGTGACTCTGACGAAGACGTAGTGAGTGATGACGGGTCGTTCGATTTTCTTTCTGCGTCCATTATTCCAGACGTGCACTTCCCATTGGGTTGCCGCAAATGCTTCGATGCCTTGCCTAAGCAAGAGGTCGCGGACTGACTTCTCTTTACGGGATCCTACATAAGCGATGTACCAGTGCTTTTTCTCACCGTCAGATACGCCTACGGCGCCGTCAGCGACATATGCTGGCGTTTCATCAGTGGTGACAGACAGTTCTTCGGACATCACTTTGTGGGGACTCAGTTTTTGGCTTACGGCTTACAGGTTACGGCTTACTGCTTACGGCTTAGTAGGCGAACTGAGTAAATTTGTGCAAAGTTATGAAATAAAATCTAGGTGGGTCTTACAAAAATGATAAAAAAGTGCCCCGCAGCTTTAATTTTAATTAAATTTGGAGCTACGGAGCACGAAATTGGGTATTTGCAAAGCAAAAGTATTCGTTAATCGACGAAACGGGCACCATCATCTGGCTTGACCCAGAAGACCTGGAAGGTGCGTTCGTATTCGGGGAACTGTTCGAGGTATTTTTCTGTCAGAACCTTTTCGATTTCTGCTTTGCAGGCAGGATCCACAAGTGCGATACATGCACCTTTGAAGCCGGCACCGGAGAAACGTCCGCCATAGACTCCGGGGAGGGAGCGCATGATATCATAGATGGCGATGAGTTCGGGACTGCCGCATTCGTAGTTATGGATGCTCGATTCGCAGGAGTCGAAGGAGAGTTTTCCGAAGAGTTTGAGGTTACCTGTCTCCCAAGCTGTAACTCCCTGACGCACACGGCGATACTCGCTGTAGAAATGCTCGGCACGACGTGCAAAACGGGCAGGCATAGCGATGCGGGTCTTGTCGTATGTAGCCTTCGGGATGTCGCGCAGGAAAGTCTTGTCGAAGGTCTTCAGGGGTTGGTCGGTATATGCGAGCATATTCCATGCGGCTGTCTTACACTCATAAACACGCAGATTATAGTCGCTGTTAACAAGGCTACGCGTTAAACCACTGAAGAAAATGCCAATCTCGAATGGCAACTCGTTGCCGTTTACCGTTGACTGTTTACTGTTTACCGTTGAGGGTTGATTACCAAACGGTATCAGGCGATAGTCATTGGAGTCGCAGTCTAAGAATAAGAGTTGATTCTTTTTGCCAAGGGCGATACATGCTTGGTCAAGGAGACCGTTGTTCAGACCGATATATTCACGTTCAGCCTCAGAGGCGATTTTGACGACTTCAAAGGGTTGGAGGGTGATGTCGTTGGCTTTGGCAAATGCCATTACATAAGCGATGAGCACGGCTGCGCTGGACGAGAGTCCGCCAACTGGCAAGGAACCCTGGATGACTCCATTAATTCCGTTTTTCAGTTCGAAGCGTTTGCGAAGCGCATACTTAGCACCACGGGCATAGTCGCCCCAATGTTGCTCACGAACCTGAGAAGGAGCATCTATCTCGAAATCGACGATGCCTTCGAATGTTTTTGACTCGAGGTGGACATGGCCATCCTCACATACATCGAACCAAAGGTCAACGCCTTTGTTGATGGCAAAACCGGTGACCAAGCCGTGCTGGTGGTCAACATGTGCACCCAATGGGCATACACGGTAAGGGGAAAAGATATGATATTGCATTTTGATATTGTTTATGGTTTACAGGTTACGGTTTACAGGTTACAGGTTACGGGTTAGAGTTTTCCGGATTTGGCGAGTTCGCAGGCTTCGTAGTAGGTATCGAGACTACCGATATCGAAGCGACCGGCAGACATAGGCCAGGCATGCATGGTGGTGTGCTCAACCATGTAATGAGCCAGGTTGCCGGGGGCATCCTTGCCACAGCCGTTAGCTACGGAGTGACGCACGAGGTCGAGGTCTTCTTTCCTGTAGATATAGAAGGGAGGGACTGCCCAATGAGACTTGGGATGTTCTGGTTTTTCCTCCATGCCCAATACACGGTTGTTCTCGTCGAGCTCTACGACACCGGTGCGCTGGAGTTTCTCGATTGATGGCTGCTCATGACACATGATGCAGGAGGTGCCTTTCTGTTTGGCGAAATCTACAAACTCCTGGAATGAGAAATAGAGGATGTTGTCGGCGGCAACTACTAAAAGATCATCATTGATGCTGAGCTTGTCCATCGCGAAAAGGAGATCACAGACAGCGCCGAGGCGGGTGTCGTTGGTCTCTGTTCCGTCATCAACGATTGTCAGTTTAGCGTTTAGCGATGGACGTTTAGCGTCAGCCCATTCTTCGAAGATATGAGCAAACCTGTGGTTCGTGATGATGATATGCTCGTCGATATCGGGTATGCGGTCGATGTCATCGAGCATACGGTCCAAGATGGTGCTATCGCCTATCTTGAGCAATGGTTTGGGGAAGTTTTTAGTCAGCTCGCCTAAGCGGGTGGCGTAGCCGGCTGCAATTACGATGGTTTTCATTTGTTAGGGGTTGTAGTAGGTTTTGTACCATTGGGCGAAGTTGCGGAGACCTTCACGGAGGGTAATCTTCGGGGTGAATCCGAAGTCGCGCTCGAGGGCGGTGGAGTCTGCATAGGTGGTGGGAACATCGCCAGGTTGCATGGGGACAAGTTTTTTGTGTGCCTCGAAGTCGTAGTCCTGAGGGAGGACACCTGCGTTGAGGAGTTCTTCCTGAAGAATTTGCACGAAGTCGAGAAGGCTTTCGGGCTGACCTCCACCGATGTTATATACAGCATAAGGAGGAATCGGAAGACCATCATCACCGAGTTTGCGTTCTGGAGCACCTTTCATCACACGGACAATGCCCTCGACGATGTCATCAACGTAGGTAAAGTCGCGACGGCAGTTTCCGTAGTTGAATATCTGGATGGTGTCACCCTTGAGGAGTTTGTTGGTGAATCCGAAATATGCCATATCGGGACGACCTGCAGGACCATAGACGGTGAAGAAACGGAGACCTGTGGTCGGGATGTTGTAGAGTTTAGAGTAGCAGTGGGCAAAGAGTTCGTTGCTCTTCTTGGTGGCTGCATAAAGACTGACGGGGTTATCTACCCTATCCTCGGTGCTAAACGGCACCTTCTTGTTACCGCCATAAACAGAGGAAGAGGAGGCATAGACGAGGTGCTGAACGCCAGCATAGTTTACCGTTGACTGTTTACCGTTTACCGTTTCATTGGAATGGCGGCAGGCTTCGAGGATATTGTAGAAGCCAATCATGTTGCTCTGGATATAGGCATCAGGATTCTCTATCGAATAGCGGACACCTGCCTGAGCAGCTAGGTTTACCACCACGTCGAAGTGATACTGCTCAAAAAGTTTGTCAATGGTGGATTTGTCAGCAATATCAGCTTTTACAAATAAATAGTTTACCGTTGACTGTTGACTGTTTACAGTTGATTTAAGCTCTTCGAGCTGTTGGAGGCGGTATTCCTTGAGGGATACTTCGTAGTAGGAGTTCATGTTATCGAGTCCGACGATGGTGCCCGATGACATTTCCTTAAAGAGACGCTTTACGAGGTTAGACCCTATAAATCCCGCGGCTCCTGTAACAAGAACGGTCTTTCCGTTCAGGTCGATTTTTTCCATATATCTTAGATTTGCGTTTTGTTTTGGCGCAAAGGTAAGAAATAAATTCAGGTAATCTTCAAAGATTACGAGTTTTTCTCATTTCCCGATGCAACATTTATATAATCTTCACTGTCAGCACGATAGGCATAGAACGGTACAAGTAAGAAAATGCAATTACTCATCCGACATGCTTATGTGTAATTTCCAGTCTTTCAAAGTCTGCAAAGAGTCCACTTGACCTCTCGCTTGCAAAGGTACGAAAAATCTCTCAATATTCGCACATTTATCCGAAAAAGTTTGGTAAATTGCAAAATTTGTCTTATTTTTGCATCCGTAAATATACAATATTGATAAATTATAAGTATAAACGATGTTTAATACATCAAAATTGTAAGGTTGTTGTATGGAAGACTATTCTG
>CAJODY010000005.1 GCA_905233285.1 uncultured Bacteroidaceae bacterium
AGAGTATTATAAGACGGAAGAAGACAAGAAGGGCAGAATCATCGTATTGGCCAATGGCAACTCAGCCGGTTATCATTCAGCCATCTACACCACTCTGCCCGAGGCCGACAGCGACGGCTACAACCTCAAGACCGTGTTGGGCGAGGATGAGAAAGTCACTTACGATGGCATGGAAGTCAACAGCTATTCCAGCATTGAAAACTTCTTCTACAACATCGACGGAAGCGAATTCGATGTCGAGTTAAAGGTGGTTGACACCATAACAGGTCAGGTATATACACTTGACGAGAAGCCCTTATACACAACCTATTATACAAAGGTGTCAAAAATTGACAAGACAAGCACGATTTGTTATCTTAATAACAAGTATTACATAAGATACGACAGTTACAGTACACGCTTGTTCCACGAGCCCAACCTCAAGCTGGCGTATTTCGTCAAAGGTCAGGCCGGTAAAACCTTCAGGGCAATAGACGGCAGAGTCTCATCCACCTCAGGATACCATTCCTACGGACTGCCGGGTTACACTGACGGAGGGGACAACGGTGCCTTCAGTGTGGACATCTGTTGCGAGGAGGCTATTGGAGTAGGAGTCTATTATTCTGCGACATCCTACATGGATATCAATGGCAACATCCAGCAATATAGAGACGAGTCTCAGCTTGACAAGATAGTCCATTTCTCCTCATGGGGCACAGACGATAATGGCGTCAACCACCCCGATGTCGTCGTCCCGGGTTCTGTCATAAGCTCTGCGTATAACATCTATGACGAGACATACTTCGACGAAGAGGGAAAGTTTCGTCCTGCAGGCTCAGCCGAACTCACCGACGGCGTCAACCTCTTTGGTCGCAACCACTACTATGGTGTAAAGGAAGGAACTTCGATGGCTGCCCCTCATGCAGCAGGCATCATCGCCCTGTGGCTGCAGGCCAAGCCCGATATGACGTATGCAGATGTGCGCAGTCTCATGCAGGAGACAAGTCTTAGGGACGAGTATGTCACCAATCCGGACCTCATCCCTTCCCATAATGCCATTCAGGCTGGTGCGGGCAAGATTGATGCCCTTGCAGGACTTGAAAGGCTTACAGGAACGACAGCCATTGAGACGGTAGGAGAAGACGGTCGCCGACAGGCTACTCCGGCAACGGACGACAACTGCTACAACGCTCTCGGACAACGAGTAAGCAAGAGCACAAAAGGCTTCGTAATATACAAAGGCAAGAAGTATTTTAACAGATAATACTGAGCGGTTCTTTAGTTCTTTAGTTTCAAAGTTCTTTAGTTCTTTAGTCGCAAAGTCCCCGAAAGTTTTTCTGACTTCCGGGGACTTTTCTTTAGGATATTTGTTTCTATTTTACGAAAAGGCAACGGTGAGTCCTGCCATGACAATGCTGACCATCGACATCAGCTTGATGAGGATATTCAACGAAGGGCCACTGGTGTCCTTGAATGGGTCGCCCACGGTATCGCCCACGATAGTGGCTTTATGAGCAAAACTGCCTTTGCCTCCGAAATTGCCCTCTTCGACCATCTTCTTGGCATTGTCCCATGCTCCGCCCGAGTTAGCCATAAAGACAGCAAGGGTGAAGCCTCCGGCAAGTCCGCCGACGAGCAGGCCGAGCACTCCGGCTACGCCGAGAACCAGTCCGACGACGATAGGAATGGCGATGGCAAGGAGCGACGGGAATATCATCTCGTGCTGTGCTGCACGGGTGGAGATGGCAACGCAGGAACCATAGTCGGGTGTGGCCTTGCCTTCGAGTATTCCTTTTATTTCGCGGAACTGACGACGCACTTCCTCAACCATCTTCTGGGCAGCACGTCCGACGGCTTCCATCGTGAGTCCGCAGAAGAGGAAGGCAGCCATAGCTCCGATGAATGCTCCGACGAGTACACGCGGATTCATCAGGTTGACCTGGAAGTAGTTCATGAAGTCGGGGATGGTGGCATCGGCCGCACTGATGATGTCGCCCTTCAGATTAGTCAGGGTCATGCCGGCACGCTCCATCGCTATCTTCACCTCCTCGATATACGATGCAAGGAGAGCCAAGGCTGTGAGTGCTGCAGAACCGATGGCAAAGCCCTTACCCGTAGCAGCTGTAGTGTTGCCGAGGGCATCGAGGGCATCGGTGCGATGGCGTACCTCCTCACCCAATTCGCACATCTCCGCATTGCCTCCGGCATTGTCGGCAATAGGTCCGTATGCATCTGTTGCGAGAGTGATACCCAGTGTAGAGAGCATGCCCACAGCAGCTATTCCGATGCCGTAGAGTCCGTGAGAAAGTGCTTCGGCATTCATCTGCATATCGAAGCCGTTGGCACAGAGGTAGCTGAGCATGATGGCTACGCCGATGGTGACAACGGGGATGCAGGTAGATATCATACCTGTACCCACACCTTTGATAATCACTGTGGCAGAACCAGTCAGACCTGCCTCCGATATCTTCTGTGTAGGTTTGTAGGAGTGGCTGGTGTAGTATTCGGTAGCCTGTCCGATGATGACTCCTGCCACCAGTCCTGTAATGACGGAGAAGCTGAGTCCGAGCCAGTTTTCAATCTGGAGGAGGTAGAGAATGGCAAAAGTAGCGACGGCAATCAGGAGTGCGGATATGTTTGTACCCACGGAGAGGGAATGCAGGAGGTCGCGCATGGTGGCACCCTCTTTGGTGCGGACGAGGTAGATGCCGAATATGCTGAGGAACAAGCCCACGGCTGCAATGAGCATGGGGGCGATAACTGCTTTCATCTGCATCTCGGGAACGAGTGCAAAGGCTGTGGCACCGAGTGCGGCAGTAGAGAGTATGGAACCGCAATAGCTCTCGTAGAGGTCGGCTCCCATACCGGCCACGTCGCCCACGTTGTCGCCTACGTTGTCGGCAATGGTAGCAGGATTGCGCGGGTCGTCCTCGGGGATGTCAGCCTCAACCTTACCTACGATGTCGGCACCTACGTCGGCTGCCTTGGTGTAGATTCCTCCTCCGACACGGGCAAAGAGAGCCTGTGTGGAAGCACCCATTCCGAAGGTGAGCATGGTGGTGGTTATGGTGATGAGCGCCATCTTGTCGCCATGGTAGAACTGACTGAGGATGAGGAACCAGATGGCGATGTCGAGCAGTCCGAGACCTACGACCGTCAAGCCCATCACGGCACCCGAACGGAATGCGATACGCAGTCCACCGTCAAGACTCTTACGAGCTGCGTTGGCTGTACGGGCAGAGGCATAAGTGGCTGTCTTCATGCCGAAGAAGCCTGCCAAGCCAGAGAAGAAACCACCGGTAAGGAATGCAAACGGTACCCAGGGGTTCTGCCATTTCAGTACGTATGCCATGAAGGCAAAGACGATGGCAAGGACAATGAAGACGATAGCAACCACTTTGTATTGCTGCTTCAGATAAGACATGGCTCCGCTACGTACGAAGCCGGCAATTTCACGCATACGAGGTGTACCCTCGTCCGCATTCATCATTGTGCGGAAGAAATAAAATGCCATGCTCAATGCCACTACTGATGCAATGGGCACTAGCCAAAAAGCAGATGGAATGTTCATAGTATATAGTTTACAGGTTACAGTTTACAGCTTACCGCTTACAGCTTACAGGTTACAGGTTACAGGTTAATGGTTAAATGTCTTCTTTTACTATGGGATAGAGTTCGATGAACTCGCCCTGATGGTTCTGACCGTCGTTAATCAGTTCGGCAAACTTCTGGCCTACGGTCTCGATGTCGTGGAATCCGGGGAGGGACATGTTGCCATTGAGGTCGGTCGTAGTTGGTCCAGGATGTACGGAGAATATCTCGACCGGTGTACCCGCCTGCTGGAATTCTATTGCCATTACACCCATCATGGCGTTCTGTGCTGCCTTGCTGGCTACGTATGCCAGAGGGTGCCAGTAGGGACTGATTTCGGAGGGTACTGTGACATTGGCTATTCGTCCGCCGTTCTTTGCAATCAGCGGAATCAGTGCCTTGGTGAGTGCAAAAGTGCCGATGAAGTTGACGTCGAGTGTTTCGCGCAACGTACTGATTTCTGTATGTTCGCTATCGACACTCATATCGCCAGGGATACCGGCATTGTTCACGAGCAGCGACAGTTCAGGATATTTATCTTTAACCTCAGCAGCAGTCTGAGAGACATTGGCTAAATCCTTCAGTTCGATGTTCACCCAGCCAAGCACGTCGATGCCGTCAGCCTTCAGTGTGTCGATGGCTTTCAGGGCACGCTGTTCGTTGCGTGCACCAATCACTACTTTCCACCCACTCTTTCCGAGGTGTTTTGCAATTCCAAATCCGATGCCCTTATTGGCTCCGGTTACTAAAGCAATCTTTTCCATTACTTTATTTGAGCGTTGCTTTTACGTTGGTAATCATATTTTTATGGTTCTCATCTGGAGAAGTAAGCGAAGATGAGAGCACAACATCACCAGCCTTGTCTTTCGTAGAGAAAGTGCCCGAGTAAATGATGTCGCTAGCCTGATACAGAGTGGCCTCGACCATGACCTTGTATATGCCGTTTTTGACTTTTTCGCCTTTCTGATTGGTGAAGTCCCATGTGAAGGTCTGTGTACCACCAGCCTGTGGAGTGGCTCCTGTGACAGCATCGAGTTGCTCGTCGGTCTGTTCTTCGGCTTTAACCGTCTTTACCCATGTAGGTACGCAGTGGGGACGTACGATGTAGCCGCGCTGTGCCGGCTGACCGCCTCGTGCACGCCCTTTGGTAGTGAAGGAAGTGACGAAGAGAGTCTTAACTACTTCGCCTTTCTCGTTCTCTACCCATACGGCATACTGATTAGAACCCGGTCCTGCCTGTTTCTGATAGTCGAACGACACCTCAAGACAGGTTACCTTAGCCTGCATATTGATGGCAGCAAGCAGACTGAATACTGTAAGCAATAAATTCTGTTTCATAACTTTTTATATAAGGGTTAAGGGTTAGTAACTTAATAGCTTAATAACTTAATAGAAATTTTGCGGCAAATTTAGAGTTAATTATTCAGATTTGCGTACTTTTGCAAGAGATTTTTCAAAAGATTATTATGAAAATCATCGTAGCTATCGACTCGCTGAAGGGATGTCTGACATCGGCTGAGGCAAACAGGGCAGCTGCCGAGGGAATAAGCGGCAGAATGCCTGATGCCGAGGTATTGCAACTCGCAGTCAGTGATGGCGGCGAGGGATGGGTGGAAGCTTTTCACCATGTCTTGGGAGGCAGTCGGATAGAGGTAAGAGTGAAAGACCCGCTGATGCGCGACACGAAAGCTCAGTACCTGATGAAAGGAGATACGGCGGTGATAGAGATGGCTCAAGCCAGCGGACTGGCTCTGCTCCGTAAGGAGGAACGCAACCCGATGGTGGCAACGAGTTATGGTACAGGGCAACTGGTGGCAGATGCCGTAAAGAAGGGCGCAAGACACATCATCGTCGGACTTGGTGGCAGTGGTACGAGCGACTGCGGAAAAGGTATGCTTGAAGCAATTCAGGATGCAGAATGCATAATCAATGATGATGTGCGATTTACCATAGCTGCCGATGTAAACAATCCACTTTGCGGGGAACGCGGAGCTGCCCACGTGTTCGGTCCCCAGAAAGGAGCAACCCCGGAGATGGTTGAGAGACTCGACACTATGGCAAGAGAATTTGCAGAGTTTTCTGCAAAACACATGGGCTACGACCGTCAATACCTGCCTGGCGCAGGTGCTGCAGGTGGACTGGGTTATGCCTTCATGCAATACCTGAATGCCGAGTACCGTTCGGGTGCCGAACTGCTGTTGGAGACGGCTGGATTCGACCAGATGCTGCGTGGAGCCTCTATGGTCATCACTGGAGAAGGAAGGGCAGACCGTCAGACCCTGATGGGAAAACTTCCACAGGTAATTCTGCAACATGCTGGGCGCATGGGTGTGCCGGTAATGCTGATTGCCGGTAAGGTAGATGACAGGCAGCTGTTGCTCGATGCCGGGTTCCATAGAGTGGAATGCATCAACCCTCCTACCCTACCCACGGATGAAGCCATGAAACCAGAAACGGCAAAAGAGAATATCCGAAGGACTTTGACAATTAAACCGTAAACCATATACCATATTCAGATAATTTTTTGCCAATTTAGCCGATTAGGTAATAACACTTCTTAATCCTTTTGCATTTTTTTTATTTTAATGTACGTATGTGAAAGGATTTTTCTATTTTTGCACCCAAGACCACAAATAACCTAACAGAGACACAAACAAATTGGGTTTTAAATAACAATCTATAATACTACTATGAATCTCAGACATTTCTTTACTGCACTGGCTGTATGGGGGCTGACTCTGTCGGCAAGTGCTCAGATGACGTTCACACTCAACGGCATCACCTACGGCGATGTAGCCGAGTGCAACAGCAAAGGTTTCACTACTGTCACCCTACCGGCAGGTACCGACCTCAGCGGACTTATCACAGCCGTCGAGGTCGATGGTTCTTCCGTTTCTGCAGACGCAGTTACTCCCAATCCAACAACCACGAAGCTCAACTACGGCGAGTTGAAGGTATTCACTTACAACAACAAAGCCTATGGTTTCCGCTTCGAGGAAGATGTTTGGTTCTGCGGAGTATTCTTCTCCGACTGCCATATTAACCAAGGTAGCGGACATGACGGCACCAGTGCGTCGGACATGACCACCATCATGAACAATATCATCGCTATGGGTCAGGACGGCAACAAGAAAGTCACCTTCACCACTGAAGGTGCCACGAACCTCGTACCCAAGACTAGCATAATTTTCTGTACTGGAGACCTTGATCAGGATAAGGGCAATGATTCTAACGATGGAAAACATACTGCATTTCTCAACTGTACAGCCGAAGTGGCCAAAACGGCAGGAATTCCGTTTATCTTTATTGCAGGTAACCACGATTTTACACCAGATTACTGGACAGGTGAAGATGGTGATGCTGGCGTAACCTATGGAAGTACTGGTGGTTCTAATGCCGATGATAAAACAATAAGTGCTATTACAGACAACAACAGCTATTGGAACAATGCAGGTGTCTTTGATGAGAATATCCAGTATTTCACTGGTGGCAGCGGCAATTGGCAGCCAAGCCACTTCACTTTCAAATTCAAGGATGTGCGTTTCTACTGCGCCAATAACTATTGGTTCCAAAAGCCATATCAAAAACCAGGATGGTTCTCTGGTGCCACTTATTATGCTCCCGACGGCATTATCAGTGCCCTTAACACATTTGTAGAATCGCATACCGAGGAGGCTTCAGTATGGATGCAACATTATCCTTGGTTGGCTGGTTCGGATTGCAACCGCTGGTGGCTTGATCAGAATGACGTAGGTAAATACAAGACCTCAAGCAATTCTTCCATTTATGGTTCTAGCACCTCTGGCATAGCCTACAACGATGCAACATCTGCCAATACCCTTAAGAAAGACCCGCTTTCTGCCATCATGATGAAGGCAGCAGGAAAAGTTGGCGGCAAAGTACAGCACTTCTCTGGACACTACCACCGCTTTTATGACGCCACATACACTTCTACAGTCAACGGCGACAACAAAGTACACGACTACACAGTAGCTGCCCCAGGCAATACAGAGCAGACAAACAACGCCTACGTTGTGCTCTTCAAGCGCGGGGAGGGCGTAAAGGAGGTTATCCAGACCCAATTCTAAACTCACACATTACTAACGAAACGAAAGGAACAAAGACATGAAACGTAAATCATTCTATACAATCATTGCAGCCCTCATCGCTTTTTCAAGTAATGCGTGGGCTGATACCGACAAACTCCCCGCAGCCGACGGCTGGACAAAGATTACCACCGTGCCTACATCGGCAGAAATCGGCAGTAACTACTACGTCTTCGTCGATGCTACACGAGATTTGATGCTTGGCATCGGTAAGGGTGTACAGAACACCAAGGCATGGTATTCCCTTGCTCTATACTACCGCACATCCGTGGAACCCACGTCAAAGGATATAAATCCTATGGTATGGACGTTGGAATCCAATGATGGTGGTTTCTCCATGCGTAACCTTGACCAGCCCGTACATCTCTTCCAGACGGAAAATAACGCTGCATGGTATTTCGACACCAACGACGTCACATCGTCTAACAGTTGGTCAAAAATTAATTTGGCTTACTCCGATGGCAAATGGACAATAGAGAACAGTAAATTCACAGGCAACTATATCGGTCCTTGGAATGACAACAACTTCACCAATGGTGCCGAATGTGCAGGTAATAAGACGACGGCACTCAGAGGTTATTTCCAAATCTATGCCATCAGCCGTGCAAAGTTTAAGCAGAACCTCCTTGATAATGCCTCAAGCAGTAATCCTGTGGATCTCACTCCGTGGTATGTTTCTAACCCTACTTTCGACGGAGGTACAGACGAAGGTAAACGTACAGGTTGGACGGAAGAAGGCAGCGGAGGAAATAACAATACCCATGAACGCGGTGGCGGTTGCGAAATTTGGCATCGTTCAGGGTTCAATATCCACCAAGACTTGACTATTCCTAACGGAAAGTATAAAGTCTCTTTGCAGATGGCAGGAACGTCAGGAGCAGGTAAAGTGTATGGTACAAGTAATGGAACTACCAAGGAGGCTGCATCAAGTGCCGCTGCCGGTGCCAATTTCCAAAGCACCATTTTGTCAATGATTCAAGACCGCACATTCGGTCAAACCATTACTGACGAGATAACTGTATCAAATGGTTCGTTGACCATTGGTATGAAGTGTGAGACAACTGACCAATGGATTAACTTCGACAACTTCAAACTCTACTGCACAGGACTAGATCTTTCAGCATACGTATCCCAGCTCTCAGACTTGGTGGACGATTGCAACGATTTTATTGCGAGCGACGTAGTTCCGACAGCATGTGAGAACGCTATTAGTTCTGCAATCACTACCTACAATCAGTCTTATGCAACAGCCAAGGAGTACAGTACTGCAATAGTGGCTCTGACTGCCGTGCTTGATACATATAGTAACGACACCGAACTGCAAACTGCCTACTCCGACTACAAGACCATGCGTACTAACGTGCAGGGTTTGGAAAACACTTCTACTTATAAATATACTGACCCAGGCTCAGCCAAATCGACCTTAGACACAGCCATTTCTTCTGCCAATACTGCCGTAGAGGCTGCTACCACAGCATCTGCCATCAACACGCAGACAGCCAACATACGTGCCGCAGCCATGACCTTCATCAGCAGCGTGACGGCAGAAGAAGGAAACCCCTTCAATCTAATGTTCCTAGCCTCACAAGTCTATAGCGACTGGAAGAAAAAGGACGGCTCGGCTGCAGGCATCGTAGGTGATGCATTTCTTGCAAACCGCCCTGAAGATATTCCTCCGTTTGCTGAAAATTTCGAATGGACTGCCGCCACAACAGGTAACGTCCTCTACCAGACTGTCAGCGGCCTGCCTATCGGCTATTATCAGGTAGGCATGTATGCAATGGCACTGAGCACATCAAACCGCGACGGCATGGCCACCGAAGCAACTGAAGGCGATGCAGACCGCTCGTTTGCTTTTGCTGGAGACTTGACTGATGCAACCTCCATTCAACGCACAGGACTTCCAATCAAGTTCGCTACGTCAATCGATTTCACCGACCTTACTACCCTCGACGTGAACGTACACCTCACCTCGGCAGGTGATCTGACCTTCGGCGTACAGAAGGACAAAAACGGTTCAAACTGGCACTTTGCCCAGATAATGACTATCGCTTACAGCAAAGACCCCGACCTAACTGGACTGAAAGAAACACGCGATGCGCTCGTTTCCGAGGCTCAGGGATTGCTTGCTAGCGATGATGCCAACCTGCTTACCACGGAACAGCAGAATGCACTGAACACAGCTATCAGCACTGCCGAAGCAGCTAATACTTTCGAGGACCTCAACGAAGTAACCCTCACTACGCTACCTAATGCTATCAATACTGCTAGAAGTCAGATTCAGACTGTTAAGGACAACCGCGTACTGATGCTTGCAGCACTGGAACGCTTCGAAACTGACTATAACCTTGCCGATGGTACCGACTACCAACGTTCTACCATGAGTGCAACAGCATGGACTGACCTTTTGGCTAAAGTGAATGCAGTAAGCGAAGCACTCGACGACATATCACTCAGTTCTGAATATGCTACTCGCAAGAATGCCCTCGTTGCACAGATGGGTGCTACCGACACCTCCCTCCGTCTCTTCAAGAGCTACAAGGCAATGGTAGAAGGTTGTACGGCTCTCAGCATCGCAGGCAGCTATGGTGCAGACAGCAACATGGATACAGATGACACTCAGCAGACAGCTATCACAGCCCTCAATACTGCCTTCGTAACTTACAACTACGGTCAGACTGCCGACTTCGACGTGAGTGCCTTCCTGGGCAGCAACCTCAACTTCAGCGCTGCCGAAGGTGCTGCATTAAACACCGAAAACAGCAACAACATCCACGAAGTAACAGGTTGGGAAGTATCGTATGCCGATGCAGACCAGTGGGCAGTCGTTCAGACTCATCAAAGCGAAAACGATGGAAAACTCTACATGCGTAAGAACTGGGGCAGCGCTGCTACGACGCTTTCGGTAAGCAAACTGAAGATGCTTCCTGCAGGCAAGTATCGCCTCTCCTTCTCGTGGAACAGCAATATGGCGAATATGACAAACCTCTCGCAGTTCAAAGTTGGCGAGGCAACAACAGCTATCGGTGAGAGCGGCGACAAGACTCTTACCTACGAATTTACCGTGACCGAAGCAGCAAAACCATTCGACCTGACGTTCGGATTCCAAAAACAGTACACAGGCAACTCACCTGCTCAGATTATCGTTGACGATGTGACACTGACCGCTCTTGGTGTCAACAGCATTCTCCTTGCCGACTACGACGACGAAGCAGCAGAATTCGATGCTACGGGTTATACAGCTGCCAGTGGTGCAACACTCGAACCTACTAACGCGAACCAGATAATCTATGCTAATGCCGGTCAGCTCACCAACACCAATAATGTTGTGATTAGCGGTACCTGTGCCAACTTCGTCATTACCGACAAGGTTAACATCTCCACCACCCACTCATTCTCGGCTACGGCAGCCACATACTCCCGCGAAATGGCAGAAGCCACCCAGTACGGCACACTCCTGCTTCCATTCCCAATCGATGTAGAGAACAGCGATGTCGATTTCTTCACCTTGAAAGAAGTCACGATAGGCGACGGCAAAATGACATTCACACCAGTGACCACAGCCACCATCGATGCAGGCACCCCGCTTCTCTTCAAGAAGCAAAACTCTGAGGCTACAAGTATCAACGTTGTTGGAAGCGGTGCAGTTTCTGAAATTGGAGAGTCCGCATCTGTTACTCAGGGTGGATGGACAGCCACAGGTTACTATCAGGGCAACGACGAACTCAGCGGAGTCAACACCTACTACATTGCCGGCGACCATTTCTGGAATGCAGATGGTAATAACCTCATAATGAGTCCGTTCCGTGTAGTATATATCTCACCAACACCGAGCTCGGCAAAGGCACTCATCATCCGCACCGACAGCACACCTACCGAGATAGTAGATATACAGAGCGGAACCCAGCTCCAAGGCGACGTATATTCCATCAGCGGACAACTCCTGCGCCGCAACCTCAAGTCTCTCTCCGAACTGCCACGCGGCACCTACATCATCGGAGGAAAGAAAGTGGCTATTCCATAGTTTATGAGCGTCTTGTCGTTGTAACTTTATAACGGCAAGGCGCCAACTCTTAAACTCCTTGAACTTTTGAACTCCTTGAACTTTTTTTTAGCTCTAAAATGAAAAGACAATATATCCATCCTTCAACTGAGATTCACCCTGTCGCCATCGAACCGATGATGACAAACAATTCCCCCACCCTTACAATGGGTGAGGGAAAGGGAAATCTGACTCCTGAATCAAAAGGCGACAGAGACGACGACGCGTTCGACGACCTATGGTAACAAAGGATTATGCCTGCTCGCCGTCGCGTTCGTTCAGATTTTCAGTAAAGGTCTGAACCAACCTATTGCTGTGCTTCTCCAGTTTTGGTGAGAAGAAGATGAAGAGCAAGACGGCTATTGCGGCGAAGATGCCGAACAATCCGCTTCGAGGCAACGTATTACCTATAATATAAGAGATGAAGGCTGCACCTATGAGGAAACGCAGCACTGTCAATGCCGATAGTTTTATACGTTCTATACTGCCACCTTCGTCCCAGAGTCTGTTCACGTTCTCGCTCCTGCTGCCTTGGCGCATCAAAGTCCATATCAGTGGTGCACTGAGGAACAGCGTAACAACGGCTGTGACGATGCCTGCCCATGGTGCAGGAAGCAAATCGTAAATCAGCGGTGCACCGTAATGATACATAAGTGCAATGACTGCCACGCAGAGCACACTGGTGATAAGTATCATGAAAACGGCTCTCTTCAGTTCTGCGTGCCACATCTGACGCATCTCGTTCGTCTCTTTTTCTTCCTCGTTTTCAG
Organism: uncultured Bacteroidaceae bacterium; assembly: GCA_905233285.1. Lineage (GTDB taxonomy): Bacteria > Bacteroidota > Bacteroidia > Bacteroidales > Bacteroidaceae > Minthosoma. The sequence goes on from CAJODY010000005.1 coordinate 12,489, forward strand.
TAGCGTTGCGCTCCAGCCTGGCAATCCACTTGGCAGGCAGCACACGCGACACCACATTGTAGGCAGGTTCTGCCAGACGAATCATATAAGGCGTGGTGAATGTTGTAAAGACAGACACAGCGACGACGATGGGATAAAGGAAATCGCTGGTGACATGCAGCGATGTGCCCAGACTGGCAATGATGAAAGCGAACTCACCAATCTGTGTCAGCGAGAACGAACAGCGCATGGAAGTCTTCAGACTCTGACCTGAGATAAGGAAAGCACCTGTACTCAGCAGCGTATGACCCACCATGATGGCAGCAACGATACACAGGATAGGTACTATATACTCGATGATGAGATTCACATCGACCATCATTCCGACAGACACGAAGAAGATGGCACCGAAAAGATTCTTTACGGGGTTGACCAGATGCTCTATCTTCTGTGCCGCTACCGTCTCGCTCAGGATACTACCCATGACGAAAGCACCGAACGCAGCAGAGAAGCCTACAGCAGAGGCAAACACCACCATGCCGAAGCAGAGGGCAAGGGCCGTGATGAGCAGCGTCTCATTGTTCATCAACGGCTTCACCTTCTTCAGGAGGATAGGAATGAGGTAAATGCCCACCACGAACCACAGAACCAGGAAGAATCCCAACTTCAGGATGGACGTAAGCATCTGCGTACCCTCAAACTCCTTGCTGACTGCCACAGTCGAGAGCATCACCATCAGCACGATGGCAAGGATATCCTCGATGATGAGCACACTGAGCACAAGTGACGAGAAACGTTCCTTTCCCAACCCCATATCGTCGAAGGCCTTGAAGATAATCGTAGTTGACGACATAGCCAGCATACCACCCAGATACAGACTGTTCATATCGCTCCACCCAAACAGGTGACCGGTGAGCGAACCCACATACATCATACCGAGGATAATGGCTAAGGCAGCAATGATTGGAGCCGCACCCATCTTCAGGATTTTCCTGAACGAAAACTCCAGTCCGAGGGCGAACAGCAGGAAGATGACACCTATATCGCTCCATACGTGTACGCTATGTCCGTCAGTGACACTAGGCATATAAGGCATGTTTGGTGAGGCGAGGAAGCCCGCTACGATATAGCCCAGAACGATGGGCTGTTTCAGGCTCTTGAACAGAAGAGTCATGACACCGGCACAGATAAGAATCAGCGCAAGGTCGGAAATGAGAGGTTCAAGCTGTGACATTTTATAATAAAAATTGGAATAGCGCTGCGAAGATACGGATAAGCGAGATATGTACAAAATAAATTCATTTTTTATTATTATTCAGAAAAATCTTCCCGCCCATTTGCCGATTTCTGGATATTATTACTACCTTTGCCATCGGGTTTTTCCCGACAAACATAACCTTAATATAATAAAAACACTATGATAAAGCGAAAAGTATATTGTATTCTTGTGGCATTGGTGGTCATAGCAATGCCAGCCTTGGCCGTCTTTACGGGTATGAACTTGGATGCCACGTTAGCAAATCTGCGGCGTGAATTAAGTCACGATTACCACCAGATTGCTCAGACGCAATACGAATTGAAGGCGTATTACGACCAGCAGCACCAACAGATGGTGAAGATTGCCAAGAAATGCAATGACCAATCGCTGATGCTGTATTCCCAGAAGCAGGATTATACCTTCGATATCATTTATGCTTTGGAGCGGGTGACCAAAGAGTACGGAGACTTCAACAGAAATCGCACCCCTTACGACCGCATCGTGACGAAGCTGAACATCGAAATCGAGCGCTGTGCCCGACTGATAGAGTCGCTCCGACGACTCCCGCCCGAGTTGAAGGAAGTGGACTTGGTGCCAGACAGCCTTGCCTATCACAACGACTCGTTGGATGCTCACTTGGTGAACAACGAAAGTCTCCTGGAGCAGGATCTCAATGAGCAGGCTGATCTTCTATTGGCTATAGTAGCACTTGATTCGCTGGCTGGAGACAGTCTTGCCGGCAATACCGATACGACAGGTGCCCGTCTGCCGCGCAATGCCAGTCTCAAGGCTGGGCAGGAGAAAGCCGCTGAGGAATCCGGCGCAGCTCAGGACACGACAGATGTGGCAAGTACTTCGCCGTTCGTCTTGAGCGAAAAAGGTCAGATGGAACGCGACTCGTGCCTCTTCTATGCTTCCCGACTGCTGACTATCTATGCACAGACGCGCGACATCGTCATGGCCGACAGTACCTACTACATCGAGGCATGGTTGCGCATGAAGGAGTCGAACGACTATGCACAGGAATACTACAAGTTCCTGCAGCGCAACGTGTTCGTGGAAGGTCAGATACCCTGGATACAAATCCTGATGAATCCCGGAGCTTATTGGCGACAAGCTAAGATTGCGATAAGAGAGCGGTTCGCATCGGATTTTCTCGATCAACTGGCAACCGAAGACGAATCGTCGATAAAGGACAGCCGCATCATAAACTCGGCAACGCTGTTCTATATAGTAGTTTACATCATTACCTTCTTCATCCTGTGGGGCATTGCCGCGCTGCTGATGCTTCCTGCTTACCGGTTCGTCAAACCGTTGAGCCGTAAAGTAGCAAAGGAACAGAAACGGTATATTGCCCTTCTCTTGGGTTGTATCCTGTTTATATTCCTCAGTTATGAGACCTCTGCCGACGACAGGACGGAAAAGGCTATCGCTCTGATGCACACCTTCATCTGGCTACTCATGGCCATTACGACGGCGCAGCTCATCCGCTTGAAACCCGACAAACTCAGACATGGCATCCGAAACTACCTGCCCACGATTTTTACCGCCATCTTCGTCATCAGTTGCCGTGTGCTTTTCCTGCCCAACGCCTTTCTGAACTTCATCTTCCCACCGCTCCTGCTCTTCATGGCGGTGTGGCAGTTTATATCCAACCTGCAACGGAGCGGAAAGACGGACAAGCCCGATGCCATCATCGGCTGGTGTTCGTTAGCGGTAACCACCATTGCCATGTTGATTAGTTGGGCTGGTTACATCTTCTTTGCACTCATCATCCTGGTGTGGTGGTATTTCCTTTTGACTGCCATCCTCATCATCGTCTCCGTATGGCATCTGCTGATATGGTACAAAAAGAGCCGTCTCGACAAGCTAGTGGCTGACTACAGGGCACAGGTTTCCTATTTGTTGGGTGCTGCCAAGGATAGCCTGCTGTTTTTCGCCACATGGTTCTACGACCTGATACATGATGTCGTCGTTCCACTGATGGTGCTGGCATCCTTCCCTCTGTGTATCCGATGGGCTTTGAATATCTTCGAGTTCAACGACTTGTACCGTCAGATTTTCGTAGAGCCTTTCATCCAGCATAACGGAGTGGACGGATTCAGGATGTCTCTGTATGACCTGTTGTTGCTTGCGGCACTCTTCTTCGTGTTCCGCTACCTGAACAAAGCCATCCACCCCATCTGGCAGCAGTTCCAGTATAACCGTTTCCTACGCAAGTATAACCGGAAGACCATCCGCAACAATGAGATAAACCTCTCGTTGGGCAACAGCCTCATCAGCGTATTCATCTGGTTTGTTTACATCTACATCTTCATCATCACCCTGCGAGTACCCACCAGTTCGCTGGGACTTATCGCAGGAGGTCTGTCAGCCGGTATCGGTATTGCGCTGAAGGACATCATCAACAACTTTGTTTACGGCATCCAGCTCATGGGCGGACGCTTGAGAGTTGGCGACTGGATTGAGTGCGACGGCGTGCGTGGTGCCGTCACCGACATCAATTACCAGAGCACACAAGTCGAGACCATCGACGGCGTCACCGTATCCTTCCTCAACTCCGATTTGTTTGCCAAGAGTTTCACAAACCTAACCAAGAGCGACTCCTACGAGCTCCTCAAACTGCATGTCAGCGTGGCCTACGGAACCGACTTGCAGCAAGCACGCGAAGTCCTCGTGGAGGCATTGCAGGTCATGCGCACCAAAGATGCCTACGGACGCGAAATCGTTGAGCCTCATAAAGGTATTTATGTTGTATTTGGAGAATTTGGCGACAGCGGTGTTGATATCATCGTCAAGCAATACATCCTGGCAGCCGAGCGCATCGCATATGCCGACCGCGCACCCGAAGTAATGTACAACGCACTCAACGCTGCAGGCATCTCGATTCCGTTCCCACAGCGCGATCTGCACATCATTTCCGATACAGATTAAAAAATATTAACACAAGTTTTGCTTTTTATAAGATTCTCTATAACTTTGCATTAAATAAGTCAAAATACTAAAACGATACTCAACAACCTTAAACACAAAATTCTATGAAGAGAAAACTAATGTATGCATTCATGGCTATGACAGCCATGCTGGCAATGAACAGTTGCGAGCCGGAGGACATTGATGCAGCCTATGACGAAAAGACCTCCCTCAACTCACCGTTCATCTTCTCTGAGGGCTATCAGGACACCATCGTCCATGAATACAACCTAACCACACCAATCTCCGACTGGCTGAGCATGATTAAAGACAACACGAAGGTGTGCCATCTGAGCATTCCGGGCACCCACGACACCATGACAGGCATGGGATTCTACCAGCCTACCCTCGAATACATCTTCAATGCCACAGCCATCAGCCAGGTAGCAACGTTTCAGGAGCAGATGGAAAACGGCATACGTTTCTTCGACATACGTCCCGTAGTGAGCATCGACACACTGCAGACCGACCCGAAAGAAAAGAAAATCCTGCGTCTGGCACACGGCATCAGCGAAATCAACGTAACCCTCGAAGAGGCACTCGACCAGATGCAAAGCTACCTGAACGCCCACAAGTCCGAATTCTTCATCGTCAAGCTGCAAGCCGACAACGGACTCGAGAACCAGAGCGAATGGATTAACCTTCTCGACAAGGTGTTACAAAAAACCAAATATGCCACACTCTTCGTCACCAGCGCCAGCTGGCAGCCCGGAATCACAGTTGCCGACATGCGCGGAAAGATACTGTTGCTGAGCCGCTTCAACCTGCCCGCACAGAAATCTTCTGATCCGACTTACCCTGCCGTTTACTGCACATGGACCGACGAAGATGCCGACATAGATGAAAATCTCAACCCTACAGCTCAGCGCGATTGCGGCATCTACAAAGTCACCAACACCTCTTCCACCTCTTCCACCCCTGCTCCCGACGCAACACTCTTCGTACAGGACTACTTCAAGACCAACAAGCAGAAACGTCTGGACAACAAGAAGCAGACCGTCAAAGACATGATGACAGATGCACGTGCCGAAATCGCAGCCGACAAAGACACTTGGATTATAAACCACACATCAGCTTATACCGAAGTATCGCCACGCGGCTACGTCACCAATGCAGCCATCATCCATCCGTTGGTTATCGAAAACCTGATTCAGAACGCCGGCACCGTAGGCATCATGCCAATGGACATGGCTTGCCACGACTACATCCACGGCATCGTCAACGGAGGCACACCCTACACCAGCGACTACCTCTATGGCATCCGTCCGCTGAGCCAGTCGCTCACCAACCTGCTCATCAAGTCAAACGAAAAATACTTCAAATAACAACTAACGGCTACAGATATGAAACACAATATTCACAGACTCATCATACTCCTTGCGATTATATTTACGGCCACAGCGGCTGACGCCCAGCGTGCCGAAAAGTTACGTGCCGAGGACGGCCTGTTCAACCACCTCTCCGTAGGTCTTTCCACCGGACTCTCAGGCTTCGGCATCGACGCAGCCATGCCAGTATGCAAGATAGTTACCGTTCGTGCCGGCTTCTCCGCCTGGACCATAGGCAACATCAACTTCAAGGCCATCAACACCGCCTCCGAAATCACCGAGACCAGTATGGTTGAAGACGATGCCGTACGCCGTTCAAAAATGGTAGATAAGGTAGAACTCCAAATCAAACCCCGACTCTGGAACTTCTTCATCCTTGGCGAAGTACACCCGTTCAAAAACCAGATGTTCTACTTCTCTGCCGGACTCTTCTTCGGCAGCCAGACCTTCCTCCACTTCCAGAACACCAACGACGGAGCCCTCGGCTTCCTCTACGATGCCAATCAGAAAGTGGAAGACTACAACCGTCTCTTCCACACCAACTATCCGCCCATCGGACTTAAATTCGGCGACTACGTATTCACAGCCGACGAAGAAGGAAACATCGACGTACGCATGAAGACCAACGCCGTCAAGCCCTACCTCGGCATCGGCTTCGGTCAGCACCTTGCCAAGAACCATCGTGTCAGCGTAGCCGTTGACCTTGGTCTCCTCTTCTGGGGCACACCCAGATTCCTGCTCAACAACGACACAGAAATCAAATCGTCAGGCAGCAACAGCGGCATCACCGGCGCCCTCTCATGGCTGAAAGCATGGCCCAACCTCTCAGTTCGCGTTGCCTACAAAATCTTCTGACAATCAGAAAATATAGGAAATGAGTAAAGCCCCGCAACTAATTGCGAGGCTTTACTTATATTTTACTTTACAACACTTTTCTTTGTTTGTATCTGTTTATTTGTTTTCGTACCACTGCTTGAGGATGTAGAAGGCACGTTTCTTTTCGCCTTTGTCGCTCATGAGTCCTTTCATGTTGTAGTAGTCCTGAATGCCAGGGAGTACGCGGCGGGGAGAACGGAAGTCTTTCAGTATCCAGGGGGTGGTGCCGGAGAGTCCGTCTATCTTGTCGAGCATGGCAAGGTTCTCGATGTAGAGGTTTTCCTGGAATTCTTCTGTCCAGCGCTGGTTCTTGGCTCCGTGGTAGCCGTATTTGGCTCCGCCTCCGAACTCGCTGATGATGACGGGTTTGTTGTATGGTATCTCCCATCGCATCTTGGGGGCGTCGTTGACATCGCGATACCAGCCTACGTACTGGTTGAAGCTGACTACATCGACGTATTGGTTCATGTTGTCGGAGAGCCGGTTGAGGTAGTTGGAGGCACTGGTCACCTCCATTGCCATGGAGATGAGTCGTGAGGAGTCGAGTGTGCGGGCGTACTTGGCAAGGTTGCCGAGGAACTGGTCGCGCTCGGGAGAGTGCGGTGTCTCGTTGGCTATGGACCAGATGATGACGTTGGCACGGTTGTGGTCGCGCAGTATCATGTCGGTGAGCTGGCTCTGTGCGTTGCGGTAGGTCACGGGGTTGGTCCAGTCGATAGTCCAGTAGCAGGGTATCTCTGACCATACCATGATGCCCATGCGCTCGGCTTCGCGTACCATGTTCTCGCTGTGCGGGTAGTGGGCAAGACGCACGAAGTTGCAACCCAGTTCCTTTGCCCACGAGAGGAGTGTGCGGGCATCCTCGACGGAGTTGGCACGACCGCCTCCGTTTGGTTTCTCCTCATGGATGCAGATGCCTTTCAGGAATACGGGTTTGCCGTTGAGCAGTATCTGCTTGTCGCGAGTCTCGATGGTGCGGAATCCGATTTCGTCGGCATAGGTGGCACCGTCGAGCGATATCTGTACCTGATAGAGTTTGGGATTGTCGGGCGACCAGAGCTGCGGCTTTGCCTTCACGCCAAAAGATACTTTGCCTTCGGCATCGGTCTTAACGGTCTTTTTCACCTTCAGTTCGGGAATGGCGAGAGTGACGCTGTGGTCGGGCTCGCAGCTGTTGAGACGGGCACTGAAGGTAAGGCTTTTTGTATTGCCCGGGGTGAGCGCGAGGCTGTAGTCCTGAAGATAGACGGGGGTGAGCTTGACGAGACGGACGTCGCGTGTGATGCCTCCATAGTTCCACCAGTCAAATATCTGTGTGGGAACGGCTGAAGCATGGCGTTTGTTATCGACTTTGACGATGAGTGTGTTCTCGCCCTCGCGCAGGAGGTCGCTGACGTCGAAGTTGAATGGTGTGAATCCACCCACGTGGTGTCCGACTTCCTTACCGTTGAGCCACACGCGGCAGTCGTAGTTGACGGCTCCGAAGTAGAGCAGCGTGCGGTAGTCGGTCATGGGAACTGCCAGAAAACTGGTCTTGAACCACACCGTACCCTCGTAGAAGAAGAGACGGGGGTCTTGGGTATTCCAGTCGCCAGGCACCTTCATGGTAGGCGCCTTATCGAAGTCGTACTCGATGAGGTCTTCAGGGCGCTGCGGCTTGGCATTGAGGAAGAAGCCCCATGGTGTGGGTTTCATGCGGTAGTCGTAATAGCCCTCTTCCTGCACATCGACTATGTAGTGCCAGTCGCCTGCAAGGGTTGTGCCTTCGTAGGCGGTGATGTTCTGAACGAGTGGAAGAATCTGCACGTCGGCACGAGAAATGGTGGGAGTTTGTGCAGAAGCAGTCATTACTGCTGCCAAGGCTGTAAAATAGGATAAAATTCTTTTCATTATATAAAGGTTAAAGAAGGCGCCCTTCGTTATGTCGACATGTCGATATATCGTTATATCGTAAAAATTAGGGGCGCCCAAGAGTTTAATGGTTAAAGAATCGGGCTGCGAGTGCTCCGCTGATGTTGTGCCATACGCTGAAGATGGCACCGGGAATGGCAGCCATAGGATAGGCTGCGAAGTGGGTAACTGCCAGGGAGGAAGCGAGTCCGGAGTTCTGCATGCCGACTTCGATGCTTATAGCCACACGCTTGGGATGCGGAAGGCGGAGCAGTCGTCCGGCGAGCCATCCGACGGAAAGTCCGAGCAGGTTGTGGAGCACAACGACGATGATGATAAGCACTCCGCCGACAAGGAGACGGTCGGCATTGTGGGAAACGATTACGCCAACAACTATTGCTATCATCAAGGATGAGAAGGCCGGCAGGTATGGCACTACCCTATTCGTGAAGCGAGGCAGGAATTGCTGACAGAGGAGTCCGACGATAATCGGGGCGATGACGACATAGACTATGCTGAGGAGCATACCTACGGTATCGACATCGACCATCGTACCAGCAAGGAGCCACACGAGAAAGGGGGTGAGCAGCGGAGCCAGGAGTGTGGATGTAGCCGTCATACCGACGGAAAGTGCGAGGTCGCCCTTTGCCAGATAGGTGATGACGTTGGATGCCGTACCACCCGGACAACAACCGACGAGGATGACTCCGAGTGCCAGTTCCTTGGGCAGGGAGAAGAGTAACGAGAGCAGGATGGCAAGCGACGGCATGACGAAGAACTGAGCAAAGCAGCCGATGATGATATCCTTGGGACGGGAGAGGACGACATGGAAGTCCTGGGGAGAGAGGGTGAGTCCCATTCCGAACATGATGAGTCCGAGCATGGGGTTGATGGCTTTTGTGTCTATCCACAGGAAGGAGGAGGGCTGAAGAAGTGCAACGGTTGCCACCAGAAGCACGAGCACTCCCATCCAACGCGATATGAAGTCACACGTAGCTTTCATACTGATATTCATTATATTGACATAAATTTATTAAAGTTTTACTACATAGTACGAAACTGACGCTGCTGCTGATTGTATTCATACCCGGCGTCGAGGAGAATCTGAGTGATTTCTGCGACGTCGCGGTCGAAATAAGCACAGAGGTCTTCGAGCGAGTCGAACTCGTCGTCGCGCAACAGCATATTGATTGAGGATAGCAACATCACAGGGTCGCTGGGGAGATAATCCATTTTTTTTGTAGAATTCTTTTGCGTGTTATAAATTATGTGTATTTTTGCACGATTTTGCAAATATACTAGCTATTTTTATAAAAAGACTAAAATGAAAGGAAAATTTTCAATGCTAAGGACTGGTTTTCTAGGAATGCTTGTCCTCGTGACATCTTGTGGCGTAGATATGCCACAGGTAAAACAGACTTCGTTCGAGACTCTGACAGCTGAAAAGTCAACAATCGAAGTACCTATTAAGTTCAGTGCAAAGATGAAGGGTAAGACCGACGTCACCATCACCCCGCAGGTAAGCGGACAGCTTATGCAGATATGCGTGGTTGAGGGTCAGAGGGTAACCAAAGGGCAGACTCTGTTCGTTATCGACCAGCGCAACGCACAACTCGACCTCGAGAATGCTCAGGCTAACCTCTATGCAGCTCTGGCAAGCGAGAGCAATGCAAAGTTGGAATACGAATCAAGCAAGAACCTCTATGACAAAAAGATTATCAGCAAATACCTGCTCGACGATGCCTACAACGACTATATGCAGGCTCAGGCCAATGTAGCACAGGCACGCGCAAAGGTGGACCGTGCAAGGGTGGACCTCGGGTTCTGCACTATCACAGCACCTGTAACAGGTCTTATCGGTGAGATACCGGTACGTATGGGCGACCAGGTTTCAACCTCTACATACCTGACCACTCTTAGCGGCAACACCACTATGGATGCTGAGTTCTCAGTGACGGAGTCACTCATTGAAACAATGGTTTCGGAAGGAACCAAGGCTTCAGACAAGAAAAAATATATGGACGAGATGCCCGAAGTTACGTTCGTTATGAAGAACGGAACAGAGTATAAGCACAAGGGAAGAATCTCCAGTCTGACCGGTGTGGTAAATCCCGTTACCGGTACGATTGCTGTCAAGGCTTCTTTCCCCAATCCCGACGGACAGCTCATGTCGGGCATTCAGGGTACTGTCGTATTGCCAACAACAAGAGAGGACGTGATTGTCATTCCACAAGTGTCTGTAGTCAAGTTGCAGGACAAGCAGCAGGTATATAAGGTACTGGCAGACAGTACGGCAACAGCTATCGAGGTTACAACGGAAGATATTGGCAACGGCGAGGACTACATCGTTACAAGCGGTCTGAACGTCGGTGACAGAATCGTTACCGTAGGAGCAAACAACGTACGTGAGGGTCAGAAAGTTCTCTTCCCCGAGGAACCCGAGAAATAGTTGAAAGTTGATAGTTGAAAGTTGACAATTATGAAGAACAATATATTCATTAACAGATATGTGATGGCATGCGCCATCTCGATTGTACTGGCGCTGGTGGGATTCATATGTATGAACTCGCTGCCCATCGAGCAATATCCAAACATTGCTCCGCCTCAGGTAGAGGTCTCAACCACCTATAGCGGTGCCGACCCCAAGACTATAATCCAGTCGGTCATCTCACCTTTGGAAGAGAGTATCAACGGTGTGGACGGTATGGACTATATGGTATCGAAGGCCACCTCATCGGGTAATGTAAGCATCGACGTGTATTTCAAGCAGGGCGTTGACCCCGACATTGCGACGGTGAACGTACAGAACCGTGTGTCGAAGGCTCAGTCGCAGCTGCCTTCCGCTGTTATCAATGTAGGTATAGAGACGACGAAGCGACAGAACAGTATTCTGCGTATCATCGGTATTCAATGTACTAACGGCAAGTACAGCGACGACTTCGTGTCGAACTATGTAGATATTAACATCAAGCCTCGTATGCAGCGTATCTTTGGTGTGGGTAGTGTGATGGCATTGGGTAATACCTATGCCCTGCGTGTGTGGATGAAGCCCGACGTGATGGCTCAGTACGGCCTGACTCCCGACGATGTCAGCACTGCCATCACCAGCCAGAGTTTCGTTACCTCTGTGGGTAGCTTCGGCGAGCAGTCGAACAACAAATACAAGTACTCGATGGAGTACAAGGGTACACTGAAAGAGATTGAAGAGTTCAATGAAATCGTTCTCAAGACTACCGAGGGCGGTCACGTACTGTACCTGAGAGACGTGGCAGAAGTGGAGATTGGTGCACAGAGCTACAGCTACATCTCTAACATCAACGGTCAGCCGGGTTCCTTCATGCTGGTCTTCCAGTCTCCTGGTTCCAATGCTACAGAGGTGAATGCCCGCATCGACCAGATGTGCGAGGAATTGAAGGAAACAATGCCTGACGGACTGGAGTTCGTCACCCTGCAGAACACCGACGACTTCCTCTTCGCTGCCATCGGTAATGTGGTAGAGACACTTATTATCGCCATCATCCTGGTCATCCTGGTGGTGTTCTTCTTCCTGCAGAACATCAAGGCAACAATCATCCCGTCGATATCCATTGTCGTCTCGCTGATGGGTACCTTTATGGTTGTCACGCTGGCAGGCTTCTCGCTGAACCTGTTGACACTCTTCGCATTGGTACTTGCCATCGGTACCGTTGTGGATGATGCCATCGTTGTCGTCGAGGCTGTAATGGCAAAGATTGAGGGCGGTATGACCGATGCCAAGGAGGCTACACGCCAAGCCATGAGCGAAGTATCAATGGCGGTATTCTCGTGTACGCTTGTCTTCATGGCGGTGTTCATCCCCGTTACCTTCATGAGTGGTACCTCAGGTACATTCTTCACTCAGTTCGGTATCACCATCGCCTCAGCCGTAGGTCTGTCCTGTCTGCAGGCGCTGACCACCTGTCCTGCCCTCTGTGCCATCATGCTGAGAGTGACGGAAGGCAAGAAGGAAGGCAAGGGGCTTACATACTATACTAAAATGGCATACGACGCCAGCTACAACGCCATACTGGGCAAATACGCCAAGGGTGTGCAGAAGTTCATCAAGCGTCCTGTATGGGCGTGTGGACTGCTGGTTGTTGCAGCCGTGCTGCTCGTGTTCGCTATGAAGAGTCTGCCTTCGGGTCTCGTGCCACAGGAAGACCAGGGTATCTTCATGGCTGAGGTGGATGCTCCGGAAGGTTATACGCTGGCGCAGACTAACGAACTGCTGAAACAGGTGGAGGAAAAAGTCAAGGAGATTCCTGAACTGGAGAGCTACGCCATGGTAAGTGGCTACGGTATGATTTCGGGCTATGGTTCCAGCTATGGTTCGTTCATTATCCGTCTGAAGAACTGGGAGGAGCGTCCAGGCTTCAACCACTACATCGAATTGGTATTGTATCGTTTAGCCATAGCGTGTCAGGACATCAAGAATGCGACGGTCATCCCATTCCAGCTGCCTCAGATTCCGGGCTATGGTACTAGCAATAACGTAAACCTCGTAGTGGAAGACCCCACCGACGGCGACCTGTCAGAGTTCTCCAAGAAGACCGACAACTTCCTGGCCAAGCTGATGGAACGAAAGGAAGTCAGTGTAGCCATGTCCACATATTCAGAGAAATTCCCGAAGTACCGTGTTGACGTGGACGCTGCCCAGTGCAGCCGTTCAGGCTTGACACCAAAGGACGTACTTGGCACACTCGGCAACTACTATAGTGGCTCGTACATTGCCAACTACAACCAGTTCGGTAAGGTATATCAGTTGTGGACTGCTGCAGCCCCCGAATACCGTCTCGACCCTACGTCGCTCAATAATGTTTTCGTAAAGACAAGCAATGGAAAGATGTCTCCCCTCTCTCAGTTTATTTCGCTGAAGGAGATTGTAGGACCGTCGAACAACCAGCACTTCAACCTCTTCTCGAGTATTCAGTGTCAGGTAGTGCCTGCCAACGGCTACAGCGAAGGTGAAGTCCAGCAGGTCATTGCCGAGGTATTCCGTCAGGAGATGCCTACCACCGCTACATACGAGTACAGCAATATGTCGCGTGAGGTTGCCGAGCAGGCTGGTTCCAACACAACCACCATTATCTACTGCATCTGTGCCATCCTCATCTACCTGATTCTGGGCTCTCTGTACAACTCATGGTTCGTACCTATGGCAGTCCTGCTCAGCGTACCATTCGGATTGCTGGGTGCCTTCGGTGTCACCTGGTTGGTATCACTGTTTGGCATACCAGGTATGCAGAACAATATCTACCTGCAGACGGGTGTCGTCATGCTTATCGGTCTGTTGGCTAAGACTGCCATCCTGATTACCGAGGTAGCTAGTGAAAACCGCAAGGGAGGCATGGGCATCACAGAAGCTGCCTTCGAAGCCTGCAAAGAGCGTCTGCGTCCAATCCTCATGACAGTTCTCACCATGATTGCAGGTATGATTCCACTTATCATCGAAGGTGGTGCCGGTGCCAATGGTAACCGTGCCCTTGCCGTAGGTGTCGTTGGTGGTATGAGCGTAGGAACCATCGCCCTACTCTTCGTAGTGCCTGCATTCTTCATCATGTTCCAGAAGCTCCACGAGAGATTCCAAGGAAAGAATTCATAACCATATCGCATAATTCATTATACATAAATATGAGAAAACTTAGAAATATCCTCATAGCCGTAGCAGCAGGCACAATGCTCTCTGGCTGCGGCATATACAACAAATACGAGCAGAAAACAGAGATACCCGAGAACCTCTTTGGTAGTCACCAAGACGTAGCGAATGCCACAGGCAATCAATCTCTGGCTCAGTTGTCATGGCGTGAATTCTTCACCGACCCGCAGCTCCAGCAACTCATCGAACAGGTACTTGCCAACAACACCGACCTCTTCGCAGCCCGCATCGCCATCCAGAAAAGCGAAGCATCGCTGAAGTCGGCACGTCTGGCATACCTGCCGTCATTATCCTTCGCACCGCAGGGCAGTCTGTCCAAGTTCGATAGCAACCCTTGGTCAAAGACCTATAACCTACAGCTCAAGATGTCATGGGACGTTGACCTGTTCGGTTCACTGACTAACAAGAAACGTGCTGCAAAAGCAATTCTCTTCCAGTCGCAGGTATCAGAGGAAAGCACCCGTGCCAACCTCATTTCCATCACAGCACAACAATACTACTTGCTGCAGTTGCTCGACCGTGAACTGGAAATCCTTCTCATGACCGACAGTCTGTGGAAAGCCTCACTCGAGATGGAGAAATCACTCTTCGAAAACGGTAAAGCGTATAGCACAGCCGTCAATCAGATGGAGGCCTCTTACCTTAGTGTAAAGACACAGATTGTTGACACAAAGCGCAGCATACGCTCAACAGAGAACGAAATCTGCAGTCTTCTTGGCATCACCCCACAGCACATCGAACGCAGCTATTGGGGCAGCTCAGCACTTCACCATCCAGAAGCAGCAGGGAATACAGGTCAGCGCATGTTCGACACCAAGTTCCTTACTATCGGCGTACCTGCTCAGATGCTCGAACTCCGTCCCGACATTCGTCTGCTCAACTTCGAAATGGAAGAGGCATTCTACAACACTCAGGCTGCCCGCTCTGCCTTCTATCCTTCCCTCACCCTTTCAGGTGCTCTCGGATGGACTAACAGCGGAGGCGGCGTGATTACTAATCCTGGTAAACTTCTGTTTGAGGCTCTCGGTTCTCTCACTCAGCCTATCTTCCAGCGCGGCAAACTCTCTGCCAACCTCAAGATAGCAAAGCTGACTGAAGAGAAACTGAAGAAGCAATACGTACAGGCTATCATCGATGCAGGTAACGACGTCAACGAAGCCATAGCCGACTGTACTGCAGCTCGCGAGAAATTCTACTATTATCGTCGTCAGGTCGAGGTTCTCAACGACGCATTCGTAGGTACTCACGAACTTATGGACAACGGTAAGGCAAGTTATCTCGAGGTACTCACCGCACAGGAAAGCCTCCTCTCTGCACAACTCGATGAAGCAGAGAATATGTACGACGGTGCTCAAGCAGTTATAGCTCTCTACATCGCTCTTGGCGGTGCAACAAAATGACAAAAACAAAAATCGGACTCGTACTTGAAGGTGGAGGGATGAGAGGTCTCTTCACGATGGGAGTCGCTGATGTAATGTTCGAAGCAGGTATCCGGGTTGACGGCATAGTAGGTGTGTCAGCCGGTGCCTGCTTCGGGTGTAATTATAAATCGCACCAACCAGGGAGGGTCCTCAGGTATAACATTGCCATGAAGGACGAGCCACGGTATATGGGCTTACGGACGCTGCTGAGAACAAAGAATCTGCTCGACCCAGAGTTTGCGTACCACACACTACCGATGGAGATAGACGTATTCGACAGGGATGCCTTTGCCCAAGACCCCACGGAGTTTCATGTGGTATGTACGGATATCGTGACCGGTGAACCTGTATATAAGCAGATAGAGGAGATGGACTATGATGGACTGGAATGGATAAGAGCCTCATCGTCGATGCCTTTGGTTTCAACTCCTGTTGAGTTGGAAGGCAGGATGCTGCTGGACGGAGGCATCGTAGATAGTATTCCTTTGCGATACGCCCAAAGCCAGGGATGGGAACGTAATATCGTCATCCTTACCCAACCCGAGGAGTACAGAAAGAAACCTTCGAAACTCCCTATCCTATTCCGTCTGTTGATGAGGAAGTATCCGAAGGTGGCTGAGATGATGGCTAGGAGACACGAGATGTACAACCGCCAAAAAGAATTCATCAAGGAAGAGGAGGCTAAGGGAAACGCCCTACTCATCTACCCTGATGAACCTTTGAATATAAGTCGCACGTGTCAGAACGAAGCCGACATGCGACGCGTCTATGCCCTTGGAAGGACTAAGGGCAAGGAGTTACTTGGTGAACTGAAGTCCTACGTAGAGTCCGTCAACATTCTTCAGGAGAGTGTTGAGTGTAGCAAGTGATGTGCTTGCTGCAGCAGCCGTAGAAGAAACGGTGTTGACGAGTGTAAGCAGTTTGTCAGCCTTCATGGCAAGCTGGAGTTTGCCGGCAGAAAGTTTACAATTCATTTTGATTGTCTTCTTTACACTGGTAAGTGTGAGATGAAGGTCGCTACCGTCGAGTTTATAGGTAGCTGCCACCTTTTTCTTGCCCAGCAGGATGGTCGCCTTACCACCCTCTGCAAAAGTAATCTTCATGGCTCCTGCCTTAACTCCTGCCTTGAGGAGTGCGTTCGAAAGTTCGCTCTGAGCCTTCGATACAGCTGCTGCAGCTGCTGCCTGTGAGAGGACATTAGACGACTCTGCAGCGATACACGGTTCCTGATAGGTCCATGTGCCGATGATACTCTTTTCTGTCACTTTGCTGGTACCAAGGAGTGTGGTAACGACGTTTGTAATTGTCGAAGCAGTGGAGCTATTGCCTGTTGCCTTACTTACCGCTGTGCCTGCGACACTTTTGAGAATGTTGTCAAGTTGTGCGTTAGATACTGATGGCATGATGAATGCCAAGGATGTAGCAAATGCTACTTTCAAAATTGCTTTTTTCATTGTTGTTGTATTTAAATTGGAGTTAAAATGGAATATTAAGTGGAAGTTAAAATGGAAGTTAAATTGACGTCTCACCAACGACGACCAGCTCCTCCGCCTGGAGCATTTCCACCACCCATGTTACTGCCGCCTGTGTAGGACGAGAGACTGACAGAGGTGCCGCCAGAGGCTGTGCTAATACCATAACCAATCCAGAAGGGAGTGCCGCTAACTGTAACACCGGAACTGAGGGACGGAGTGCCAGATGTGGACACTACCATAGGGCTTCCCATGTTGCCTGAAGGTACCTTGAAGGCATAGGCAAGCGTACCGTCACGGTAAAGTGCATAGTAAGTATTCTTGCTGTAGGAAGATGCCTGATAGCAAGTCTGAGAAAGACTTGCACCACTCTCAAGTCCACCGATTGCCACAATGTTGCCACCCGTAACATAGAGCTTATATCCGCCCTCGGTATTAGCATCTACAGCCACTTCCGGAGAGGACTGTCCGATAGCATACACGTTGCCGCCGGCTATATAGAAATTGCCATTAGCATCGAGTCCGTCGTTACCAGTAGAATATCCCATTACAGTACCTCCGGAAATTGTAAAAGTGCTGGCTGAGTTGATGGCATCGTCACCTGCCGACACATACAGATATCCGTCGGAGATGGTTATTGTACCTTTGCTTTCAATACCCTCGTGATAGGTGGACACAACTGCTATGTCACCACCACTGATATTCAGATTGCCATCTGCTTTTATACCCTTGGGAGCCGAACTATAGTTTGACGAACTGCTGTTGCCATAAGTATATTTGCCGCCAGAAGTTACAATATGAACCGTACCATTATATATATATGTTTCGGCATCGCTACTTATACCCTTGCCTCCGCTACCTGTACTTTTCAGATACACTTCGCCACCGGTCTGTATGTAGTTGGCATCGGCTTTTACTCCAGAGCAGGCAGAAGTGGAATTGTCGGTAGAGTCCCATGTGCCGCCACCCGAGGTGATGACGGTGAGGCGTCCGCCACAAATTTCCACGTTCCCATCGGACGAGATACCCTTACCGGCAGTAGATTGTACATTTATGTTCTGCACTCCACCGTTTATCTTCACGAGCAGGTCGGCTGAGAGTCCGTTGTTACCTGCCGAACCCACCGTAGCATTGATGCTACCACCCTCAACAACTATGGAATCGTTGGCACGGAGTGCATTATTAGCATTGGCACGGAGCGTGAGGTTGATATATGAACGCAGACGTATGTAATCACTGCTCTGTATGCAGTTCTTTGCGTTGCCAGTAACTGTAAGGTTTCCGCTGCCACTAACCGAAAGTTTGCCAGCAGAGAAGACTGTAGCCTTGTGGTCGCCGGAAGCATCCGTCATACTATTGGTAGTTCCATCAGTCACCTCAAGATAGAGACGCTTGTCGGTAGTCTTACTGAGAACAGCACCACTGGTACTGGTCAGTGAAAGTCCGCAGAGGGTAACCCATGCTTTTTTCTCTGCACCATCGATGGTAAGCGAACCGTCAGAGGATGACCCACTCAGAACATAGTGAGCCTTCTTCATGGCTGTGATTGTTACATGTGCTCCGTTCACTGAAACAGTAAAGTCTGCATCACCATCAGCAATGCCATCAACAGTAGCATTTGCCCCGTCGTAAGTTACGTATATTGTATTAGCCCACCCTGTCGCATAGTCGGCATCGTTTTCAATATAGTCATTGTATGCCTCAGTCGTAGCGTCGGTAGGAATTATCTCTGTATCACTGAAAGTAGCCGTATAGAATTCAATCTCTAATGCAGAAGCGTCAGCTGCCGTCGTGGACCCCGTAGCACCAAAGGCTGGATTGTCATTAGCCTCTGATGGGGAATTGTCGTAGTCGGATAAATCATTACCTGTGGTACATGATACCGAAAGCAGAAGCATACCAACTGTCAGCAAAAGGAAAGAAATCCGTTTATTCTTTTTCATAAGCATAATAATTGGGTTTTACGATTTAATGAAATAACGCGGAGGTTTCGCGCTTTATTTTATCGTTAAACTCAATTAAGGCTTTATTGTGATTTGTTTACAGTTCGATATTTTCCACGTTTTCTATCTCGCAGAAGCGCTTTGTGAACTTGCCTACACGGAGATTCTTGATTGTCACGTCACGTGCCGGCAGGCGCTTGTCACCCTTGAGGGTTATGACTGTCTCGCAGGAGTCAACCTCGACATCTTCGACATGGAGTCCCTGAATCTTTGTTAGACGAGTCTCGTAATCAGGAAAATCCTTCCACTGATAGACTACGTCGGTGGCCAGAGCAACAGCCTCTTTGCAATAGCGCACCTTAGCTCCGCGAAGCCATATATTCTCAACGAATCCACCACGACGGTGGTTGGTCTTAACGTAGTAGAGACGGAGCACCTCACCCGGGGTTGTACAGTTGGTCATATATACGTTGCGTATACCGCCTGAGAGCTCGGAACCGATGCCGAGCAAGGTGTGACCCTTCTTGATGGTACAGTTTCGTATGACTATGTTCTCCGTGGGGCAGTCAAGCCGCCAAGCATCCTGATTGCGTCCTGCCTTGATAACTACAGCATCGTCACCCTGGTCGAAGGTGCAGTTTTCAACAAGGAAGTTCTTGGTCATGTCAATGTCGATGCCGTCGTTGTTGTGACCATGAGCATAGACATCGAGTCCGCGAGCTATACCCCCGTCGCACATATATATATGTATAGTCCAGAATGGACTTTCACGGATGGCAAAGTTTTCGAGCAGGACATTCTTGCAACGGTTGAACTGTATGAGGTGAGGACGCATACGACTGAGAGTGTCAGCTACCTGGCGCTGTTCCATAGGGAAGAGTTCGGAGCACCAAGTATAGAGTTTGCGTGTAGCCTCAACATGTGACGGAGGACGGTTGAACCACGTCTTCCAATATTTCATGCGGGGAGCCAACTTACCCTTGCCACTTACTGCTATGTTCTCACATTCGTAGGCATAGACGAGTGGCGAATAGTTGTAGCACTCCACTCCTTCCCATGTGGTATGAACGGCAGGGAGGTAGTCTTTCGGATTGTCGGTAAACTCAACCACGGCTCCTTCTTCGAGGCGGAGGTTGCAGTTGGACTTGAAATGTATGGCTCCTGTAATCCACTTGCCGGCAGGAACGACTACATAGCCGCCTCCAGCCTTACTGCAAGCTGCCATTGCTTTCTGGAAGGCTTTGGTACAGAGGGTCTTGCCGTCGCTCTTGGCTCCGTACTTCGTGATGGGAAACTCACGTTCAGGGAATATATATTCCTTGATAGGCTGCATGGGGAACGGAGCATCAGTGATTATTGTCTCACGATACTGAGCCGATGCAGGAACTACTACTATCAGAAAAAGAGCAATGACCGAAAGGATATGTTTCATAGGGAAGATTAAGGGATAAGGGTTATTATTTTATTTCGCCGAAGTAGTTTGTATCGGCAAGTTTCATAAGGTATTGTCCGTATTGGTTCTTTATCATCGGTTGAGCCAACTGACGAAGCTTCTCAGTAGATATCCAACCCTTATGGTAAGCGATTCCTTCAAGACAGGCTATCTTCAGACCGGTACGTTTCTCCAGCACTTCGATAAACGTACTTGCCTCGGAGAGAGAGTCGTGGGTACCGGTATCAAGCCATGCGAAACCACGTCCGAGAAGCTGTACCTTGAGGTTCTTCTCGTTGAGGAACTCCTGATTGACAGTTGTAATTTCCAGTTCACCACGCGCACTTGGCTTTATGTTCTTTGCCACTTCGACCACTTTATTGGGATAGAAGTAAAGTCCGACAACGGCATAGTTGGACTTTGGCTTTGCAGGTTTCTCCTCGATGCTCAGACAGTTGCCCTCACGGTCGAACTCTGCCACACCGTAACGTTCAGGGTCTTGTACCCAATAGCCGAACACGTTTGCCTTACCATTGGCTGCATCGGCAACACATTGGCGAAGCATACCTGAAAAACCTCGTCCGTGGAAGATATTATCACCGAGTACGAGACATACGTCGTCCTTGCCTACGAACTTCTCACCAATGATGAATGCCTGTGCCAGTCCGTCGGGCGATGGTTGCTCTGCATATTCGAAGTGTACTCCGTAGTCGCTGCCATCGCCAAGGAGACGACGGAAACCCGGAAGATCGTAAGGAGTGGATATAATCAGGATGTCACGAATGCCTGCAAGCATAAGGACACTGATGGGATAATAAACCATCGGTTTATCGAAGATAGGAAGTAGCTGTTTGCTCACTCCCTTTGTTATGGGGTAGAGACGGGTTCCCGAACCGCCTGCCAATACTATTCCTTTCATTTCGTTTTCTTAGTTTTCTTTGCTTGTGAAGCGCTCAGAGCGCGGCTAACTTCCTTCTCAATAGCTTCGCCACGGAGTCTGCGAGCTACTATCTTACCGTCGGGGGCGAAGAGGATGATTTCAGGAATGCTCTGAATACCATAAGCATTGGAACCATTCTTACCAGCATTAAGCATCTGTGGATAGTTGATACCGAGTTCCTGTATGGCTTTCAGTGTGTTGTCGGGTTCGTCCCAAGTAGCAACACCAAGAACTGTGAACTTATCACCCTTGTGCTTGTTATAGACCGCGATGAGGTTTGGAATCTCTCGACGACATGGAGGACACCAACTTGCCCAGAAGTCAACGAGGACATACTTGCCCTTGCCTACATAGTCGCTCAGTTTGGTTGTCTTACCATTGTACGATGCAGAGAAATCCTTAAACATGTCACCTGCATTCTGTGCTCCGCACATTACTGACATGGTCAGAAGCAGACAGCTAATCAGATACTTTTTCATAATTATTCGTTTAATTTTAATGATTCGTTTGTTTAGCGGATGCGAAGATAGAGATAATTCTGCGATAAACGGCATTTTCCTGCTTAAAAAGACTTACGTTCAACGTACGTTGAGCACAATTTTTTTGAACGTTTTCGAACACATCGATTGATTTACATCATAAAAACAACTGTTTTTGAAATGTTTTCGCACACAATTCTTGCAGATTTGCCAAAGTGGCGTACCTTTGCATCGTGTTTTTCATAGTATTAGATTTAAGGTTATTAAAGGTTGGGGATACAGCGGTATCCCTTTTTTTGTGCCCTATAGCGATTGCATCCAGAGATAACACCCTATAAATCAATTCGGAATCAGAAGTTAAACGTACATCCAAGGAGGAAATACATACGTCCCGACTCAGGATTTGCCGTAGCTTGTACAAAGACGGGCAGTTCGAAGTTGGAAGAGAACTTAATTGCCCTCGTGGCTCTGAGGGTCACATTAGTAATCGAGAAACCCTCTGCATCGTCATAAGTACCCTTGGGGCCGTAAGGTAGGAAACCAAACTCGGCTTTCCAATCAAAGCCTCCGAGACGGAACGGAGCAGAAATCTCGGCATAAGAAGCATATGCATGTTTCTCGTTTCCCCAATCATCCACATATTTATCGGCATATCCTGCAAAATAGGTGCTCCAATGGAGCATAAGAAATCCGAAATCGTATTCCAGACTAGCCTCTACACCATGATAGCTACCCTGCTTAAAGTAGAAATACTTAGGGTCGGAACCGTCTCGCACACAGAAATCATCGCAGAGTCCAATGGTAAATCCTTTGTAGCTGTATTTCAGTTCGACATCTATCTCCTTTGTGACCCAGTCGGTGTTGTCGTTTCTCACCAGTCCGCAACTACCCCATAGTCCCAACGACAATCCACGCCATCCTACTGTAACAGAAGGCTGTATGGCAGCATTACCAAAATCCAGTCCACGCCAGAGGAAATGGCTCACCAAGTCTGCTGATGCGGACACCTCTACTCTTTTCTGGGCAACACCACTCATCGGCGCAAGAAAGGCGACCAGAAACAAAACATTTCTTAATATTCTTCTCATATTTTTTTGAAATTTTCGGCAAAGATACGTGATTTTATCCGTAACTTCGCAGCCGTTATGGAATTAATTACAGATATCGTCTTTTTCCTGGTCGGACTGACCGGTATAGTGAAAGGTGCCGATTGGCTTACCGACGGGGCAGCAAGCATAGCCCGCCGCTTCGGCATTCCGACACTGGTCATAGGACTAACGATTGTTGCTATCGGTACGTCGGCTCCGGAATTTGTAGTCAGTATGCTTGGAGCCATACACAAGAGTCCGGATATTGCCATAGGTAACGTTGTGGGCAGCAACATCTTCAATATTCTGGGTATGATGGGAACGACAGCCCTCATATCACCGATACTGCTCACACGCAACAATGTCGTGCGCGACCTTCCTATTATGAATCTGGCTGTAGGAGCTCTGTTCGTACTTCTTGCAGACAAAATACTCGATGACGACGTCACACGTAACTACCTGTCACGTGCCGACGGAATCATCCTGCTATGTCTCTTTGCCATGTATATGTACTACACTATGTGGCTGGCAAAGAAAGACAGGAAGGAAGCGAAGACTGAAACAGACGAGAAAAACACTAAAAACGACGGTCGGAGTCTGTGGTTTTCCATAGCTTTGTTTCTGTTTGGATTGGGGATACTCATAGGCGGAGGCGAACTGATGGTAGATGGTGCCTCAGGCATAGCACGTTCGTTGGGTGTAAGCGATGCCATAATAGCTCTTACCATTGTAAGTATAGGTACGTCGGCTCCGGAACTGGCTACCAGCATAGCAGCAGCACGCAAAGGCGACAACGCAATGGCCGTAGGCAACGTTGTTGGTAGTGTGGTGTTCAACACCCTGCTTATTCTCGGAGCCTCATCGATAGTATATCCGTTGCCGATGAAAGGCATCACGTATATAGACCTTTCCGTAGAACTGGGTGCCGCCCTACTCTTCTGGTTTTTCAGTTTCTGTATCGGAAAACGCTATATCATCACACGTTCCAATGGTGCATTCATGGTACTGCTTCAGATAGCATACTATGTCTGGCTGGTAATAAACAAGTAAGACCATGTCCTCAACCATCTCCATCATAAATCTGACTACAGGTTACAAGGCTAAGAAAGGCAACGCAGAAGTGTCGCGTCATCTTACGGCATCACTCTCCCCCAACCAGCTCACATGTATCTTGGGACCAAACGGAGCAGGCAAATCGACTCTGCTTCGCACCCTTTGCGGGTTTCAGTCTCCACTAAGTGGAAGCGTGCAGATTAAGGGACGCGAAGTGGAATCATACACGAAGAGCGAACTCTCGAAACTGGTGAGTGTCGTACTTACCGACAACTCCGGAGTAAAAGACATGACTGCGTGGGACGTAGTAGGTATGGGACGCAGTCCCTATACCGGCTTCTGGGGCAGACTCTCTCTCCACGACGAGAAGGTGATTGCCGGGAGTATGAGTCTGGTAGGCATCGAATGGCTTAAGGACAGGAAGATGCACACCCTCTCCGACGGAGAATGTCAGAAGGTGATGATTGCAAAGGCTCTGGCACAGGAGACTCCCATCATAATACTTGACGAGCCAACTGCCTATCTCGACTACCCAAGCAAGATTCAGATGATGCTACTGTTGAAGGAACTGGCACGTTCACTACAGAAAACTATATTCCTCAGTACCCACGACCTGGAACATGCCCTGCAGATTGCCGACTGCATCTGGCTTTTAGACAAGGAACAGGGATTCACTACAGGCACACCTTACGACCTATGCAAAGATGGAAGCATAGAGCGTTATTTCAGTCGCAAAGGAATCGAGCCTCTGCTCCACAGCGTTGTGGAGGGGATAATCAAAGCCTTCTAGTTTCTCTAATGCCCCTAGTATTACTAGTGCTACTAGACTAATACTCCGCTGCCGAGTATTTCGGCTTTCGTGGCAGCATCCACAGTCCTACGAAGGTGAGCAGTCCGTTCAGCATCAGCATTTCGTAGCCGAACTCATACCCGTAATGCTGCTTGCATACGTAGTTCAGCACCAGACAAATCAGGGGCGAAGCGATAGCTACGTACATCACACCTTTCTCTTTCGGCGTTGACTCCATCAGCAGTCCGTAAGCAAACAGTCCGAGCAATGGGCCGTAGGTATAGCTTACGAGAGTATAAATCAAGTCCATTACGCTACTGCTACCCACTTCATTGAAGAGCAAGGTGAGGCACAGGAAGAGCAGCATCATGAATATGTGGACACGTTTGCGAACGAGTTCCTTTCTGGCTGTAACCTTCAAATCGACGCTGTAGAATTTCTCCATATCCAGAATATCGACACAGAACGAAGTAGTAAGGGCTGTCAGCGCACTATCGGCACTCGACAACGCACTCGCCACTACTCCTATCGTGAAGAACATAAGTGCAGCCTCACCCAAGGCGCCGGAGAAGATGATACCACTCAACAGTTCGTCGCCACTTGCTGGCAGCTCCATACCCAGCTTACCATAAAGCATCAAGAGCAGAATGCCGAGAGCAAGGAACAGGAAGTTGACCGGTAGGAACATAACCCCATAGGTACACATATTCATTTGTGCTCCACGCAAGGAACGGCACGTCAGGTTCTTCTGCATCATGTCCTGATCCAGTCCCGTCATCACGATTACCACGAACACACCACTCAGAAACTGTTTCCAGAAGTTCTGGCGCGACACGAAATCATCCCACTCGAATATGCGGCTGTGAGGGTCGTTCATTACTGCTGTCATAGCCTCAGACGGACTAAAGTCCAGCATACTGCACACACGAAGCATAATCAGCACGAGTGCTGCAAGCAGGAAGAAAGTCTGAAAGACATCAGTCCACACCAGCGACTTCATTCCGCTTCTGTGGGTATAGAGCCAGATTAAGAAAAGAGTCAGAGCAGCCGTAACAGCATACGGGATGCCATATTCGTCGGCTACGCAGACCTGCAATATACGAATTACGATGTAGAACTTCGCTGCGGCACTGAGCAACTTACTCAGTATGAAGAACGTAGCTCCTGTCTTGTACCCCTTCGTGCCAAACCTCGCATCCAGATATGTATAGATTGAAGTAAGCTTCATCCTATAGTACAAAGGCAGCAGGACGAACGCCACGAATATGTATCCGAAGATGAAACCGATGCACATCTGCAGATAGGTCATATCGGTAGTCATCACCCATCCCGGCACACCTATGAACGTGAGTCCGCTGATGCTGGCACCAATCATTCCGAACGCCACCAGTCCCCAGTACGAACTTTTGCCGGCACAGAAGAACGTGTCGTTACTATCGTAATCGGCTACCCATCGCGACACGAGGAGCAGCAGGGCCAAATAAGCACAGAGAGCAAAAACAACCATAAAAACCTTATCTTTTTACTTTTCTATTCTCATTGTGGCAATGAGACAGATGATGCCACACACCACGATGAGGGTAGCCTCCGTTCCCAAACCAAGATAGTCATAATAGTGGACATCGCCCGTACCGTCGCCCAGCAGGTTCATCTCAGCCACAGCCAGCGAGTTGTTCACGATATGGATTATCGTAGTCAACACCACATTTCCCATCTTATAATAAATGAGTCCGAAGACTAGTCCGACGGCAAAAGCGAAAGGAATCTGAATGGGATTTCCGTGGATAGCTCCGAACAGCAGGGCACTCACCACTATAGCCGACCACTTATCCACCCCGTTCCTCAGCATATGTCCGAGCATAGCCTCACGGAACACCAATTCTTCGACTATCGGTCCCACAACAATCATAGCCACCACTCCCCACACGTTATGCACCATCGCAATGAACTGCTCCTCCATCAGGTTGGGCAGCTTCAACAGTTCGCTAAGCAAATCGACTGCGATGATACACGAGAAAGCAGCCACGAACGAAAGCGCCAACCGCCGTCCACTCACTTTCTCCGGAGTGAAAGCCCGTGCACCTATCATTCCCATCTTCCACAACACAGCAACTGTCAACACACCTGAAATAATGATAGCAATTGCCAAAGACTCGATGCTCTCCCCCGTCAACAAGATAGTCATACCTCCCAATCCCTGCATTCCTGCAAAGATTACCAGCGGCACCAGAGCTTTCAAATAGACATTCTTCATCTCAAATTCGTTTTCATCTGCAAAGATATGGTTTTACATGCTACCGACAAAGCCTATTCACAACTTTTCAAAAATAAAAAAGGGGGCTGTCCATATATATTAACAATGTGTAGCGGATATTTTTGTTCCCTACAGATGTTTTTCCGCTCCACTACAGATATTCTGTCATGCGGGCAGGACAAAAATAAATCGCGAGGGGATTAATAAAAATCGCGAGGGGATTTTTATTAATCGCGTAGGTATTTTTAAAAATCCCTACGCGATTTTTTCTTGCTACAGGCGCACGACGAGGTGTTATATGGGGCGCAATAAGAAAACACAGGGGGAATGGATGTTTTGATGAGGACTTTTTGAAATGGCACATAAGCCACATAGCTTTTTCTGTAAGCAGAAAAAAAACGGAGAAAACGAAGATTTGATAAATTTATGTTTATCTTTGCAGCAAAATAGTAAGATTAACGAGGAAAAACAAAACGAAGTCCAAGATGAAAATCACGTCTGCCGAATATAAGAGTTCGAGTCCGAGAGCCGATATGTGTCCTGCGACGACACTACCCGAGTATGCCTTCATTGGGAGGAGCAACGTGGGCAAGTCGTCGCTCATCAACATGCTGACGGGACACTCGAAACTGGCAAAGACTTCGCAGACGCCTGGAAAGACGTTGCTGATAAATCATTTCTTGATAAACGGAGAGTGGTTCCTGGTCGATTTGCCTGGCTACGGATATGCCCAGAGGGGTAAACGCGAGATGGACAAGCTCCGCAACCTGATTGAACATTATGTGCTGGACAGGGAGCAGTTGACTCTGCTGTTCGTGCTCATTGACATACGCCACGAACCTCAAAAGAAGGACTTAGATTTCCTGGAGTTCTGCGGCGAGAACGGCATCCCTATCGCCATCGTGTTCACAAAGGCCGACAAACTGACGAAAGTGAAGATTGGAGCCAATGTGCAAGCTTACCTGAGGACGCTTCAGGAGCAATGGGAGGAACTTCCACCCTATTTCATTACGAGCAGCGAGTATGGCACAGGTCGCGATGAACTGCTGGAATATATTGAAAAGGTGAATAAGGAGATAAGATGAAGATACTGAAGATTATACTGATTGCGGTTGGAAGCCTGGTCGCTCTGGTGGCTGTGCTTCTGACGGTTGGTTACTTCATCTTGTTTTCACCATCGATGCAAAGCCGCGTGCGTCAGGAGGTTACGGAGCTTCTGTCGGACAGACTGGGTACGAAGGTAAGCATCGACAGCGTGAGATACGACTTCCTGCGTTGCGATTTGCAGATGTTCAGTATGGAAGTGTTGGACCAGAAAGGCGTGAAGATGCTGGAGGTGGACACCGTGCATGTATCGATGAGTCTGAGGAAACTTCTGCGAAAGTATCTAGAGATAAATGAAGCCGAACTCCTCGGATGCAGGGTGAAAATCTACAAGATAGCCCCCGATACGGTAGCAAACTATCAGTTTATCGTGGACAGTCTGAAACCCCAACCCAAGGACTCCGCTACGCCCCATAAGAAAAGGAAGTACAAGAAGATTGAACTCGACATCAATAATATAAAGTTGAGAAACATCGAACTTGAGTACGAGACCCGTAAACTTTACAGACCACCCATAGCCAGGAAGAATCAGGCAATAATCAAACTCCAACAGGCAATGGCTAAGGGAAAAAACTCGACGGTCAATGGTCAACAGGAGGAGTACAGATGGTTGTTGCAGAAGATACGACTTAAAGAACTTACATACAAAAGACGGCGTTTCGGCAGGAACGGCAAGGGCAATGCCACCATCAGGGGACTGCACTACTGGAACGACAACGGACTGCCCCGCAAGAATACGGGCAAGAAACATCGCGGATGGTTCGACGCCAAACACATGGACGTGGACATCGATATGGACATCGACGTAAGGCATGTAGGATCTGACAGAGTCGATATGGCTTTGCAACGCTGTACGGCAAAGGACTCCGTGACGGGTCTCGACGTAAGGGACCTCCACTTTGCAGTATCGCTAAGGGACAATGTGGCACATATAAGCGACCTCGTGCTGACGCAGGTAAACACCACCATTCAGATAGATACTGTCACGATGGTGTTGCCCAGCAAGAAGAAAGGAATAAAACTCAGCTACAACACTTCGACCATAAAGGGAAAGACTTTGCTGAAGGACATATCCCGTATGTTCGCACCAGACTTGAGCCAATTCTCAATGCCCGTAGAACTGACAGCAAGGGTTGAGGGTGCCGACACAGCGATGCAGTTCAAGGACATATATGTATATACGCCCGACAAGAAGATTGAGGTAAATGCCACAGGATACATCAGCGACATGCTGAACAAATACGATATGGTTGTCCATTTCGACGTGAACAAGATGAGGGCTAAGGGAGACATCAAGCGGAAAATCATCAATCAGTTCCCCGTGAAGAAATTCATGATGAAACAGGTGGATATGCTCGGCCTGATAACCTACAAGGGCAACTTCGAAGTGTTGTGGAAGAAAGTGCAATTTGAGGGACGTCTGGACACAGAACTGGGAGGTCTGAACTTCAACTTCTACCTCGACGGGGAAACGAAATATCTTGTCGGACAGGTGGCGTCGAACAATATCAACCTGAAGAAAGTGACCGACAACGACAAACTGGGCAACCTGAAATGTGAGGCTCAGTTCAAGTTCGACATTTCAAAACCCCGTACAGCCCTGATGAGAAAGAAAATCGGAGGCAAGCTGCCTATGGGAAGCATAAAGGCAAAGGTACACGAAGCCAACTACAAGAAGATGAAGTTTTCAAACATTCATGCCGACATCGTGAGCAATGGAGCCATAGCCGAAGGCGACGTGCAGATGAAGGGAGCACACGTGGATGTGCTGTGTAAGTTCTCATTTACCAATACCGACTCCATCTCGAAGATGAAAGTAAAGCCAGGTATCCGTTTCCACAAGATGACGGAGGAATACAAGGCAGCAAGAGATAAGGAAAAGGCAGAAAAGGCAGCCGAGAAGCAAGCCGCAAAAGAGGCAAAGGCGGCAGAGAAAAAAGCAGCCAAGGAGGCAAAGGCGGCAGAGAAGAAAGCAGCAAAAGAAGCAAAGAAAGCAGCCAAAGCAAAAGCCAAGGCTGAAAAAAAAGCGAATAAATCTTAGATTTTTCTCTTTTCGTTTTTCACTTTTCACATATTATTCTTAAATTTGCAGCGTTTTTAGCGGTATGACTCGTATTTGTGGTGTGGTCATACTGGACAAATACAACAAATCACACATTTTTTATGTACAATTTACAACAGCTCGCAAGCAAAGAGCCAGGCGAACTCCAGATGATTGCAACAGAACTGGGAGTGAGCAATGCAGATAAATTAGGTAAAGAAGATTTGATGTTCCGCATCATTGACGCACAGGCCGATGCCGCTGCCGTAGGTGCTGCAGCAAACTCAGACAAAGCGCCAAAGAAGAGGGCACGTGTAAGCGTGAAGACTGTCGACAGAGTCTATTCTGCGTCGCAAACCAAGACCAAGAAGATAGACAAGAAGATGCAGGTGATGCTTGACGACACTCTGTTCGGAAGCCTGTCGCAGGAAGAGAAGGATATGCTGACACCCATACCGGTGGCAGAAGAAACTCAGGCACCAGCCCCTGAAGCAAAGACTGAGGAAGCAGCTCCGAAGAAACGTGGTCGTAAGAAGAAAGAGGAAACTGCAGAAAAGGCAGAAGAAAATAATACAGTAAACGAACAACCTGCAGCAGAAGCTCCTGAAGCAAAGACCGAGGAGGCTGCTCCGAAAAAGCGCGGAAGAAAGAAAGCAGAAGAAAAGAAGGAAGAGGTGATAGCAGAACCAGCACCAGAACAGCCTGCTGCAATCGAAGAAAGTGATGAGGAGTCAGACTTCATCATCCTGCAGGACATTCCTGTCAGCGACTACAATGAGGTTGCCGACCCCATGGAGTATTTCCATTCGAGACGACAGAACGAAGCAGATTTCTACGAACCGGCTCCAGCAACGGCGTACGAAGAAGATGCAAATAAAACCGTTGAGAGCAAGGCTGCAGCTAAGCCTGTAAGCAGAAAACAGGCTCCGCAATACGACTTCGGCGACATCATCAAAGTGACAGGTGTGCTGGAGACAATCGACAACTATGGTTTCCTGCGTAGCAGCGACTACAACTATCTGCCTTCGCCCGACGACGTTTATGTCAACATGCAGCAGATACGCCACTGGGGACTGAAGATGGGCGACGTAGTGGAAGGACACGTACGTCCGCCACACGAAGGTGAGAAGTTCTTCCCTCTGGTCGATGTGACAAAGATAAACGGATGCGCCCCCGAGCAGGTTCGCAACCGCATTGCATTCGAATTCCTCACCCCACTCTTCCCTGACGAGAAATTCAAACTTTGCAAAGGGCAGGGCGACAGCAAATCGTCACGTATCGTTGACCTCTTCTCGCCTATAGGTAAGGGACAGCGTGCACTTATCGTGGCACAGCCAAAGACAGGTAAGACCCTTCTGATGAAGGACATTGCCAACAGCATAGCAGCCAACCACCCTGAGGCTTATCTGATGATGCTTCTCATCGACGAACGTCCTGAGGAAGTGACAGATATGGCACGTACGGTAAAGGCTGAGGTCATCGCTTCCACATTCGATGCTCCTGCCGAGAACCACGTGAAGATTGCCGGCATCGTACTCGAGAAGGCAAAGAGAATGGTAGAATGCGGACACGACGTAGTCATTTTCCTCGACTCCATCACACGTCTGGCCCGTGCCTACAACACAGTAAGTCCAGCCAGCGGAAAAGTCCTTTCGGGTGGTGTCGATGCCAACGCACTCCACAAACCGAAGCGTTTCTTCGGAGCTGCACGAAACATCGAAGGAGGCGGTTCGCTGACTATCATCGCTACAGCCCTGATTGACACAGGTAGCAAGATGGACGAAGTAATCTTCGAGGAATTCAAGGGAACAGGAAACATGGAACTGCAGCTCGACCGCAACCTCGCCAACAAGCGTGTATTCCCGGCTGTCAACCTCGTGGCTTCATCTACTCGTCGCGACGACCTGCTCCACGACCAGAATACTCTGAACCGCATGTGGGTACTCCGCAAACACATTGCCGACATGAATCCGCTCGAGGCAATGGACGTAGTAATGAACTACATGGAAAGAACAAAGAGCAACGAAGAGTTCCTTATCTCGATGAACGGATAACGATAACGTTAACCTTGACGATAACAAAAAAGCTATTCCCAACCGAATAGCTTTTTTATTTGTCTTCACACATCTTCATGTATTTCTTGATATTGACATTCTGCCGGAACTCGTCAGGAGCCATACTGTATATCTCATCAATCTGAGGCGTAGTGTTGGGATAACCGAAACGCTGATAAGTCTCGTTGCATATCTCCATGAACCAACTTACGCCAAGCACATTATTAAAGTTATCGACAATAAAATTTGTCTCCAGACGATCCATAGCTATTCGCACGTCAGCTTCTGCCTCACCAAGGGTATGCATGATGTAATCGTGGTCGTAACCTTCGAGAATCATCTGGCTCTCACGTCGTGGCAAGTCTGTCAGAATCATGATAAGGGAATCGCGGGTGGAAAGGAACTTGTAAAGAATCTCGTTAAGTTCTGTACCCTCCACCTTTACTGTCTGATTTTCTGACGAAACACGTATCTCACCGCTTTCAAGAACGAGAGGCAGATGAAAATCACCCATGTCGAGAGTTACACACATGACAGAGTCGAGCGGCCCCGACATAGTAAACTGTCCGTGAATGATTTCGCAGGAATCGAGTGAGGACTCCTTGCTATCTACCATGTTGCTGAGATACACCATCTTGCCGTCGAATACCGAATGCATAGATGTTCCGACAATGGTATATTTGTCGGAACAAGAGGTCAGCAGAACAAGAGCTGCCAACATATTCAGAACTGCAAGAAGTCGTTTCTTCACATTACAAAGGTATTGCATATGGGACACGTGACAAAAGATTTTAGGTTTTGTTAAACGATTTTACCACTTACAACACAATAATTAACAATTAAAAATCCTACTCACAGTGGCATTTGCCATAACTTTGCATTTGTAATCGATAAAACAGAAAAACGACGAACATTATGCTTAGGAAAATATTTATACTGCTGCCCCTGCTCACCCTTTGCTTCCAAAGCATCAAGGCTGAGTCGTATGCCAAACATCTGAAGGGACTGATAACCAAGATGGAAGAGCGCAGCGACATAGACCCCGACAGTTTTGCCATCGACATAAAAGTCCTGGAGACGGAATTGCAGAACATCGACAAGAAGAGCGAGAAGCAGATGCCGATGACGAAGAAGGTGACCTACAAGGCTATAATTCGCGGAGTGATGGCGACGGCATACAGGAACATGCTCTACAGCAGCATCAGCGCTTTCGACAGCGAGACTCAGGAGAAATATACGGCCAGAAGCAAAGAACTCTTCGGCAGGGTGCTCGAAGATATGCTGACGCTTTCAAAGGAGAACAGCAAAGACTACGAACCCATCGTAAAGATTGAGAACGCAAGTACTACGGACATAACATGCTGGCAGTAATGCTCGACTTCGTCTCTTCTAACAACCGTTCCATGAATGCCGCAGAAAGGGACAGTCTGCATCGTGCTGCCAGAAGAATCTACCAGATGAACGGCGACAGGAACTCCGACACTATGCTCCGTCTCTGGGAGCTCAGATACCCTTCATGGGGTACGGACGAGGAGAAGCAGCAGTACTGCCGACAACTTGAAGCACTTCGCGACTCTACCAGCGACATAGATGCCGGACGACTCGTAAGCAATCAGTTGGACATTGCCGTAAACAACGTGATGGCAAAAGAGATAGACATCCGTGTCGAGAAGAACATCCTTGCAGACAGGGATTTCAAACTGGAAATAAAATCCAGGAATGCCACAACTGCTAAGTTACAGGTATTCCAGTTCAACGGCAAGGACGCTTACAACATCAAGAAAGCAGACATCGGAAAGGAACTGCTGCAAAGGAACTACATCCTCTCCGACGAGAACAAGATTAAGGAAGGCAGAAGCAGATATTTGGCTGTGAAAGACAGCACTTTTGATTCGATGCAACTGCCGGCTGGCAGGTATCTGTTCATGGCAACTACCGATGGCGACACAGCCCAGACCGTGGTGAAGATTACCACACTCCATCATCTCATTTTCCACACTCCTGACGGCAAGACACACATTAAGGTAGTGGATCGCATCAGCGGTATGCCGCAGGAGGGCGTTGCCGTACTACTCTACCCCGATCGGAACAAAGACGACCACGACACTTTCACTACCGACCGGAAAGGAGAGGTAGTGGTAGCAAGTGATAAGTATCGTCGTATGCGTGCCACACGTACACCCGACCGACTGAACACCTGTGAGGAGGATGCCACAGCATCTATGATTATCGACTTCTACAATTACCGAAACGTCGAGGGAGAAAAAGTAGAAGGTGCCATCTTCACCGACAGGGGAGTTTACCGTCCGGGACAGACCGTTCATGTGTCGGCAATGATTTATACGATGATTGGTGACGATACCAAAGTCCGTACTCAAGGCAAATACATACTCGAGCTGACAAATCCTGACGGAGAGACTGTAGAATCCGTCACACTCAATCCCGACAAAATGGGTACGATGTTCCACGACTTCACACTTCCGAAAGGCAAACTGGGCAGTTGGCATCTTTTCCTGAAATCGGAAGAAAGCAAACGATGGAACCACATCAGCAGCTCCAGCATAAACGTAGAGGAATACAAACGTCCTACTTACCTGCCTGAGTTCCGTAAAGACACTACTGTATATTCACCTGACGATAATATCGAAGTGGAACTCGACGTGAGGACACTCTCGGGACTGCCCGTGCAGAATGCCAACGTAAGCATAACCATCGAAGCCTACCGGCAGGCACTCTGGTTCTACACCATGAGTGAGTCGAAGCATGTGTATATCGAAACAGAAACCAACGATGAGGGCAAGGCACGGTTCGATTTCTGTCCATCAAAACATGAAGAAATAAAGGAACTCATCGACGAGGCACGAGCAAACGAGAAACTGAGGGTTCTCATCACGGCATTCGTCACCGACCAGGCAGGCGAGAGTCATTATGCAAAGACAACGTACCTGATTCCGCTGAAACCCGTCAAGAAAGCAGAGGAGCCCAAGAAGCCCGAACCTTTGCAAGTCTCAAAGAAGGAAATAAAAGTGGGCGAATCGGTTGATATCACCTTCAATCCCGAGCATAAGGATGCCTACGTCTTTTACTACGTCGTAGCTAACGACAAGATTATCGACTCGTCAGAGAAAATCGTAAACGGCACTATGCGTCGCACCATTCGTTGCACAAAGGACTGGGGTGATGGTGCCAATATATATATAATGTACGTGAAGGACGGAGAAATTCTTCGCTACAACAAGACCGTAAAGGTGCCGAAACCAGACAAGGAACTGAAACTCCAGTGGCACACAATGCGCGACCACCTCACACCGGGACAGGAAGAGCAATGGACACTCAGTGTGAAAGACAAGAACGGCAAAGCCATAGCTGGAGCTAACCTCCTGGCTGCGATGTACGATGCCGCACTCGACGAATTCAACACGTTCGACTGGTCGTTCCAGATTCCGTTCGTCACCAACATCACATCGCTCCCCTACAGAAACACACAACCTACACGCAGTTTCAACCTCGCTTTGAGATACATTCCGGATATCAAGGACATCATGCCCGGCAGTTTCGACTACCTTGAGCATTTCCAGCACGAAGGTGGCAATCTGGGACGCGGCATGATACGTCTGAGAGGAGTGCGCCCCGTACTGAAAGAGGTCATGGTTTCAGCCAAGCCTATGGAAGCATACGAGGCACTTGACATGGCTCCGTTGGCTGCGAACGGAAAGATTGCCGGACTGACAATCGATAATGCTGAAGAAACGAAGGGTGGAAAGGTTGAAGAACCGGGAAACGTAAAACCGAGCATTCGCGAAAACTTCAACGAGACGGCTTTCTTCTACCCCAACCTGCACACCGACGCGGAAGGCAATGCACAGATATGTTTCACCCTGCCCGAGAGTCTGACGGAGTGGAAGTTCCTCGGCTTTGCCCACACCGAAGACGTTCGTTACGGATTGATACAAAGCACAGCCGTAGCACAGAAGGACTTCATGGTGCAGCCCCAGTTGCCACGATTCATCCGCACCAACGACGACGCCACCATTCAGGCTCGCATCCTGAACCAGTCCACACGTCTCATCTCCGGTACGGCTACGATGCGTCTGCTTAGTGCAAAAGATGAAAACGTGACCATTACCACTCAAAACCTTCCTTTCAACGTCGAAGCAGGAAAAAGCAGTACCGTAACTTTCAGCCTCTCGGCAGGCAGTCTCAACGATGATGTGGTATGCGAAATCTTTGCCACAGCCGATGGTTGTTCTGACGGAGAGCGCAACCTCCTGCCTGTACTCCAGACACGTGAAACAATCACCGAGAACATACCGTTCTTCATCGAAGGAGCAACGGCGAAGGACATCGACATCAGCACATTATACAATAATGACAGTCCGACGGCAACAGACCGCAAACTCGAAATCGGATATACCGACAATCCTGCACTCGACGTATTCCGTGCCCTGCGTGCCGTTCAGATGCCTCAGCACGACAATGCCCCATGCTATGCCGCAGCACTTTATTCCAACATCGTCATGACAAGCATCTTCGACCAGCTGTCCAAAACATTGAGCGACACCCTTCTGCACAACTTCGACCGCGAGAAGGCACAGGCACTTGCCGACGAGGCAGCATCTAAGCTCCAGTCGCTCCAGCAGGAGAATGGTTCGTGGAGCTGGTTCAAAGGTATGGAAGGCAGTCCGTACATCACCCTTGCCGTAGCCGAACACTTGAGCAGACTGCTCAAGAGTTCAAGGGTTCAAGAGTTTAAGAGTTCAATAGTCAATGAAATGCTTCACAACGCAATGTCATACCTCGACAAATACATGCAGGACGACTACACGAAGAGGAAAGAGAACAAATGGTCACTCATTCCTAATGAATTCGACCTGCGCTACATGGCAATCTGCGATGTAGCCGAGAACGAAATGCTCAAGACTTACGTCAGTCAGTTGGCAAAACAACAGAAGAACATGACCATCTTCGGCAAGGCAAAGGGAGCACTCATCCTGCAGAAATTCGGTAAGACGAAAGAAGCCCGTAAGTTCACCGAATCCGTAAAGCACTACCTCGTCTTCAAACCTGGTTTCGGACGTTACTTCGCCACCGACATCGCCTACTACTCATGGCAGGACTACCGTCTTCCCACACATCTTGCAGCCATGCGTTGTATGACGAACGTCGATAAGGAGAAAAACGCCAACCTCCTGCCCGACATGCAGATGTGGCTTCTGCGTCAGAAGCAGACACAACTCTGGCGCAATCCGCTGAACGCCATCGACGCAGCCGACTACCTGCTCACCTACTCCAAAGAGGAAAGCCTGCGCCAGGCAGACACTCTCCAAGTCCGTTGGGGAGGCGAGACCTACAAAGTCTCCTCCACCCCAATCAACCCAATAACCCCAACAAGCCCATCCAGTCCATTAACCATAGAGAAGCACTCTCCAGGTATCTCATGGGGATACATCCGAGGCACCTTCACCGAGGAAGCCGAACGACTGAAAAGCTACACCACGGGCGAACTCTCCATCGAGCAGAAGATATACGTAAAGCAGAGGGATACATGGGTCGAACTGACTGAGGACACACCACTCACCACAGGTATGATTGTCCGCATCC
Source organism: uncultured Bacteroidaceae bacterium (assembly GCA_905233285.1). Taxonomy (GTDB): domain Bacteria; phylum Bacteroidota; class Bacteroidia; order Bacteroidales; family Bacteroidaceae; genus Minthosoma. The sequence goes on from CAJODY010000005.1 coordinate 50,139, forward strand.
GCAACATCGTACATGCAGACCGCGACATGGACTTCGTCTCCGTCACGACCAAGCATCCTGCATGTCTCGAACCCGTCAAAACCCTCTCAGGCTATACTTGGTTCGGCAGACGCGGCGGCTACCTCGAACTTCACGATACAGAGACCGACGTCTTCTTCGACTGGTTCACCCGTGGCACCACCACACTCGACCTCGAATACTACGTGACACGTTCTGGTATCTACCACTCTGGCATCAGCACCGCTACATGCGAATACGCACCTGAATTCAGCAGCTACGCACGTGCGTTTGATGTAAGAGTCTATAACCCTTAAACTGTAAACCATAAACCGTAAACTGTAAACTGTAAACCGTAAACTGTAAACCATATGCAGCTACTCATCGACATAGGGAACACCTCGGCAAAGATAGCCATCGCCGACGGAAAAGAAATTATACATACAGAACACGTAACCGAACCATGGACAGACGCTATCAGACGTCTTCTCCTATCATACCCCTTGGAACGCTGCATCATCTCGAACGTAGCTGCAGCCGACCCCACACTCGATGCAGCCCTCTCTGCCTGCGGCATCCCTACCCTATGGCTCTCCGACACCACGAACTGTGCCCTCCACGACATCCCCAAAGGTTACGGAGCCGATCGCATAGCAGCTGACCTCGGAGCCTACACCGAAGCAAAGGGGCGCACCATACTCGTCATCGATGCCGGCACATGCATCACCTACGACCTTATCGACAAAGACGGGCGCATCCTGAGCGGAGTCATCTCCCCGGGCATAGGGCTGCGTCTGAAAGCCATGCACGAGCATACAGCCCTGCTTCCACTCCTCGAGCCCGACTTCGGCACCCCACTCATGGGCTACGACACCAAGACCCACATGATGTCCTCCGCCATCCACGGCACCCGCTTCGAGATGGAAGGCTACATCCGCACCCTAGCAGCCCAATATCCCGACCTCATCGTATTCATCACAGGAGGCAACACCATCCGTCCCGACCTCCCCGATACCGAAATAATCTACGAACCCCAGCTCCTTTTCAAGGGATTAAGTACCATCTGAAAACATCAGACTTATTGATCTGCATTTTATCAAATAATTCACATGGTTTGGTCTTTCTTTTATTAAAAAAATCCAGATTTTTGCTCTGTATAAATGATTTTTCATATCTTTGTGCTCGATTAAGCACATTTATACTATGGCATATTACAAAAGGAATATCGACCGTCAACTTGAGCTTTGGCACACGTCCACTAATCACAAGCCGCTGTTGATACGAGGTGCACGACAGGTTGGTAAATCTACTGCTGTCAGGCAACTTGGTAAGTCGTTCACACATTTTTTGGAGATAAATTTGGAGAAGAGACCGGAGCTCCATCAGTTCTTTCCTGACAATATCAACGTAAAAAAAACCTGTCAGATGTTGAGCATCACGACAGGTGTACCTATTGTACCTGGCAAAACGCTTCTCTTTATCGATGAGATTCAATCTTGTCAGAATGCAATCCGTTCGCTTCGCTATTTCCACGAGGATTTTCCTGAATTGCATGTCATAGCGGCTGGTTCGCTGCTGGAGTTTGCGCTCGAAGAGCTTCCCTCTTTTGCCGTTGGGCGCATCCGCTCTTTTTACTTGTATCCATTCTCTTTTGACGATTTTCTCTCTGCCCAAGGACTGGATGCACTTATACAATTCAAGAAAGACTCAGTGACTAATGGAACACCATTGCCAGAACCTATTCATAAGCAATTTGTGGAGCAACTGCGTACATTCTATCTCGTGGGCGGTATGCCTGAAGCCGTCAGCACGTGGATTTCCTCGCAAAGTTTTTGGGATTGCAAACATGTACATAGCGATATACTTGACACTTATCAGCAAGATTTCTCTAAATACAAGAAACGCGTCTCACCAGATTTGCTCCGACAGGTACTGCGTTCTGTAGCCCTTCAGGCTGGCACCAAGTTTGTCTTTGCTGGAGCCAGTCGAGAAGTTCCCGCTGCATCTGTCAAGGAATGTCTCAGGTTGTTGACGCTTGCAGGTCTCATCACTCCTGTCAAACATACTGCAGCCAATGGTGTCCCATTGGGTGCAGAGGAAAACGAGAAATATATTAAATATCTATTTCTAGATCTCGGACTGATGCAAACACTTCTTGGGTTACCTGCTGAAGATCTCCTACTGGCATCCGAAGTGGATTTTGTCAACAAAGGAGTCGCATCTGAAATGTTTGTCGGACTGGAACTTCTCAAGGCTTTCGACTGTTTTGCCAAGGCCGAAATGTTCTATTGGCAGAATACGGATAAGGGAACGCAAAGTGAGATAGACTACCTTACTGTCATCGGTGGAAAGATTATTCCAATTGAGGTCAAAGCCAATACACAGGGGAAAATGCAAAGCTTATATCTTTTCATGGAGAAGCATGGAGCTGCATACGGCATCCGTACCTCGCTTGAGAACATCTCTTCCTACACCCATAATAACCATCTGATTATAGTCGTCCCAATTTACGCGCTATCACATTGCGTTGCCAAATCACTCTGATGTACCTCTTGCTCTTTCTGGTATCATTTTCTATCCCTAAGCAAGGATGAGCCAAAAGACTTTATAATCACGTATAGCAACAATTATTCATTCAGTGATGTAAGCTCAAAATTGCGCCCACATAACCTATACTAAAAAAGGTGATGAAACTAAAGAACTTTGGGACTAAAGAACTTTTGCGAATTGTTAAAATTCTGACATTTCATATATAAGTGCTAAATAATTCGTAATTTTGTAACCAGTTAACGGCAGATTAATAAAATTGTAAATATATAAGATGGAAATAGCAAAGAATATCAAGTATATCGGAGTGGATGATACCGATATTGACCTTTTCGAGGGACAGTATGATGTGCCGGAGGGTGTTTCGTACAACTCGTATCTGATTGACGACGAGAAGATTGCCGTGATGGATACTGTGGATGCACGAAAGACTGAAGAATGGGTGAAGAATCTGGAGGAGGCTCTGGCAGGACGTACTCCCGATTATCTCATCATTCATCACATGGAGCCTGACCACGCAAGCAACGTACGCATGCTGATGGAGAAGTACCCGAACTGCGTGGGTGTTTGCACGCAAAAGGCTGCCGTGATGGTGAAGCGTTTCTTCGATGTCGATTTCGCAGGCCGTCTGCAAATCGTGAAGGAGGGCGATACGCTGGAGTTGGGTGCACACACTCTAAAGTTTATCATGGCTCCGATGATTCACTGGCCCGAGGTGATGATGAGCTACGAATCGACAGAGGGTATCCTGTTCGCAGCCGACGGTTTCGGAAAGTTCGGTGCCCTGCGTCACCCGAACACAGAGGGTATGGCTGCCGACAAACTGCACGCCACTGTGGACGGATGGGCTTGCGAGGCTCGCCGCTATTACTTCAATATCGTAGGTAAGTACGGCGCGATGGTTCAGACTCTGCTGAAGAAAGCTGCAGGACTCGACATCAAGGTTATCGCTCCGCTGCACGGTCCAGTTATCGACAAAGACCTCAACTACTACCTGAACATCTATAACACATGGTCGAGCTATAAGCCTGAGAACGAGGGTATCTTTATTGCATACTGTTCGCTGCACGGAAACACAAGTGAGGCTGCGCTGAAGTTGGCTGAAATCCTGAAGGAGAAAGGCGCACCCAAGGTGAGCACATCAGACCTGAGCCGCGACGATATGGCAGAGGCTGTAGAGGATGCATTCCGCTATGACCGTCTGGTGGTGGCTGCACCGACATACGACGGAGGTGTGATGCCTGTGATGCAGGACTTCATTCATCACCTCAGCATCAAGGCTTACCAGAACCGCAAGGTGGCAATCGTCGAGAACGGTTCGTGGGCACCGGCTGCAGGCAAGAAGATGCGCGAGGCGTTCGAACAGATGAAGGACATCACCATCGTAGAACCTATGGTCAGCATAGAATCGACGGTGAAGGCAAAGACCATCAGCGACCTCACTACTTTGGCAGAGGCTTTGTTAAATTGAACATTGGGCACTGACCATTAAATATATGAGAACGATATATATCGTTCTCTTTTTTATTGCATCGGTTTCAGTCCTTCCCAACGGACGTTCCAACGACCATCGCTGGGAAATCCGGGATTCATGACTGCTGGTGCACCATCCCACCCTGCACACATCATGGCAATGGCTGTAAGCAAGGCTCCGTTGCCAGGCAGATAGAGACGCAGACGGTCGGCTGTCTGGAAGTTATGACCGGAAGGCAAGTAGCGGTTCTTGGTGAAATCGGAAAGTAAAATATCGACTGCTTTCTCAGGTTGTCCAAGTCGTGCTGCTGCCATTGCCACCATGCCATAGTCCCATCCCCACGTCGTTTCCCATCGCCAGTTGTCCAGCACCCACTGCAGGGTTTTCTCCATTACCAAGGGCGAATAAACGGTATCTGCCATACTGGAAGGCAACAAGCCACAGGCTCCAAGTACGGCAGGATGGTCGCTACGACTTTTGATTGACCATTGACTTTCCCCCTCCGATTCTCCAAGGGGAGAGGATAATGGTTCGCCGGCTGTATAAATGCCATCGGACTGAGGCAGAGGGCTGAGATTACTTATGATTGTGTTCCACTCTACACAACGCTGCAGACCCTGACGCAGACGCCATTGCTGTGCGGTAAGGAGTCCGTAACGCCAGTATGCCAGTTCGAAAGGATGGTTATAGGAAAAATCCTTCGACATGGACTCCTGCATGGCAGTAACTCCGCGCAACTGGAATTGTCCAGTGATGCTATCGCGACAGACGAAGTCTGCCATCCATTCTGCCGTTTCCTCAACCAACTTGCTGTATTGGTTCAGGGTTTCTACTGTAGGATTGGCACGATAAAGCTGTTCTGCCATATAAATGACGTGGGGCTGTTGCCAGATGAGGAACGAACCGACATTGGAAGGAGCTTCACCTGCCCAAGGGTCGGTCATCTTCATCCAACGGACTCCCCGGTAGCCCTGACGACGGGCTATCTCCTCTGCCTTAGAATAGGCTATATCGGAGTACCATGGCATCAGGTGTTCAAGAATTTCAGGACGACCCCACAGGGCGAAATGTACGGCGTGCCACCATGTCATCTCGAGATGGGGACGACCGAACCAAGAGTTATACGTGAGTCCTGTCTCCTGTGGTGGAGTGTCGTTAGCACAGTTGATGAGGGTGAGGTATTGTGAAAGGACTACACGGCGCTCTAGTTCGGATGCTCTAGGGTCGGTACATTGCGAAAAATCAACGAAGGCACCCTTCTGCCAATTGCTGTTCCAATGGTGGTGTACAGCCTTGAGAGCATCGGAGAATGAGAATGTGCTCTCTGTATTCTCTGAAGGCAAGTCCTGACAGTAGTAAGCTTCGAAACTGAGTTTGCCGGAACGTGAGTATAGCTTAAAATGGTGAGGCTCCACTTCGGTAAGCGCTGCATTGCCTTCCCATCGAAGGCTGAGGTAGTAGATGGTGGAATCGAGTGTACGCTGGATTAGTGCCGAATGTTCAGTCTGTCTTATCAGTCGGGAGGTATGGCGTTCCGGTTTTGCCCAGTCGTTGGCATCGTCGGCATGACGTCCTGTAGGATAGGAAAAGCGCAGACTGACCGCAAGATGTCCGTCACGGAGCAATGGCGATTTGATTTGATATATGACGGCGTCTCTGTCTGGCATGCAGGCAGTAAGAACATCGACAGGTTTGCCTTCCGTGACAAAATGGGAACTGAGGAGTCCGTCGTAGAGTTGCAATTCCTGACGAATATCGGATAATGGACATTGACCATTGGATATGGAAAGTCCTATGGTACCCAAGTTGAGACGATGAGGATTGACACGAAAATAAGAAGTTGCTGCCTGCTGTCTGCCTCCCTGCTTGTACTCCACGGCATAGACCTCATCGTGACTGCGATGGGGAAAGCGGATACTACGTTGCGTCTCCTCCTCACGAAGATTGTCAACATTCGGAAAACGGTGCCATCCCCAGTCGCTCATGGCGCATAGGGGTACTCCATTAGCATAATGTTCGGGGAACGTCTGCATTCCGGTAGCATCGACGGTGACAGCAAAATGACCGTTTCCAACAGAAAGGGACGAAAGGGTGTCGAGGGAGGTAATCAGGGGATTGTGACAACTGAGAACAGCTTTTCTGTTTATAGGAACCCGTTCTTGCTGAATTGTAGCAGAGGAGACCGCATCGACATCGTCGGCCACAACAGTAGCTGCGAACAACAGGAATATTATAAATATGGAGAATCGGAACATATTAACCAGTAAGCCGTTGAACATTATTACGGTAAACAGTAAAACAGTAAACTATAATCTAAGTTTCAGCCCACTTAATAAAGTATCGAACTTCAAGTGCTGCATGGCATACATCTCACCCCCCATGGAGAATCCGCAACGGTCGCACACCCCATGGGTATAACCCATGCACTTGGGCGAACGGCTGCCATCGGAAAATATGAAGTTGGTAATCCAGCAGTAGCGGTCGCTGCACTTCACCCTACCCTTCTCCATACGCATGGCACGAATACCCGAACTGCTGTTCATGATGGGATAACCCCTACGCTTGTAGTCGAGAAGGAGGTCTATGATACCGTTGCGAAGCTGAGGGTCGAGAAAGAGTTCTTCGGTCTCGGGAAAAGGTGTATGGAAATTGACGGATATCTGGTCGATATTAGGATTGCTGCGCACATATTCAAGGGTATCGGCAACACTCTCATAGTTCAGACGACCAATAACCATATTCACACAAATTGGAGCACGACGCCCACCGTTCTCCTTCTCAGACCATTCCACATAGTCGGCAATGTTGCGTTCCAGACGTTGGAAGGTACCTTTGCCACGAACAGAATCGTGCCACTCGTTTATGCCATCCATCGACACCCACACCTGGTCGGCATGAGTACCACGAAACGGCAGCTGGGCATTAGTAGTGATGGTTACATTCCAAAATCCTATCTTATGTGCAAGGTCGATGACATCGTTGATGTCGTAGGTGCGTCCTTCCTCATCTTTGTCACGCCAAAGGTAGAGTTCGCCACCCTCGAAATCGACAAATCGGGAACCTTGCCCGTAACAGTATTCTAGTTCGCTGCGTATCTGACTGAGAGTCTTTATGCGTGGGGTACTGATAGCATAAACGGAGCAGTGGCGACAACGCAGGTTACACTTGTCGAGCAGGAAGATGACGGACTGCAGCGGACGACGCCGTCCACAAAAAGCACGCAACTGCCAGCATGCCAAATAACAAAGTCTTTGAATTTGGGTCAGCATATCAGCCGATGATGAGCAGGGTTATCTTCACCACTGCAATGATAAAACAGAATCCTGTATTGATATTACGCATGGTGTACCAACGCAAGAGGTAATAGCGGTTTTCGGGTTCTATCTGTGCCCAGTTGTCCATCGGTCCGAGCCATCGGTGAGGATGTTCGGTAGGCACTTCCACTTTACGGGCAAACATAATCATAGCCCACATAACCCAAACTGCCTGAGGCAGCATGAGCAGGACGAAGGAATATGCCCAATGGATGTAACCCAGAACTACACAAAGCAACACTAACACAAAGGGCACGAAAAGGAAGAAGGCATAGGCTGAAAGTCCCCAGAAGTCGGTCTTCAGCAGGACTGCAAGAGTCTTCTTGTGTGAAACGTCATCGACATGGCGCTCTACAAAGGAATGGGTGTAGAGGATATTGGTGACAAACATACCGATAGCACAACCCAATGCAAGGATATGCCACGCAAATCCATTCTCATCGGAATACAAACTGCCACACGCAGACTCATAGACTCCGCAGAACAGACATGGACCGAAACAGATGCCGATGACAAGTTCGCCAAGTCCGTGGAATCCGAGTTTGAATGGCGGAGCAGAGTAAAAGTAGCACAACACGAAAGCTACGACAGCAATGACTGGAAGCCACCAGTCGAAATCACGAACTATCCATATCACAGCTCCACACATGGCTGCGATGCCGAAAAAGACGATGATGGCACGACGCAACTGAGCCACAGTCGTGGAACCGTCTCTCATGTATGGGTATTTATCGGTAAAAGCCTGTTCCCCCTCCTTGCGCAGTTCTTCACGATAGGAAAGGAGTTCATCTTGCCAATCAAAATAGTCGTCGAGTAGGTTGCCACCAAGATGTACCATGCATACTCCAACAACAGCCAACAATCCCAGCAGGATATTAAACCCAGGGACATCAAGCGCCAACACTACCGCTAGAATACTGGGCATCAGATTCTGGGGCGCTGCAAATGAGCGAGCATTGTACAGCCAACGCTTTATCATGTTAAAGGAATTTATATGCCACCACTACGGCAAGACCCATGAGCACAGCAAGGATAAAAAGAGCTATCTTACCATACTTCTCGATGGCTTTGCGGCGGTCTATGGCAGCAAGACTAGTACGTTTGAACTTTGTTGCTCCATCTTCCTTGTGACGGTGGTGATGATGGTGATGTGTATGTTCGTCGGCCATAAACTTATTTCAAAATGTTATACATCAAAGAAGTGAGCGAAATGAGGATGCTGGTAGCCGTGAACCAAAGTGTGGTTGTCGTACCTACGGTTGAGTTACGTGCCTTTACTTTGTTTGGCTCTACATACACTACGTCGTTCTGTTGCAGATAGTAGTATGGACTATTGATGATATTAGCATCGTTAAGATTCAATACGTGGAATTCCTTCTTACCTGTTGCATCTTCACGGATGAGCTGAACCTTGTCACGAACTCCGTATATTGTAAGGTCACCAGCCTGAGCAAGTGCCTCGAGGATAGTAACCTTCTCACGTGACACCTGATAGCTACCTGGACGAGCTACTTCACCGATGACAGATATAGAGTAGCTTGACATACGCACAGTAACAATCGGATTCTCACTTTCTGCCATATAAGGACGTATCTTCTCCTCAATCATGTCTTCAGCCTCTTTCTTTGTGAGTCCGCCCACCTTGATGGAACCGATGATAGGGAATTTGATGTATCCATCGTTATCAACGAGATAGCTCTGAAGCATTGGCTGTGAGTAAGTGGAACGTTGGTTCACCGAAAGTGCTGTAGGCACAATCATATTGAACGGTGCAGCCGCTTCGTCATTTGTGGTGCTAACCGTGATTGTCAACTGATCCTTCGGCATGATGCGGGCATCATAAAGGAAGCGCGACTGATCCAGGTTGATACTGTCGATATTCTGGAAATAGGCTACGTTCTTTGTGCTTCCACACGATGAAAGCAAAAGGGTAAGTACGAGCAATGTTGAAAAAACAAATGTGATTTTTTTCATATCTGATGTGTTTTGTTTCTTATATCTGCCACCAACGGGTTTTCTTCGGTGGTTCGTATTGATCGAGAGATGTACGCGAAGCCTCATCGATAACGTCTTGCCAACTCATGCGTTCGCGAATCATACGGTAGATAGCCCCCCAATCGGGCAGACCGCCAAGGTTGCGATCGTCAATGAACATGTCAACTTTCAACTTCCGGGAGAAGTGAGGATTGTTGTCAGTTGTCTCTTCCGGATAGTCGCGGTTGACAGCATAGAATTCAACTCCACGATCGCGACACCACTCCACTGCTGCATCCAACAACTCACCCTCACGGACACTCCAAAGTATAATCTGGTGTCCATCCTTGATAAGCATTTTCAGGGTGTCGGTTGCAAAAGGACGCTCCTGCCCTATCCGCGGGTATTTGTGTTCTACGATTGTTCCGTCAAAATCAACTGCTATAGTCATTTTGTCTGTCTTCCCGTTTTATTTCTTTATCGAGTTGTCGTCTTTATTTCCGTAGTGCGAATCGGCATAATTGCCATAGTTACCATAGTTGCCATAGCCACCATAACCGTAACGGCCGTAGCGACCATATCCATAGCGTCCGTAACCGTAACGACCATACTTGCCATATTTGCCATAACCGTAGTAATAGCCATACTTCTTCTTCGACATATCAACACCGTTGAGCACCATACATACGTTTGGCAGTTGGTTCTGCTTCGAGAGGTTGTTGACCAAACCAATCTCTGACTTTGGAGTGTAGTCGGCACGGCATACGTAACAACATACGTTGGAATATTTAGCAACCTGGAGTGTATCGGTTACAAGTCCTACCGGTGCTGTATCCAATATGATGTAGTCGTATTCTGCCTTCAACAGTTCGATTACATCCTCCAGATTCTGACGAGCCAGAAGTTCGGTTGGGTTAGGAGGTGTAGGACCTGCAAGCAGAATATCAAGGTTCGGATTCACACCCGATGGGGTTATTTCCTCTTTCACGTCTTCTGCTGTCACCTTACTCTTAGTAAGCAGAGTGGAAAGACCCAGTCGGCGATCCTTCAGGTTGAAGAGTTTTCCAAGTGCCGGTTTACGGATATCTGCTCCGCAAAGTACCACTCTCTTGCCCAGCAATGCAAAAGAAACTGCGAGATTGGCTGCAAGGAAGGTCTTACCTTCACCGGATGTAGAGGAAGTAAACAATATCACTTTCTCGTCTTCCTTCATCATGAACAGGATATTGGTTCGCAGAGAACGGAATATTTCGTCTATCTGATTATTTTTGTTTGCCTGAACCACAATACCAGCCGACGACTTCACGCTGTCGCTTGCAACAGGTATATCTGCTATGATAGGCAGTCTCGTAAGTGCTTCAAGGTCTTCATGTCCTTCAAGTCGGTAACTGAAGAAACGAATCAGGAATATAATTAACATTGGAATACCGAAACCAAGGATAAGAGACATCATCATTATAATCATTGACTTTGGCTTCACCTTGCCAGCGTATGACGGATTATCGATGAGACGTCCTTTGTCGGCAGTAGCTGCAAGTGAAATACTGTTTTCCTCACGCTTCTGCAGCAGCATCAGGTAAAGTCCTGACTTCACTTCCTGCTGACGACCAATCTCAGTAAGCACACGTTCCTGTTCCGGAGTATTGCCGATACGTCCCTGATACTTAGAGAATTCGTTCTGTAGGCCCTGACGCTGTATGTCTGCTGAACGACGTGCCTGAAGCAACGCTGTACGGATAGAACTCTGCAAGTCGTCGAGCGATGCTGTTATAGTCAGTACCTGCGGAGCATGTTCACTCGAACCTCTCAACTTATGGTTGCGGTCAAGCACCAGCTTATTGTATTCAGCAATAAGACCTGTTGATGCGTTGTCACTCATACCCACATTTGAAGGGATAATCTTATAGTTGTTAGCAGGATTGTCAACGAACTCACGCAGATAGTCGAGAAGTTGAATCTGAGAATTCACCTCAGCCAACTTCGTAGCATACTGATTCGACATTGTCAGCGACTGCGTTGCATCCATTTCGATGCGAGTCAAGGCATTCTGCTTCTTATATCTCTCAAGTGAACCTTCAGTAGTTCCCAGTTCTGCATTAAGTTTTTCAATACGGTCGTTGATAAACTCTTCAGTACGCAGTGCTATTTCGTTCTTATCGGCATTTGCCTGACGGTTATAACATATTGCAAGTTGGTTGAGGAAATCCATACCACGCTTTATGTCGTTATCCTTGACAGAAATCTGAGCAACGGAAGTCATCTTCGAAGTCGGAGCGACAGTCAACGCATTAAGATACTGAATAGCCTTTATTTCAGGAGCCACTATAGAAACAAAATACTTATCATCGTCATTCATCTTATATTTTCCGTTGGCAGTAAACGATAGTTTACCATAACGAGTGTCGATGTAATAAGGTAGCTGCTTAAACGACTTGTCTATATCCTCAATCTCTGCTCCATTACGTATCAGCTTACCTTTTACGACATACGAACCCTCATTGCGAGTAATGACGAGACCTATGCTACGCGACTCCTCCATCATCAATATGTCAAAACTGTCCAAGCCAACAGAGTCAAGTTCCACGTTCACGGGCTGAGTTTCATAAACTTGCATTTTTGCGATTCTGCCTGCACGACGATAACTAGTATGGAGCTTCAAGTCCATTACCACATCGTGAATCAGTACACGCGATTGAATAACCTCAATCTCGTTATCTATACCGGCCGAGTTACTCATAAAACCCAAGTCCTGCATATTGGAAAGCATACGGGCACTACTGCGTCTGTTGTTATCTTCATCCTTTATCAACATACGCGTCGTCAAATTGTATACGGGTTCCGTATAACGCAAATAAAGCATGGCCGCACACAGACAGATAAACATTGACAACACAAACCATTGCCAATTGATTATCAAGATAGAATAAATGTTCTGAAATGTAAACCAAGATTTGCCTTGTTCGTCGTCAATAAGCCCCTCCAATTCATCGATACTGATTTTCTTTTCGTCGCTCATAATAATAGTTTTTTCCTTGTTCTAAAAAATGTATAGTCATACTACACGAAATGCAGTGCAAAGGTAGGAATTTTATTATGAATAAAAACAAAAAAGTCTGGCATTTTTGCTTTAAGCTACATGCCAGACGTGAATTTTATTGAATTATCTGCACTAGAAAGCGGATTTTCTAGGATTTTTTCTCTTCTTGAGGAATCTGTGTCGGTAAGTTTGGACGAGTTGCAAAAATGCTAGGCGACATAATCTCCACACCCGCTCCGTGCATCGAGTCGAGTATATTGGAATGTAGTGTAGAATAAACCCTTGGGAGAGTCTTATGCCGGTCGGTATATGCATTAATCTCGTATTCCACATAGAAATCATCAAGTGCCGACACGTTTACAAAGGGTTTCGGATGATGTTTTATACCCTCAGTCTTTTCTGCAGCTTGAATCAAAAGCGACTCAATCTTATCCCAAGGTTCATCATAGCCGATAGTTATCTTCGTATGCACTATAATTCCGTACTTACCCGCTGAGAAAGTATAATTACTGATTTGCGAACCCATAAGATTGGAGTTCGGTATGGTTACCAGTTCATTCTTTAATGTTCGGATACGAGTCACAAGTATCGTACGCTCCACAACCTCACCCGTCGTATCTCCAAAACGCACGTAATCACCTACTCGGAACGGACGCATATATGTCATAACCAGACCAGCCATTATATTGCCGACTACCGAAGTAGATCCCAACGAAATAACCAAACCGATAAACACCGATACGCCCTGGAATACCTCTGACTCGGAACTTGGCAGCAGCGGCCAAATCATCACAAGCATAAACGAATAGAGCAGTATTCTCAAGACTGTAAAAGTAGGCATGGCCCAATCAGCATAAAATCCCGATATCTTCAGCCTCTCATTTTCTATCTCAGTCGCAAAGTAACGTATCAGTTTGATAACATACCGGAAACACAATACAATAATGATAATCTGGAATAGGTTGGGAATATATGCCACAACTGCCCCAAAGATATGCTTTATCGGATTCCATACGTACCCAATAACAGTATAAATAAGTTCCTTTGTTTCGGGGAACATCGTAAAGAGCAGCGGAATACTGATTATCAGCTGTAACAGTATAATAAAAATGCGCAACAGATTGAGTACCACTATGGTAATAATACCCATCCGATGCATATCAAGCATCGTATAGTCTTTCATCTGCCAGGGTTTCAACCTCTTAAGCAACCTACGAGTCAGCCTACTCTTCCATCTACGGAACAGTTTTATAGTACCCCATATCAACAGAACCTGAACGCAGATGATAAACAACGCCAAAGCTAAACCTTTAAGCCTTTGCTTCAGTCCGTATTCATCGTACAATTCTTGTATCTTAGTGTCCAGTAACTGTTTATATTTGATTACCAGTGTCTGTCTGTCAGTATCGTTCCACAAGGCATCCATATCAGTCACACTCAGCAGAACCTCATTTCCTATCATGATGTCCGACTGCGTGTCACTCTCATATATATACACCGAATCAAGGAACATCGACATACTCTTACCTGCATCCACTATCTTGTCAGCAGCATCTTCGACACGGGCTTCAGGTAACAAACCACCTTTTCTGGCATAAATATAAAGCAACGTATCACCGTCAACAACGAGCGGCGCCCCGTTGGTCACTTTGCGAAGTGAGTCAATACTGGCTTTCAGGGCTACTTGACGCAACGAATCCTCTTGAGCACCCTTATCGGAAAGGTCTATCTGCTCCTGCATGATGAGCTCACGCAACTGCATCTCCTTCATCTGCTGTTCGTACTGCAGTATTATAGAATCTTTCGCAGCAAGAACAGAGTCTCTTTGCATATCGGATATGGAGTCTTGCCCCCATACCGACACGCAAAGGATTGTACACAATATGAAAAATGGAATTTTTCTCATCTCATTGTCACATCAATTAGTCCATCAATCCCTCTTACTCGTATTCCTGCCAGCTCTTAATCTGCAGGTCTTTCAGACTCTTTTCGCAGAAGGCTTCGATAAAGGCAGAAGCCAGACGGGCATTTGTGATAAGTGGGATGTTATGGTCGATAGCTCCACGACGAATGCGATAACCGTTAGTAAGCTCGCGCTTCGAGTGGTTCTTCGGAATATTAACGATAAGGTCAAACTTATGGTCAGCAATCATCTGCATTACGTTCGGCTTGTCGCTGTTCTCCTCGTCTGGCCATGCCACAGCAGTGGCAGGAGCACCATTGTCGTTCAGGAACTTAGCCGTACCTTCCGATGCATAGATGGTATAACCATTGCGAACCAGTGCACGTGCAGCGTCAAGCATAGCCACTTTCTCCTTGGTTTCACCCGAAGAAATCATGATAGCCTTATCCTTCGACGGAATCTTGTATCCGGTTGCAATCATAGAATTAAGCAGAGCCTCCTCATACGAGTCACCCATACAACCTACTTCACCTGTAGAACTCATATCTACTCCGAGCACAGGGTCAGCATTCTGCAGACGAGCAAATGAGAACTGACTTGCCTTTACTCCCATGCGGTCGATATCGAACTCGCTCTTGTCCGGCTTTGAATACGGAGCATCAAGCATGATACGCGTAGCAGTCTCAATGAAGTTGCGCTTCAGTACCTTACTTACGAATGGGAACGAACGGGAAGCACGCAAGTTACACTCGATGACCTTCACATCCCTACCCTTAGCCAGATACTGGATATTGAACGGACCCGAGATATTCAGTTCCTTGGCAATTGCACGGCTTATCTTCTTAATCTGACGTACAGTAGCAAAACTTATCTGCTGAGCCGGGAATACCATAGTAGCGTCACCAGAGTGAACACCGGCAAACTCCACGTGTTCAGATATTGCATACTCAACTACTTCGCCGTTCTGAGCTACAGCGTCAAATTCCACCTCGTTTGTCTCCTGCATGAACTGCGAAATAACTACCGGATATTCCTTGCTAACCTCACTTGCCATCTGAAGGAAGCGCTCCAGCTCTTCATAGTCGTAGCATACGTTCATCGCAGCACCTGAAAGCACATACGACGGACGAACCAATACAGGGAAGCCGACACGCTCGATAAACGCCTTCACATCCTCCATACTTGTCAGTGCGCTCCACTGTGGCTGGTCAATGCCCAGCTGATCAAGCATTGCAGAGAACTTATTACGGTTTTCAGCCCTATCGATGCTTACCGGCGACGTTCCAAGGATTGGCACACTCTGACGATAGAGTTTCATGGCGAGGTTGTTAGGAATCTGACCACCCACCGATACAATCACACCACGTGGATTCTCAAGGTCGATGACGTCGAGTACACGTTCGAACGAGAGTTCGTCGAAGTACAGACGATCGCACATATCATAGTCAGTCGATACAGTCTCAGGGTTGTAATTAATCATGATACTCTTGTATCCGAGTTTCCTTGCAGTATTGATAGCATTAACTGAACACCAGTCAAACTCAACCGACGAACCAATACGATAAGCACCTGAACCTAATACAATTACAGACTTTTCATTATTGTAATAGTTTACATCATAACCTTCTACTGCATATGTCATGTAGAGGTAGTTTGTAAGGTCTGGATGCTCACTTGCAACAGTAGGAATACGCTTCACTGCAGGCAGTATTCCGAGTTTCTTGCGATATGAACGTACGGCAAGATTCTCTTTCTCCATGTTGCCAGCCTTGGCCTTCAGAACGAAACGTGCAATCTGGAAGTCAGAGAAACCGAGCACCTTAGCCTGCTTCAGTACGTCAGCAGGAATATCCTCAACATTATTATATGTCTCCAGCTTATGCTTGAAATCAACTATATTCTTCAGTCGTTCAATAAACCAAGTGTCGATCTTCGTCAGTTCATATATACGCTCTATTGAGTAACCCTCTTCCAGAGCCTGAGCAATAGCGAAGATACGGAGGTCTGTTGGGTTAGCCAGCTCTTCGTCGAGGTTCTCAAAACGTGTATGGTCGTTACCTACAAATCCGTGCATTCCCTGTCCTATCATACGCAGGCCCTTCTGGATGAGTTCCTCGAAGCTGCGACCAATCGACATGATTTCACCTACCGACTTCATGCTTGAACCAATCTTACGGCTCACACCTGTGAACTTAGTGAGGTCCCAACGTGGAATCTTACAAATCAGGTAATCAAGCTGCGGAGCTACGTATGCAGAGTTTGTCGTACCCATCTCACCAATCTGGTCGAGAGTATAGCCGAGAGCTATCTTGGCAGCTACGAAAGCGAGAGGATAACCTGTAGCTTTTGAAGCCAGTGCAGACGAACGGCTCAGACGAGCATTTATCTCGATGATGCGGTAGTCGTTAGTTTCTGCATTGAACGCAAACTGTATATTGCACTCACCCACGATATTCAGGTGACGTACGCACTTGATAGTGATATCCTGCAACATCTTCACCTGATCTTCCTTCAGCGAACAGGTAGGAGCAACTACGATACTCTCACCGGTGTGGATACCCAGTGGGTCGAAGTTCTCCATCGAAGCAACAGTAAAGCAGTGGTCGTTAGCGTCGCGGATACATTCAAACTCTATCTCCTTCCATCCCTTCAGACTCTCCTCAACCAACACCTGCGGAGCAAATGTGAATGCTGACTCTGCAATCTCCTTGAATGTCTTCTCGTCGGGACAAACACCTGAACCCAGACCACCAAGAGCATAAGCCGAACGAATCATGATAGGATAACCGATGCGGCGTGCAGTAGCTATGGCATCATCCATATTCTCGCAAGCCTGACTTACCGGAACCTTCAGACTAATCTTGTTCAACTCCTTAACGAACAGGTCGCGGTCCTCAGTATTCATGATAGCCTCAACACTTGTACCCAGTACTTCTACTCCGTATTCCTTCAGTATTCCCTTCTGGAAGAGTTCCGTACCACAGTTCAGGGCAGTCTGTCCACCAAATGCCAGAAGTATGCCGTCAGGACGCTCTTTCTTTATTATTTCAGTAACAAAAAAGGTATTGACCGGAAGGAAATAAACCTTGTCCGCAATACCTTCACTAGTCTGAATAGTTGCAACATTTGGATTTACTAGTACCGATTTGATACCCTCTTCGCGGAGCGCCTTCAGCGCCTGACTACCGGAGTAGTCGAACTCGCCAGCTTGCCCAATCTTCAGTGCGCCTGAGCCCTTTTTTCATACGACTTAATATTAAACTTTTCAAATCGGGTGCGAAGGTACGACATTTTTCAAAAATACGTACCCTCACTTACCATTTTTTTTACCAAAAAAATTCAACCATTTTCCTCATCCACGATGCATAGGGGCATGAGCTATTGCAGTGCTACACGAATATACTCAAATGCCTTAGCTCTCTCTGCAGGTTTGAATCCGTGTCCCGCCCCTTCTATCACCTCAAGCCTTGCCTTTTTATATACTTTCGCTGCACGCTGCGAGTAGCTGAGAGGCACTACCCTATCCATATCACCATGAACAATGAGTACCGGCTTTTTATACTTCACAATCTCCTTATATGGGTTCAGTCCACGTATTTCCTCGAAATAGCTGCGTCCCATAGGTACATTCCACAGCCTAGTGGTATCCGGTATGGCGTTTACTGTCGGATATCTCTCGTTCCAATTGTCAGGAATACACAGTGCCGGATAAATCAAAATCACATTGCTTATCTCTTTCGGTATCCTTGCAGCAGCCAAAGCCGACACCAGTCCTCCCTGGCTCTCGCCTATTAATACGATATGCTTCACGTCCACATCCGGCTGACTCTGAAAATACTTCACCACAGCAAGCAAATCATCCACTTCGTCCATCGCTGACATATTCATAGTGTTATTGTCACTCCTGCTCCTTACCGAGCCACACGGAAAGTCGAACGTGTAGCACATATAGCCCAACTCCTGCATCAGTGGGAAATAATCTTTTCCAAACCAGTGAGTTCCATTGAATCCGTGCGAGATAATTGCAACCGGATGTTTCTCTTTGCCGTCCGCTGCCGGACGACTCAGCACACCGAAGATACCACGGTTACCGTTCTTTATCCACAGTTCTTCTTCCGACTGTGCACTTCCACTGATACATGCCACAAGCATCAGCACCATAAAAAGCATTCTTTTCATACTCATTATTTATTATATTATGTTTTTCGGCGCGAAGATACGAAAAAAAATAAAACGATTGTCATTTTGTCCGTAAATGTGTCATAAAGTCCGATTTTGTCATCATGGCACACCCCTTGCATCCTATAGGGGCGAACGCGAAACCATAGCGTAGCGTTCCGAATAGATTGATTATTTGTTTAACCAATAAAACTTATAATTAGGAGGTAAAAATTATGTTGACAAATTTAATGAGAACAGGCAGTTGGTTTCCAACAGTATTCGACGATTTTCTTAACACTGATTTTATGCCTCGTGCCAACGCAACAGCACCTGCAGTCAATGTAAAGGAAGACGACAAGGCTTACACCATGGAAGTAGCGGCTCCAGGTATCAAGAAGGAGTTTTGCAGGGTAAGCATCAACGACGACGGCAACCTCGCCATAGCTATCGAAAACAAGACCGAACATAAGGAGAATGATCACAAGAACCATTATCTGCGTCGTGAGTTCTCATACTCAAACTACGAACAGAGCTACACCCTGCCCGACGATGTAGAGAAGGAGGATATCTCTGCCAAAGTCGAGAACGGCATACTTACCGTCATCCTGCCCAAAGCAAAGAAAGAAGTGAAGAAAATATCTAAAAACATCGCTATTGCATAAGCCATAACATCATAATAAAAACAGGAGCATGTTGCAACATGCTCCTGTTTTTTTATCTAAATACCATAGCCACAGTATTCTGCACCGGAGTCAGCGTAACATGTTTCAGCGACGACAGCGTTGACGACTCCGTATCACTAGTGTACGTCTTGTTACCGTCCGAGAAAACCATACCCTGACCTATTCTCACTGTTCCGAAATACACAAGAAAACTGCTAGCTGCTATAAAATCATCCTGTTCCTTATACCCCAGGTTGATATTACCCTCATAAGTGCTGATACCTACGCCTCCACTCTTTGCCGTCACCTTTCCACCATTAATCGTCACATCCTTATCACCCTGTATCGCACTCGTCTTGCTCCCCATATTATCAGCCATCACCTCACCACAGTTTATCACCACGCTGTCCGTGGCCGCTATCGACTGCCACTCATCAGTAGTCGCGCTTACCACACCACCATTGATGACCAGTGCTCCGCACCATATACCGCGCTCCGGTGATTTGACACAAAGCATACCACTCTGCTTCTCCTGTCCATATATAGTCAGGTTATAACTGCTCCAATTACTATCAAACGCTTTGATACCATCACCGTCTGGCACATCCACAGTCATCGTGCATCCGTCCGATAGAATCAGCGTCACATCTCCCGTAATCGTCACTGTACCCGTGTAAGTTATATCGCTACATACGACATAAGTACCTGCTTCTAGAGTCGTTGCACCCCCACCCGTCAGCGGCTCAGCACTTACAGAATGCAAAATACCGTCAGAATCCACATATGCAACCCTGTCAGCCCATCCTACCACGACAAAAAGCAGAACCACGAGTGCAGTCACACCCAGTAATAAAATCCTATGAATCCTATACACCTTCTTCCAATCCATCTTCTTACCCTCCGAATTACAGATTATAATACCTTTTTTACCTTAATACTTCCTTAAAAACATTGCAAAGGTAAGCATTATTTTTTATTCCGTGTGCGTTTACAATGAAAAAAATTCATTCAAAACGCCCCTAAGTCATAATCCTTACTGGCAAGCAGTAACCTGAAAGCTATTCCTCTCCTTCCTTCAGGTTATCCTCCGCAAGAGCTGCAAACGGAGCAAACTGCGCCGCTCTGTCATGCATCGACATCCGTCCATGACTTTTAGACACATGGTGCTCCATCTCTATAATGTCAGAATAATCATCCATTTTCTTTCAGCCTTTATGTCCTCCTATTTGCAGATTTCTCTCTCGTGCCGTAGCACCTTCGCGGAAATTCAGTCCTTTCAAGATAGCATTCTTCCCGAACCGTCTTTTTATGCTGATTTGTGCCTCCTGCATACGTCGCTCCTTTTCTTGCTCAGCCGTCACCCCCTGTTCTACTTTCTGCTGCGCCTCGTAATCAACAAACAAATCCAGTTGTCTGGATTCCTTGTTCTGCCCCACTTGTGTCTCGTGTATCACATTGTTAATTGTCAGATTCAACCTACGTATGCGCAGACTGGGGTTCACATTCTCGTCAAACATATGCATCACAGCTTCAACAATCTCGCGTGCCGACGACGTGTAGTGGGCTATGTTTGAAGTAGCATGCGTATGCTTTGGCACCATCCTGCCATAATAATCTGCAACAATATCACCGTGATACTTTGACTTAACTTCCTCATTCTCCATGTTTTCTGCATCATAACTGACCGTCAGACATATTTGATTAGTAACCAAACTCTTCGCCACCATCAGCATAGCTATATACTCAGCCATTTCCTTCACCACCACACGTGCTTTATTCCAATCGTAAGCCACAGACAGCACCTGTCCCCGACTCAGAGAATTCACCGTCGGCCTGTACGCCTTAACCATATCCATCGTACATGGTTCCCATCCCCATGCATGGTCGATAAGCAGTTCTGCATTCACACCAAACAGGTTATATAACAAATCTTCATTTTCCACTGAACACCGGGCTATCTTACCCATTGTATCAATACCATAAGAGGCAAGTTTCTTAGCCACCCCTTTGCCAATCCTCCAAAAAGCGGTCAAAGGACGATGATTCCACAACTGACGCCTATACGACATCTCGTCCAACTCCGCTATGCGTACACCATTCGTGTCGGCAGGCATCTTCTTGGCCATTATATCCATTGCAATCTTACACAGATACATGTTAGTTCCTATTCCGGCTGTTGCAGTGATACCCGTCTGTTGCAACACATCATGTATCATCGTCTGGGTAAGCTCGTGGGCAGTCATCCGGTAAGTATTCAGATACGCAGTCACATCTATGAACACCTCATCTATGCTGTACGCATAAATATCCTCCGGGGCCACATACTTCAGGTAAATATCATATATCTTCTGACTACATTTCTTATACTGAGCCATGCGTGGAGTGGCTACTATATAATCCACCATAAGCGAACCGTTCGCCTCCAGCTCCAAATCCGACACTGAACCTGATACGAGCCTCCCAGTCGGAGACTTATACCTCCGTTCCATGTTGACCTCCTTTATTCGTGCCACCACTTCAAACAGTCGTGCCCTACCCCCTATACCATACTTCTTCAACGACGGTGAAACAGCCAGACAAATCGTTTTATCCGTTCTGCTTTTATCCGCCACAACCAAATTGGTAGTCAGAGGATCCAATCCCCTATCCACACACTCGACCGAAGCATAAAATGACTTAAGGTCTATTGCAACATATGTCCTTCCCTTATTGTCCACTTTTTTACAGCCAATCAGCCTTGACCGACTTATTCTTCTATTGCTTCAATATAAAAACTGAACGGGCGGAACCCATCATTACAACTAATCATTGCACTCATAGGATTCTTCATCCATCCGTCGTAGAAATCGCCTTTCCCTTTGGCTAGCGACTCCACAAACTCGCGCATGGAATACCAGGCAGAGGGACACATACCCTCCGGACACTTTCCGTCAATAGAAATCCATTGCTGTCCTTCCATAACATCACATGTGTGCTCTATCGGATTCTCATACCTTTCCATCAAGTCCCGATATTCCGTCTGACGTATAGCAGTAATACGCACCTTGTGCTTCTCTTCCTTCATAATATCACCCATTAGGTTTACGCTATTCCTCTTTTAATAACGCGTAAAAATAGAACTGATGCAAAAATAGCCGTTATAACTTGAACAGCCAAAGAAAAAACAAGAAAAGCAACCTTTCAGTTGCTTTTCTCTGCGGAGAGAGAGGGATTCGAACCCCCGGTACCTCTCAGTACGTCGGTTTTCAAGACCGATGCAATCGACCACTCTGCCATCTCTCCAAAGCAAAGGTG
>CAJODY010000006.1 GCA_905233285.1 uncultured Bacteroidaceae bacterium
CTGCTGTGCTGCCGTTGTAGAGTCCGTACCATGCTCCCTTACTGTATGAGCTGGCCTGCTTGGCTGTGCCGCCTGTGATGCTTGCTCCGCTTTCGAAACCACCTATTGCAACGACGTTACCACCGCTGATGTAGAGTTTGTAACCGCCTTCGGTATTGGCATCGATACCTACTTCGGGCGATGTGGATGCTACGGCTACGACGTTTCCGCCTGTGATGTAGAAGTTGCCGTTGGCATCGAGTCCGTCGTTGCCAGAAGAGTTGCCGAAGACATATCCGCCGCTGATGGTGAAGTTGCCAGAGGAGTTGATGGCGTCGTCGCCGCTGAAGGCATAGACGTAACCGCCGCTGACGGTGATTGTGCCTTTCGATTCGATAGCCTCGTGATAGGTAGCGCTGGATACGATAGAACCGCCGTTTACGATAAGGTTTCCATCTACTTTAATCCCCTTGGGTGAGGTCTTGAGACTGCTGTTGATGTTCTCGACGGTTTTGGTGGATGTAGTGGTACGAATAGTGCTGCCTGAGTAGTAAGCTATCTGTCCGGAAGTGTTGACGGTGATATTGGCTGCATCGGAAACGGTAAGCGACCCATCGATACTAATGCCCTTGCCGCCTGCTCCAGTAGCCTTGAGAAAGAGTGTTCCACCTGAGATGGAGATGTTGGCGTCAGAATTGAGACAGGAACTGGCTTTCACCTCGGCATCGTCGGTATCGTAGGTGCTGCCGCCGCTGACTGTAGCTGTAACGGTGCCTCCGGTGATGCAGATGTCACCATTGCTCTTCAGACACTTGGTAGCCACAGCTGTGGTTGTAGCCGTAAGTGTTCCGTCTTCGATATACATGTTGCCTGAGTCCTCATCCTCGTGATCGGTAGTCTCACCCGTAGATACGGAACCGCCCAGGTCGCACTGGATGGCGTCGTCCCCTACTCCACTGATGCTGACCGTACCGCCCTTCATCTGGAAGTATTCCTCGCAGTTGATGCCGTCGCTGACAGCCTTGGTGATGTTAAGGGTCAGGTTCTTTATGCTGATATAAGAAGCCGACTTGATGGCGTGCTTCAGGTTACCGACGACGTTCAACGTACCGTTGCCCTGCAGCTGGAGCTGACCCTTCGAATAGATACATGCCTTCTGCGAGCCGCTTCCGTCGGTAAGAGTGTTCTCTGTACCTTTCTTCGCACTAAGCTGTATGCGCTTCGAGTTGGTTATTTCGATAACGCCAGCCAAGGAAACCGTACACTTGAACGAACCTCCAAGCGTTAAAGAGCCGTCGGAGGTGGAACCGCTGAGCTGGTAGGTTATCTCGTCGTCATCGACTTTTGCCGTATTCCATTGGTAGATAGAGACATGTGCACCGCTGATTTCAGCATCGACGTACTGAGCCACGTTGCCTGCCACACGAACAGTAGCCGAGGAGGTGCCGTATTCAACACTCACGAGGTTGTCGGTCACTTCGCTGTTATCAACCGTCATGCTGCTGATGTCGCTGAGAGTGAAGGTCTTACCCATGACGGTAAGTGTGGAACCGTCGGAGTATTCCATGTCGCCCACTTGTGATGCAGGGAACTGGTAGATGACGTTGCCGACCTGGACGTTGAGGGTCTGAGCCGTTGCAGTAATGCAGAATGCACAATGCAAAATGCATAATGAGACAAGAATATTAAGCGATTTCAGAGTTTTCATTTCACGGCGATTTTAAGGGTTGCCTTACTGCTCTTGACTATGTACATGCCTGCGGGAAGGGACTGACGGGCAGCCTCAACGCTGGGGAATGTACCACAAGGGATGCCTGCCAGAGAGGTTACTTCAACTTCGGAAGAATCGGTAGTTTCAGGGTTTTGAACCTTTGTAACCACAGCCTCGGTAGTAAAATACATCTTCGAGAGGTCGGAGAGGCTGAACTGCTCCGTGCCGTCGTCGGAAGTGGCAATGAGAACTCCGTTGCTGATGGTCAGCGAAAACGAAGAAACGGAAACGGTTTTAACGGTTCCATCGGCAGTTTGGAATGCCATGTAGGGATAGTCGTAAGGCTCGGCAGAAGCAGTCAGGGCTGCAAGAAAGAGCAGAGCGGGAAGAATGGATTTCATTTATAGTTAGTTTATAGATGATAGTTGATAGTCAGTTCAAGAGTTCAAGAGTTCAAGGGGTTTGAGGGTAAATCGCCGCAAAGGTAGCGAAAAGGATTTACATGTTTTGACAGGAAAAGAATAAAAAAGTTTAAATGAAGAGTGAAAAAAACTTATTAGAGGCGCATTTTTTGATTATGTCGGAGAAAAAGCGTACTTTTGCACCGTTTTTTTTACATTATATAAAGAGAAAGGATGATAACAATCAGCGATTTGGCCATACAGTTTGGCAAGCGTGTTTTGTATAAGGACGTAAATATCAAGTTTACGAACGGAAATATTTACGGTGTGATTCTGCTCAAGGCTATCAGCGGAGAACTGGAACCCACGAAGGGTACGGTGACGCTGGGACCTGGAGAGCGACTGAGTGTGTTGTCGCAGGACCACTTTAAGTTTGACGACTGCACGGTAATCAATACCGTGATGATGGGTCACTCGGTGCTGTGGGACATCATGCAGGAGAAAGATGCCCTGTATGCAAAGGCTGACTTCGACGATGAGGACGGTATCAAGGCTGCCGAACTGGAGGAGAAATTTGCCGAACTGGACGGATGGAATGCTGAAAGCGACGCGGCACAGTTGCTGTCGGGACTGGGAATCAAGGAAGATTTGCATTATAAGCTGATGTCGGAACTGACGGGTAAGGAGAAGGTGCGTGTGATGCTGGCTCAGGCTCTGTACGGTAATCCGGACAACTTGTTACTCGACGAGCCTACGAACGACCTCGACCTCGACACCGTGGAATGGTTGGAGGACTTCCTTGCAAACTTTGAGCATACGGTGCTGGTGGTAAGTCACGACCGTCACTTCCTCGATGCCGTTTCAACCCACACGGTGGATATCGACTTCGGCAAGGTGAATATGTTTGCAGGTAACTATTCGTTCTGGTATCAGTCGTCGCAGCTCGCCCTGAAGCAAGCTCAGAACCAGAAGGCTAAGGCTGAGGAGAAGAAGAAGGAGTTGGAGGAGTTTATCAGACGATTCAGTGCGAACGCAGCAAAGAGCAAGCAGACTACTTCGAGAAAGAAGATGCTGGAGAAACTGAATATTGCCGACATCCAGCCATCGACACGTAAGTACCCGGGCATCATATTCCAGATGGAACGTGAGGCAGGAAACCAGATATTGGAAGTGGAAGGACTGACAGCCGTACCGTAGAATCGGACGGAACGGTACTGTTCAAAGACCTCAGTTTCACGATTGAGAAAGGACAGAAGACTGTGTTCCTGAGTCATAATCCGAGAGCTATGACGGCTCTGTTTGAGATTATAAACGGCAATAGGGAACCACAGGCCGGGACATATAAGTGGGGAGTGACGATTACGACTGCCTATCTGCCTGTAGATAATACGGAGTTTTTCCAGTCGGACAAGAACCTCGTGGAGTGGTTGAGTCAGTATGGCGAAGGCAACGATGTATTCTTCAAGGGCTATCTGGGCAGGATGCTGTTCTCGGGCGAAGAGGTGCTGAAGAAAGTGAACGTGCTGTCGGGAGGTGAGAAGATGCGCTGTATGATTGCCAGGATGCAGCTGAAGAATGCGAACTGTCTGATACTGGACACTCCGACGAACCACCTCGACCTGGAAAGTATTCAGGCATTCAACAATAACCTGAAGCTGTTCAAGGGAAATATCCTGTTTGCAAGTCACGACCACGAGTTTATCCAAACTGTGGCTGACCGTATCATCGAACTGGGTCCGAA
Source organism: uncultured Bacteroidaceae bacterium (assembly GCA_905233285.1). GTDB lineage: Bacteria > Bacteroidota > Bacteroidia > Bacteroidales > Bacteroidaceae > Minthosoma. The sequence continues at coordinate 3,833 of CAJODY010000006.1, forward strand.
GGGAAGCATCGACAAGTTGATGGAATATGACGACTATATTCACGACGAGGCAATCAAGGAACTGAGAAGCAAATTGTGGTAGTTTAGTTTACAGTTTACCGTTTACTGTTTACGGTTTACAGGTTAAAGGACATTGAGATGTTAAAGACTTTCTTACTTTGTGTCGTAATCATCGGACTTTGCATCGTGATGCTGAGTGTGAGGATTCTGCTGAAGAAGAACGGACAGTTCGTAAAGACCCACGTGTCGCAGAGCAAGGCCATGAGGAAACGTGGTATCGGATGTGTGCAGGGACAGGACTTTGCAGCAAGGCATAAGAGGAAGAGAGTGAAAGAATAAGCCCATCCTACCCTCCCCATGGGGAGGAACTAAATAGAAAATGAACAAACAAAATACATTAATTATGAAGAAAATCTTATTTGTATTTGCTGCAGCCGCTATGATGGTAGCATGTGGCAACAATGAAGCAGAGAACACTGCAGAAGAGACTACAACCCAGCAGGAAGTGAAGAACGGCGAACTGAAGATTGCGTTCGTGTTGATTGACACCCTGACAAGTCAGTATGAACTGTACAAGGAGGCAAGCGACGCTTTCCAGAAGAAGCAGGCTAATGCCGAGGCTACTATCAACGCTAAGGGAAAGAGTTTTGCAACACAGGTACAGGACTTCCAACGCAAGGTGCAGAACAACCAGCTGACTCAGCAGCAGTTTGAGAGTGAACAGGCTCGTCTGCAAAAACTGCAGCAGGACATCGAAGCTCTGCAGCAGAGACTGTCGGTAAGTCTGCAGGAGGAATATGCAAAGGAACTGCAGTCGCTCACCGACACTATTCAGAACTTCATGAAGTCGTATGCTAAGGAAAAGGGTTATGACTTCATTCTGTGCAAGTCGTCAGGCATTGACAACGTGCTGTACGGCAATCCGAAGTATGACATCACCAATGCTGTAGTGAAGGCTCTGAACAAGCGCTATGCTCAGCAGAAGAAGGAAGAAGAGAAAGAGGAAAAGAAATAAACGAAATGATGACAGCAAAAGAGATAAGAGAGTCTTTCAAGAAGTTTTTTGAAAGCAAAGGACACCTGATTGTGCCGTCGGCTCCGATGGTCGTAAAGGATGACCCCACGCTGATGTTCACAAATGCCGGCATGAACCAGTTCAAGGATATTATTCTGGGCAATGCCACTCCGAAGAGCCATCGCCAGGCCGACACTCAGAAGTGTCTGCGTGTGAGTGGAAAGCATAACGACCTGGAGGAGGTGGGACACGACACGTATCACCACACCATGTTCGAGATGCTGGGCAACTGGTCGTTTGGTGACTATTTCAAGAAGGAAGCTATCAGTTGGGCCTGGGAATATATCGTGGATGTGCTGAAGATAAATCCCGACGACCTGTATGCAACGGTGTTCGAAGGTAGTCCGGAAGAAGGACTGGAACGCGACAACGAGGCTGCTGAGATATGGGAACATTTCCTGCCAAAGGATCATATCATCAACGGAAACAAGCATGACAACTTCTGGGAGATGGGCGACACGGGACCATGCGGACCTTGCTCGGAACTGCACGTGGATTCACGTAGTGCGGAAGAGAAGGCAAAGGTGCCGGGACGCGAACTCGTGAACAAAGACAACCCACAGGTAATAGAGATATGGAACCTGGTGTTCATGCAGTATAACCGTAAGGCTGACGGCAGTCTGGAAGGTCTGCCAGCAAAGGTAATCGACACGGGTATGGGCTTTGAACGACTGGTTCGTACGCTGCAAGGTAAGACTTCGAACTACGATACTGACGTATTCCAACCACTCATCAAGGCTATGGCAAGCATGGCAGGATGTAAGTATGGCGAGGACGAGAAGAAGGACGTAGCTCTGAGAGTGATTGTGGACCACCTGCGTGCCATCGCTTTTGCTATTGCCGACGGACAGTTGCCATCGAACGCAAAGGCAGGATATGTAATCCGCCGAATACTGCGCCGTGCCGTAAGATACGGATATACATTCCTGGGACAGAAGGAAGCATTCATCTATAAACTGGTGCCAACGCTGGTAGCAGAAATGGGCGATGCGTTCCCCGAACTGCCAGCTCAGCAGAAACTCATCATGAAGGTGATGCAGGAGGAAGAGTCGTCGTTCCTGCGCACTCTGGACAACGGTATCAAGCTGTTGCAGGGTGTCATAGACGAAGCCAAAGAAAAAGGCGAGAAGGAAATCAGCGGAGAGAAAGCGTTTAATCTGTTCGACACGTTCGGATTCCCACTTGACCTGACCGAGCTCATCTGCCGCGAACAGGAGATGGGTGTGGACGAGAAGGGATTTGACAAGTGTATGCAGGAACAGAAGGAACGCGCAAGAAATGCCGCTCAGACGCAGATGGGCGACTGGGTAACCGTAAACGAAAGCGGCGACGGAGACACTATAAGCGAATTTGTAGGATATGACTATACTGAGTACCCGGCTCATATCGTGAAGTACAGAGAGGTGACGCAGAAGAAGGGTTCGGTATTTGAGGTCATACTGGACAAGACTCCGTTCTACGGAGAGATGGGTGGTGAAGTAGGCGACAAGGGTGTGCTGGTATCGGAATTTGAAGAAGTGAAGGTAAGCGACACGAAGAAAGAAAACGGTATCTGCATACATATACTTAAGAAGATGCCTGAACATCCGGAAGCTGAGTTCATGGCATGTGTAGATGTAGAGAACAGACGCGCCATCGAGGCTAACCACACTTGTACCCACCTGCTCGACGAAGCTCTTAGAGAGGTGCTGGGTACACATGTAGAACAGAAAGGTTCGCTGGTTACAGCCGACGGTCTGCGTTTCGACTTCTCACATTTTGAGAAGGTGACCCCGGAACAACTGCGCGAAGTGGAACACATCGTAAACGAGAAGATTCGTCAGGACATTCCACTGGAGGAGTACCGCGACTACCCTATTGAAGAAGCAAAGAAGATGGGTGCCATTGCACTGTTCGGCGAGAAGTATGGCGACAAGGTACGTGTGGTGAAGTTCGGTTCGAGTGTTGAGTTCTGTGGTGGTTGTCACGCTGCCTCGACAGGACGTCTCGGAATGGTTCGCATCACGAGCGAAAGCAGTATTGCTGCCGGCATACGACGCATCGAGGCCATAACCGGAAAGGAAGTGGAGAACATGTACGACATGATGCAGGACTTCATCAGCGACCTGCGCACTCTTCTTAATAATGCTCCAGACCTTATGGCTACGGTACAAAAGGCTATCGCTGAAAATAAGGAACTGCAGAAGCAGGTGGACGAATATAAGAGCCAGAAGGCTGTAGAGATGAAGCAACTGCTCATAAAGGTTGCCAAGGAGGTGAACGGAGTGAAGGTCATTTCCGGTGTAATGCCTATGGAAGCTCAGCAGGCAAAGGATATCGCGTTCCAGTTGAGAGGACAGTTCCCAGAAAGTCTGATTGTGGTCATCGGCAGTTTTACACAGAACAAACCTACCCTGACCGTAGCAATGAGCGACGACCTGGTGGAAAAAGGCAGAAATGCCGGACAACTGGTTCGCGAAGCAGCAAAAATGATTCAAGGTGGAGGTGGCGGACAGCCACACTTTGCAACTGCCGGCGGTAAGGATATCGACGGTCTGAAGGCTGCAGTATCAAGAGTAATAGAATTGGCTAATTTATAAATAACATACGACTATGGAAGTAAATATTATAAACGGCGACAAGATAACTGTCGAACTGATTGGCAGACTTGACACAGCTTCGGTTGCAGATTTCGACGAAGAGATAGCAGAAGTAATTGCAGACGACAACGATGTAGTGTTCGACTGCAAGGATTTGGAATATATTTCAAGTTCGGGGTTGCGCTCTGTTCTCAATGCACACAAACAGCTGAAGGCTGCCGGTGGCTCATTAGAATTGCAGAATCTGCAACCTGCCGTAAAGAGTGTGTTCGACCTTACTGGTTTCAGCGTTATCCTTAAAATATTATGATTAACGTCATAGACACGGAAATTGAAGGCATAAAAATAATCGAACCCCGTATCTTCGGAGACTCAAGAGGTTACTTCTTTGAGAGTTTCTCGCAGCGTGAGTTCGAAGAGAAGGTATGCAAGACCCAGTTCGTGCAGGACAACGAAAGTATGTCGGTGGCTGGTGTCGTACGCGGTCTTCATTTCCAGAAGCCACCCTACACCCAGTCGAAACTGGTGAGAGTTGTAAAAGGAGCCGTGCTCGACGTAGCAGTTGACATTAGGAAGGGTTCGCCTACTTTCGGTAAGCACGTGGCCGTAGAACTTACAGCTGAAAATCACAGACAGATTTTCATACCGAGAGGATTCGCACACGGGTTTGCTGTACTGAGTGACGAGGCTGTATTCCAGTATAAATGTGACAACTACTATGCTCCGCAATCAGAGGGGGCCATAGCATGGGACGACCCCGACCTGGACATCGACTGGAGAGTGCCTACGGAAAACCGCATACTGAGCGAGAAGGATGCTCACCACCCAAGGCTGAAGGATGCTGAACCGGTATTCGACATCAACGTGCCACTATACTAGTTCTTGATTTTACGATAGAAAGGATAAACCATACGGAAGAGCCGCTGCTGGAGGAGGAAGAGAGTCCAGTTCTGAATGGGAATATATCCAGGACGGAACTTGAAACGAGACTCCAGACGAGAGGTTTCGAAAGAATGAAGTTTATCTTGTAATCGACGACTTATGTCTGCCCGTTCTGTGGCAGACATTTTTTGTTGATGCTCAAGGTAATAGCGCACCATATCGAGATAGTTGAACCAACGGAGGTTTTCGAAATGGGTGAGCAGGGATTCCGGATTGCCGATGTTGCCAGCAGCTATCTCATGAAGTATATTCTCTTTCAGTAGAGAGAAAGCATCCATAAACAGGAAACGGTTGACGGAATATTTATGGGTGACTGATTCTGCATGCTGACGATAGTAGTATTCTCCATCAGAGAAAGCTACTGAACGGGAATGAAGAAAGTGGAGACGTGTTGTGTTGTCGTCGGAATAAACACGGAGAGTGGTATCGTAAGGGAATTGCAGATGAATGGCACGACGAAGGATATAATAACCGTGCACTTGCCAGTCAAGTGACAGGCGGAATGCCTCCTGACCACAGATGGGAGTGTCGAACTGACGAGAGGAGAAGGGAGTCTTAGTATGATTCCATTCATTATACATCATGAGTCGGAACATGACGCAGTCGAAACCTTCACCCTTGGTGGCTACGGTATATGCCTGACTGATAGCGTCGGGCGACAACCAGTCGTCGGCATCGAGCATCGTAATATATTCACCACGAGAAAAGGAAAGACCGAGATTGCGTGCTACAGACTGACCACTGTTGACAGGAGTATGAAGCAGTTGAAAGCGGGAGTCCTGTGCTGCATATTCCTTTACGATTGAGACGGAGGAATCGGTCGAACAGTCATCAATACATAGGAACTGACACTCGTCGAGGGTTTGGTTTCGGAGTGAGTCGAGACACTGGCGCAGATATTGCTCTGCATTATATATTGCTACGAGTACAGATACTTTTATTTCAGACATCTTTTCAGGGTATTATAAACAAACGCTACGTTTTTTACGAGTGAACAATTCCTTGATACCTATACGCTTGTTAAGTTGGATATATGACCATAGACATACAATGGTTGCACTAATCCCCATTATGGCATAACAAATTACATCGCTTATGAGGAATGAGACCACTAGAGAGAATATGCAAGGAAACAGCATTGGTAGCAGAACCTTAAGAATGCCGAATGAGTAAGTGATATTATATCTCCACTTGTTCAGGAGTGTAGAACAAAGAATGTCGATGAAAGCATTAGCAACGATGGCGTACCCAAGTCCGACAAGTCCGAACAGGTAGTAACCTGCAACGAAGAGAAGGAAGGTTTTGACGTTTGTGAATACTCCATCGACCCAGAAAAAGAAAGACTTGTCGCCACGTGCAAGACAGACATAGTCGAGGGGGAAGCACCAGGCGCGAGCCACGAAACTGATAGCCATGAGACGGATGAGTGGAACGATGGAATCAAACTGTGACGTCAACAATATGCGTACTATCAATGGTGCAAAGAGGATGAGCAGGGAGATGATGGGCAGCATAATCAGTATAACGATTTCCCCCTCTTTTTCCACCAGTCGGGATGATTCTTCATGGCTGTTAATTATAGAGGAAAGATGAGGGAAATAGTCGGTTGCCATTGCTGAGAAAACCAACGACGTACTCTGAAGGACTATCATGTTGGCAGCCTGAAAAAGTCCGATGTCGGCAATAGTACCATAACTACGTATGAACGTATTTACGAAGTATGTGCTGAGTGTACCAAACAGTCCTGCGAGCATCATGGCTCCCCCCAACAAAAACATACGACGTCCCCATGTCCAGGTCTCATACCAAGTCTGACGGACGTGAGAAACACCAATCTTACGGGTAAAATAACGTGAGAAACACCATGTGGTAAACGACAGTATTATCATGGAAGGCACAATACCAGCGATTCCGAAATACCAATAGAGGGGAACTCCGAACAAAAGTCCACAAAGCGCACCAACGATATTGCACAGAGCAAGAGTTTTCAGTTGGCGATAACCTTGAAGAATACTATTCTCACCGGTTTGCAAAATAAAAAACAGTAATGCTACCGCCATTTCGACAAACCACAGGGCATGAGACGTATCGCCAAAGGTTGAAATACTGAACAGCATGGCTCCGATGGCCATTGTACACATGCCGAGAAATGCCAAGACGAAGAGGACACGACGGAACGCGACAACAACTCTGGATTTCCTCTCGGCATCAGTTTCTGCCGCCATATCGCGAACCCCTGCCGTAGGAAGTCCGAACGAAAACAACTGTTGCATAGGCATGAGGGCTGACTGCATAAGCGAGGAAATACCCATTCCGTAGTCGCGCAAGATAATAGCCACTAATTTACCTTTTACAATGTTTATAAACATCGTAAAAAGTTGACTACCACCAAACACAGCGGTGCCTTTCATGATTTGTCTGTACAACGAACTATCGTTTTCGTTCTTCATTATCAGAATTTTATTGGAATGAATGGACGATCGAATACTTGAGAGGCTGCATATGGAAATCCACTCCGCCTTATCCAACGTGTTTCAAGCCGATATACTTCTGATGCTCCAGCGATAAGAAAGAAATCGACAAATGTCTTCTCGTACAACGTGTAATCTGCACTTGAAGATGGAGTGTCGAAATGCAGGATGTTTCCCTCATATATATATATGTAAGGAAGGTCGCGAACTGCACTGAGGAATGTGGTGCTGTCGGAACAGACGAGAATCTTGCTGTCGGGATGCTGTCCGTGAAGATTCTGAACCTGTTCGACACAACGCTGTAATAGCTGCTGACGAAGGTTCGGAGGCAAAGGAGGCGCTTTCTGAGTATCAATGAAGTCGCCAAGGCTGTTGATGAAACGGGCTGAGACACTTATATAGCCATCTTGCAATTGTTCCCTACATCTGTCTATGACAGACTGCAAACGGGGAGCCGTGCGAAACAGTTCATGGAAAAGGGATGAGAAATTCCGATTGTAGCAGAAATGAGCATTGGTACATACATGCACCTGTTGGGCAGATGAAGACACGATTTTTTTCTTCAGGAATTCATATTGCTTCTTACCCTGCCAGTCGGTTTCGTTTCCTATCTCCAGTGCTACAATATCGGAACAGGATGTATCATAAATAACCGTCTGCTCAGGAATAGTCCAATTGTATCCATTGGGAAGCAGATAGTCGGTCAGTGGGAATGGAGAGTTGAACAGTAACTTGAAAGGAATGTTCTGTTCTTTACATACCGCGAATGTGGACAATATACCTTTCAGACGATCTGCCCAACCACCATGCTCTACGAATCCGTTACAAAGAAATACAACTGTCTTCGGACTGCCTTCAACCGGAGTAACCTCGTCGGATGTGTAGTGACCAAGCATTGTTTTGTGCCATCGCCGACTTAACCTACGACTGAAGATGTACCAGTTATAATACCGGTTCGAATACAACAAAAGACGTGTATTTCGCGTTATATATCTATATGCTCGAACAAATATATTTGCCATGACGTTATTATTATCACTAATAATAACGATGGAAGAGATAAAAAATTGCTATTTTTGCACGTTATTACGCACATAAGGGGAACAAAACCGTGAAAATACTTTTATTGGGCGATTATTCTAATGTTCATTGCACTTTGGCTGAAGGGTTGAAGGCACTGGGACACGAGTGTGTGGTAGCAAGCGACGGCGACCACTGGAAGGACTATCCGAGAGACATAGATTTGAAAAGAGAATTCGGACTGAAAGCCAGTGTTTCGTTTGCATGTCGACTTGCAAAAGCATTACCCAAAATGCGCGGCTATGATATAGTGCAGATGATCAATCCTGTATTTCTGGAACTGAAGGCTGAACGTATCACACCTTTCTATAATTACTTGAGGAAGCATAACAAACGTATTGTAATGGGCGCCTTTGGCATGGATTATTATTGGGCACAGGTGAACACAGAAATACGTCCGTTGCGCTATAGTGATTTCAACATCGGTAATACCATACGCTATGACAATGCTGCAGAAATTTTTCGCAAGGATATGATTGGAACGGAAAAAGAAAAACTCTGCAAATATATTGCAAACGACTGCGATGCCATTGTAGCAGGATTATACGAGTATTGGGCTACATACGATGTTGTGCCGGAGCTTAGAGAAAAACTGACATTCATCCCTTTCCCAATAAAATCAGACACCCGCATCGATTATAATGCTATAGACAAAATACCAACCACGGTTTCACTTTTTATCGGAATGTTCCCCCAACGGGCTGAATATAAAGGCAGTGATATTATGCTTGCCGCAGCAAAAGCTGTACAGGAACGGTATCCTGACAAAGTTCAGATAAAGGTGGCAGAAGGTGTGCCTTTCAAGCAATACACCCAGATGATGGACTCGAGCGACGCCATCTTGGATCAGATATATTCTTACACCCCTTCGATGAATTCGCTTCTGGCTATGTCAAAAGGTATTATTGATATCGGTGGTGGAGAACCGGAGAATTATGATATTCTCAGAGAAAAATCCTTGCGTCCTATTATAAACGTAGAACCGAACTACGAAAGTTGTTACAACGAAATTGAGCAACTGGTACTGAACCCAGAAAGGATACCGGAACTAAAACGCCAGAGTATTGAATATGTGGAGAAACACCACAACTACATAAAGGTGGCTAAACAATACGAAGAGCTATACGCCAGACTCCTCTGACACCTTTTGATGATGCCCACTCGAACAACCGACCCATCACGTGGCTCATCTTATTCACCCTGAACCTGTCATAGATGAACGCACGTACTTTGGCGCTGCATTCAGGACAGCCTTCATGCAACATCTTCCCACTCAGTATATAGCTGCGATAAAACAAAGCTGCAAATGCCTTCTGACATTCCTTTGTCGTGTAATCGGAGGTATATATATCATCAAAAGCAACATGAAGTGTATTGATTATTTCATCTGCCCGCGACGAAAGATCTGGTCCGGTCATTCCCTCAGGATGTATATGAACAATATGGAATGGGCGTAATTTCATCCACTGGACCTTTGGATGTCGCAAAAGAGAACGTATTCCCAATTCCCAGTCGTCCCACATAATACATGATTCGTTCCATCCGCCAATTGACAAAAGAAAAGATGTTTTATATATCACACTCGGTGTGTTAAGCATGGAACTGAGTATCTGCACATGTGGCGAGTCAACAGGGAAATAAGCACGTATCTGAGTTTTTCCACTGCATTCTTGCTGAATAGGAAGACAAACCATATCAGCATCAGAACTCCATTCAACAGGCAGACTGGTAAAGACATCGTCAGAATCAAAAAAATACACCCATTCTGTCTTACAGAGAGAAAGTCCTTTATTCCGTGCAGCAGCCGCACCCTGTTTCTGCTCTATAGTAAGGATTGTGTTTGGGCGTTCAGCCACTATTTCGCTGCATACTTCGAAACTACCATCAGTACTGCCGTTATCGACAAGTATGAGCGGATACTTCACATCGATTCTGTCAATAGTAGTACGGATATACTCCTTACGATTATATACTGGTATGACTATCGTAATATCCATATGCCACGAAACATGTTACATAAAATGGGGAATGGGTTGGCATGCTGATGAACAAAATAAAAACCAGCTTCCTTCACACTGCGCCATAGTGCTTCAGTCGTTCCGAACAGATAACGAAAAACAGCACCTTTTGTTATTTGTACTTGTCGGTCAGAAATAAAATGCGTACCAGTAGTATTACCGTCTGTACATACGATAACCATCGGATATACAACCACATTGTATCCTGCTTTAAGAGCATCATGAATCAGAACATCCTCTTCTCCAGCGCACAACAAAGGACTGCCAAGCCCAAATCTGGTATCGAAATGCAGCCCCAATCCTCGACGCATGGATAATTCGACAGAAGCCGGATAGAACCCTTCCTTAAATGCTTGCTGAAATGATGTCAGTTTGGAGGGATAATATTTCAGTGGCGCTCCGTTATAATTAGCAGCTGCAAAAAGAACTATGTCGCACGAGGGGTTCATCTCGTAAAAGTGTATGATTTCGAGCAAAGAAGACTTCTTATATAAGCAGTCATCATCTCCCATCAACAGAATATCACCCTTTGCATGTTCTATTGCATTATTGCGATTTCGGCTCAGTCCCCTACCCTCAAGATATGTCAGAACGACATCGGGGCGAGATTTCAACTCGGATGGGACAAGGTCTAGGTATTGTTTGTCAGAATACTGCATTGACACCACCCAAGAAACTCCCTCTATACGAGGTAGTAATATATTAGGAACCTTACAGATTCCCTCGTCAATGGTGCAAATCAGTATATCGAGTGTCATACAAATAATGCAAGAATAACATTCAGACCTATAGAAAAACAAAATGTAAAGACGATCCCATCTGAACCGACTTTACATTTTATCCTATACTCATATCAGAAAATGCAATTATTTAAGCAACAAATCTTTGAAAACGTCTGCAGGCTTGAAATAAGGAATCTTATGCTCTGGAACTACAACAGACTTATTCTCTTTAATCAGACGACCGATCTTTTCTTTGCGGGTTTTTGTAGTAAAAGTGCCAAATCCACGAAGGAAAACCTCTTCGTCATTTGCAATAGAGTCTTTTATTGTAACCATGAAAGCCTCAACTACTGCAAGCACCTTTTTGCTTTCAATTCCTGTTTCGTTGCTTATCTGCGCAACAATTTCTGCTTTTGTCATAATTGGTTTTGATTTTATTATTTGTTTGTGCAAAGGTATAGATAAATTATTGAAAATAAAAAACAAAATCATATTTTATTTTTTTAGATTAAACCTTTAGCTACCTTTGTGGTCAAATCAAGAAAAAACATAAAGTGAAAAAGAATATAATTCTAATATTGCTCTGTGCATGTTGCTCTTTTTCAAACGCACAGAGCAAATTTAATGTTTCTGGAATTGTTATCGATAAGAACACCAGAGAGTCTGTCATTTCAGCTACTGTAAGGGTTCTGTCACTTCCCGACAGCACCATGGTTACGGGTGTAGCAACAGATACCAATGGTGCATTTAATATTAAAAATGTAAAGAAAGGGAATTATGCCCTGAAAGTCACCTTTATCGGTTACCACGACAATGTAATACCTCTCAACCTGACAAAGGAGAAAGAGAAAAACATAAACGTTGGTTATATTACTCTGATTGATGACACACAATTGCTTAAAGAAGCCGTCGTAACTGCCAATGTAGCCCAAGTGCAGGTATCGGGCGACTCGCTTGTATTCAATGCAGCTGCCATTCGTACTTCTGAGGGGTCTGCACTTGAAGAATTGGTAAAGAAACTGCCTGGAGCAGAAATTGATGACGACGGAAACATAACCATCAATGGAAAGACTGTGACTAAAATCCTAGTCGATGGTAAAGAGTTCTTCCTGAACGATAAGAACATGGCCCTGAAAAACATTCCGACCAAAATCGTAGATAAGATTAAAGCCTATGACCGCAAGAGCGACCTTGCTCGTGTGACAGGTATAGACGATGGAGAAGAAGAGACGGTGCTCGACCTCTCAATCAAGAAAGGTATGAATCAGGGCTGGTTCGGTAATCTGGATCTTGCACTCGGTACAGAAAAACGATACACTGAGAAATTGATGCTCAACCGTTTCACAGACACCAAGCAGTTTACACTTATCGGTTCGGCAAACAACATCGGCGACCGCGGTTTCGGTGGCGGTGGCGGACGAGGATGGGGACGCGGAGGCAATGGATTGGAAGCCCGTAAGGACCTCGGATTCAACTTTGCAACTACATCCGAGAAACTTGAAACCGGTGGTAACGTGCGTTTCAGATACATTGGAACAGATGTCGAAAACACATCAAGCATTCAGAGTTTCGTTACTCCGACTGGTGCATTCACCCGTTCACAAAGTGAGAACAAGACAAGCAACATATCAGCAAACATGGATTTCCGTCTGGAATGGAAACCCGACTCAATGACGAACATCATTTTCCGCCCAAGTGCCAACTACTCTAGAAACCGCGGATTCAACAGCAGTCTCAGGGCAACATTCGACACCAACCCCGATTCGCTGGCTGAGGATCCTCTGCTTTATGCCACAGAAAACGTGCTCAATTACGAGTCGGCATATGATTTCATCGTCAATACAAACGTAAGCTATGCACAGACTTACAGCAACAGCAAGGGGGTGAATGGTGAATTACAAATCAACAGAAGACTTAACAACGAAGGACGCAACATCACTTTCCGTGCTACCGGAGGACTGTCAAGTTCTGCGAGCAAACAGCTGTCGACTTCGAGTATCGTCTATAGAAGAACACACTCACAAACGGACAACAACCGCTACTATACCACTCCGGGGCAGTCAAACAACTACTCGCTTCAAGCCACATACTCCGAGCCCATTGCCGAGAAAACATATTTGCAGTTCAGTTATCGTTTCAACTACAGCTATTCGGAAAGCGACCGTTCTGCAGATGTGTGGCCGACAGACAATGCCAGCACGTGCTATCAGGCTATAAGCGAGGCTTTGCTGACAAACCGCTATAACGTGGCTGGTGCCCTCGACCAAGTATTGAGCCAAGGATTGTTTCCGAATATCGACAAAGCAACACAGGAAAAGGCAGACAGTCTGTCGCAGTATTCTGAATATCGCAACTTCAACCACACCATCGGTCTGAGTTTCCGCAAGGTGACCGATAAGGCTAATTTCAGTGCGGGTTTCGACCTCTTGCCTCAGCACTCTACTCTCGACTACAAATATATGGCAAAGGACTACCCGGTAATAACCCGTAATGTGTTTAACTTTACTCCACGTATCGACTTCAGGTATCAGTTTGACAAGCAGACTCAATTCCGGGCTAACTATTGGGGACGCTCTCAGCAGCCGTCGATGACAAACCTGCTTGACATAACCGACGACTCCGACCCGCTCAACATATCGAAAGGTAATCCGGGGCTGAAATCTTCGTTCACTCACAACATACGTCTCAACTACAACACGTACAATGCCGACCTGCAGCAAGGTATATTCTCGTTCGGAGGTTTCAATTTCACCCGAAATGCCATATCGAATCGCACATGGTACGACGGAACAACGGGTGTAAGAACCACCCAGCCGGAGAATATCAATGGAAACTGGAGCGGATATGCCGGTTTCGGTTATAATCGAGGATTGGGTGAGAAGAAGTATTTCACAGTAAACACATTCACAAACCTCAACTATAACCACCAAGTCGGCTATGTTGACCCGACACGCTACGATGAAGAAATATCCACGACCAACCAGGCTGGCATCGGACAACGTCTCTCGTTCGGATTCAGAAAGGAATGGTTTGAAATCAGCATAAACGGAAATGTAAATTACAACCACACCCGCAACAACGTCGTAGCTTCGAGCAATCTCGATACCTGGAACTTCAGTTACGGAGCAGAGATAAACCTCAACTTCGACAACGGCATCAGCTTCTCTACCGATATAAGCGAAAGCAGTCGTCGCGGATACTCATCTGCCGGTATGAATACCAACGAATTGCTGTGGAATGCAAAATTGAGTAAGTCATTCCTGAAAGGTAACGCGCTCACCATTTCCGCCGAATGGAACGACATCCTGCAAAACCGTTCGAACATCAGCCGTGCAATTACAGCCATGCAGTCGAGCGATTCAAGATATAACTCCATCTACAGCTATGGCATGCTCCACATTATATATAAATTGAATATATTCGGAGGAAAGAATGCTCACGGTACAGAAAATGCCCAGAAGGCAGAAAGCTTCAGGATGGGCGGCAACCGCGGCGGAGGAGGTGGAGGACCACGACGCTGATAACCGTTGCAAGTACAGCACCGACTACATCGGCATAAAAGTCAAGCCACTCGCTACTACGATACCCCGTCATTCCCTGCAGGATTTCCATCAATCCGCCGAGCAATGCCGAATAAAGACATATTACAAGAGCAAACAAACAGGTTCTGCTCTTGTTTTTTTGCAACCACCAATCCAACCACGCAGCAAAAACAAGTCCTCCATACATTACAAAATGTACCCACTTATCCATCAGCGGGACATCACCCAAAGGAGGGTTATCTGGGATTGGTATTAGTGATGCTACAATGATGACAAACGATGCCGACATCAACCACTTCCATTTCTTGAACAGTCTTCTCATTTCTTGAAAAAAGTAAAATTCACACTTCCATAATTACGATGCTCCACAAAACAGGGATGACTGCTGAAATCGTAATCCTTGCCGTGTTCCATAACGAACAGTCCCCCATCAGCAAGTAGCGAGTCCTGCCCCTCTTTGCCAAGTACCACATCTGGGATTTCCTTCAGATTGGGCAAACTATACGGTGGGTCGGCAAACACTATATCGTATTGCTCCCTACACTGCTTACAGAATCTGAACACGTCGGCATGAAGGGGTTTCCATATTCCGTCATTCAGTTCATGAGCGACCTGCTGCAGGAACTGCCAATGTTTGAAATCCTTTTCGACACTTATTACACGACTGCACCCGCGACTTGCCAACTCCAGACCGATGCTGCCTGTGCCGGCAAACAAGTCGAGTGCCGTAGGTGCGTCTCCCTCGAAATCGACATAGTTGTTCTCCAGTATATTGAACAGTCCTTCCTTTGCAAAATCGGTTGTTGGGCGTGCCTTGAAATTTTTAGGTGCAGGGAAGTGCCTGCCTTTATATTTTCCTCTGATTATTCTCATTGGCAGCAGAATATATATAATGTATTCCTGTTGTAAAAAGAAAGTCCATTCGTTTCTAAGCGAATGGACTTCTTTCTATTTAGTCTGTTAACTATATCTACGATTCATAAAACGCGGATTACTCCCAGTTACCTGCCATCTTGTTGCTTGGGTCAGCAAGGTCACCGATACGCAGACCATACCATTCGCCCTCTGTATCGTCCTCGTTGTCAAACATCAACTCAGCATGGTTCTTGTGCAGTTTCTTGAGGTCAGCCTTCAGGTTTCTAACCTTCTTCTCGCTCATACCGTCGAGGTAGTCATCGAGACGGGCACGGAATTCAACCAGATTCTCCCATTCGTTCGACTTCATATTGAACTGATCCTTCTTGCGCAACTGGATGATACCGTAATAAACAGTATCGATTGGGTGTTCTGTGTCGTACTCAGCCTTCACTGTGAAGAACGAACCATCAGCCGGACGTCCTACCGGCACATACTTCAATGAGTCAGGATTAGGGATGTTCAGTTTCTCTGCAGCTGTCATCCAGACAGTGTCACGACGGATAAGACCCAGACGTACAGCTTCGCGCTCAGTCATACCGGCTTCGAGCTGGTCGTCAGTCAGTTCACCATCTTTGATGACCTTATCGACAGTTTTACCGTTCTTAATGTAATCGATGAGAGAGTCAATCGTGCCACAATAGTAACCGAAAGTCATTTTGTACTGTTCCTCAGCATCACGGATTTGCATCAAACGAGCGATAACCTCTTTTTCGCGAGCTGATTTCTTTTCGTCAAATTCAATGTCACTGTGAATACTTACGTAACATGCAAAGCACAATCCTACAACCAGGGCTGCGAGGATGCAATTGATAACTTTTTTGTTCATGATATTATTTGATTGATTGTTATTTTCACTAATTTTGCAAACAAATTGCAGCGCGAAGATAGAGAATAAAAATGAAATCAAGAATACAAATCGCATTTTTTTTGAAAAAAAGATGATAAAAGACTTTTTCCAAAAACTAATCGTCGAAAAATTTGGCTTCCAGCCGACATTTCAGCAGTCTGAAGTAATCAGTCTGTTAGTCGATTTCATAATGGCGGAAAACCGTGAAACCATATTCATTCTTCGCGGATTTGCAGGAACCGGAAAAACATCGCTCATCAGCGCACTTGTAAAGAGCATGACTGAACTGGAGCGCGAATGCGTACTCATAGCCCCTACGGGCAGGGCTGCAAAAGTATTCTCAGGCTATGCCGACCACCCCGCCTACACCATACACAAACGCATCTACCGTCAGAAGAGCATCGACCAGGATTCCGTCTTCTCGCTCAACTACAACACCAAATCCAACCTACTCTTCATCTGCGACGAAGCCTCGATGATAAGCAATCAGGGCGGAGGCGACTCCATCTACGGTACGGGAATGCTGCTCGACGACCTCATCCACTTTGTATATAATGGTAAGGGATGCCGGCTCATCCTCATGGGCGACACCGCACAGCTTCCACCCGTTGGCGAAAGCGAGAGTCCGGCACTTCAGGACGATGTTCTCCGAGGCTACGGCATCGAAGTTCGCAGCTATACCATGACCCAGGTGGTGCGTCAGGCCGAACAGTCGGGCATACTCTGGAACGCAACCCGTCTTCGCACCGACATGACAGAGGAATATTTCTTCTCCCTACCGAAACTGCGTCTCAAAGGTTTTCCCGACATTCACAACATCAGCGGCAACGAACTGGTGGAAACCCTCGAAGAGTGCTACCGTCAAGACGGATACGACGAGACAATGGTCATAACACGCAGCAACAAACGTGCAAACATATACAACAACGGCATACGCACCCAGATTCTATGGCGCGAAGAACAGATTGCTACAGGCGACATGCTCATGGTGGCACGCAACAACTACTTCTGGACAGAAGGGCAGGACGACGCACCTGAATTCATTGCCAACGGCGATATAGTGCGTGTAGAGCGAGTCCGCCACGAGCGCGAACTCTACGGATTCCACTTCGTCGATGCCGAACTCTCATTTCCCGACTACGACGATTACTCACTCGACTGCACCCTGCTGCTCGATGCCCTCCACGCCGATGCACCATCGCTCAGCTACGAACAGCAGCGCGAGCTCTACAATCAGGTAATGCTCGACTACGACCACCTGCATACCAAACGCGACAAAATAAAAGCATTGAGGCAAGACCCCTACTACAATGCACTTCAGGTGAAATATGCCTATGCCATAACATGCCACAAGGCACAGGGCGGACAATGGACAAACATATTCATCGACCAGGGATACATGACCGACGACATGCTTACACCCGAGTATTTCCGCTGGCTCTATACTGCCATCACACGTGCCACCAAGAACCTCTACCTTGTAAATTGGAAAGAACAACAGATTATGCCGTAAAGCCCCTATGCATCATCAGTTGCAATATTCCATTTTCTTATTTTGGATTTTCCCTATTTCTTTGTAACTTTGCGAAATATTTTTCAACTAATGGCAATTAAAACAAAGATTTCGGCACAGGATGCTGTGAACATGAAACGACTGCTCGACTCCTGCAAGAACGTAGTAGTCCTGACCCATTATTCCCCCGACGGCGATGCCATCGGTTCGTCGCTTGCCCTGTGGGAATACCTGAAAAAGAAGGGGAAGAACGCCACAGTCATCGTACCGAACTACTTTCCCGATTTCCTCAAGTGGATGAACGGAGCCGACAAGATAGTCATCTTCGAGAAACAGAAGGCCTTGTCGTACAACCTCCTCAACATGGCCGACCTCGTCTGCATACTCGACCTCGGCGAAGCTTCGCGTATGGGTGACGAACTGGGCAGAGTCGTTTCCGGACTACGACGAACGAAAAAGATAGTGATAGACCACCATCTCTCACCCGACAAGAACCTTGCCGACATACTGATTTCGTGTACCGACAGCAGCAGCACATGCGAACTGCTCTTTCGCACGTTCCTTGCCATCGATGCCACAGCCTCGCTCAGCAAACCCATCGCCGAATGTATCTATGCTGGTATGTACACCGACACTGGCGGATTCTCCTACAACAGCAACGACCCCGACATATTCAATATCATAGCCGAGCTCCTGCGCAAAGGTATCGACAAAGACCTCATAGTACGCAACATCAACAATAACTTCACAGCCGAGCGCTTCCGGCTCATCGGATACGTACTGTACGAAAAACTGCAGGTATTCCCCGAACTGCACTCCTCCATCTACAGTCTGACAGCCGACGAACTGCGCAACTTCAAATACCTGAAGGGCGATATGGAGGGAGTGGTCAACATGCCTCTGCAGATACGCGGACACAAACTGTCAATATCGCTTCGCGAAGACCTCGAGCACCCCATCATCTGGGTATCCATCCGCTCCTACGACAACGTGTCGGCACGCGACATGGCTGAAAAGTTCTTTGGTGGCGGAGGTCACTTCAACGCAGCAGGCGGACGACTCGAAAAAATATCCATGGACGAGGCTATCGAACGTGCAAAAGCCGCCATCGAAGCCTTCCGCGACGTACTGACGAAAGACGACACCCCAAGCAACGGAACAACTAACTAATAACCATATACATACATGAAACTAAGAAACATCCTCACTTCATTCGTGCTCTGTTCCGCCCTGAGCACAGCAGTTGCAGCACCCGCAGCAACGGTCAGCAGCCCCAATTCCCAACTGAAGGTAAATTGCGATTTCATCGGTGGTTTACCTATGTTTTCAGTCGAACTCAACGGAGTCGCAATGCTTGACAATTCACCTCTTGGATTCGTGGCAAACATCGGAGATTTCTCACGCGACATCACCTTCGAAAAGGCAACGACCTCACACAAGGAGTACGACTACTCCGTAAAGACCATCAAAAAGAGTAATGTACACGTGAATGCCAACCAGATGGTGGTAGCCATGAAAAACAAAAAGGGACAGCGCTTCGAAGTGGAATTCATGGTATCGGACAACGACGTAGCATTCCGCTACCGCATACCAAGCCAACCGGACAAAGCGAACGGAAAGAAGATGTCCATCCGCATCATGAAGGAGACAACAGGTTTCGACCTGCCCGCAGGCACAACCACATTCCTCTCCCCACAATCCGACCCGATGATTGGCTGGAAGGGCAGTAAACCTAGCTACGAGGAAGAATATAAATTCGACGAACCCATGACCACACGTTCCCAGTATGGTCGCGGCTACACGTTCCCATGCCTCTTCCACGTGAACCCAGCCGACAAGAGCGGCAAGGAAGGATGGGTACTCATCAGCGAGACCGGAGTTGACAGCCGTTACTGCGCATCCCACCTCTCCGACATGAAGGGCGACGGACTCTACACCATCGAATTCCCTATGACAGAGGAAAACAACGGCAACGGCACACCCGAGCCGGCATTCGCACTGCCCGGCACCACCCCGTGGCGCACCATCACCGTGGGCAGCACACTGAAACCGATAGTCGAGACCACAGTGCCTTGGGACTACGTAGAACCTCGATTCGAGACCACCAACAGCTATAAATACGGCAAGAGCACATGGTCGTGGATAGTATGGCAGGACAACTCCATCTGCCGCAAGGACCAGGATGCCTTCACCGCCTTGGCAAAGGCAATGGGCTACCCCTACATCCTCGTCGATGCAGGATGGGACGTGAATATGGGTATGGACGGCACAGCCGACTTCATTCGCTATGCCAAGACACAAGGCGTCGAGGTATTCCTCTGGTACAGTTCGAGCGGATGGTGGAACGACATCGTGCAAAGTCCCATCAACGTCATGTGCGACCCCATAGCACGCAAACAGCACATGCGCTGGATGCAGCAGCTGGGAGTAAAGGGAATCAAAGTTGATTTCTTCGGAGGCGACAAGCAGGAGACCATGCGCATCTACGAACAGATACTCAGCGATGCCGACGACCACGGACTCATGGTCATCTTCCACGGTTGCACCCTGCCACGCGGCTGGGAACGCATGTATCCCAACTATGTGGGCAGCGAAGCAGTGCTGGCAAGCGAAAACCTCTACTTCGAGCAGCATTTCTGCGATGTCGAGGCTCAGAACACAGCAATGCACCCCTTCTGCCGCAACACCGTCGGATGCATGGAATTCGGAGGCTGCTTCATGAACCGCCACATACACCGAGGCAACAAGGGTGGAAACACACGTCGCACAACCGACTGCCACGAACTGGCAACAACCATTCTGTTCCAGAACCCGATACAGAACTTTGCCATCACACCCGAGAACCTGAATCCCTCGGTGGAACCGGATAAAAACTACGATTTCAACGCTGCTGGAGCTATTGCTCCTCCACTCTGTATGGACTTCCTGAAACAAGTACCGACGATATGGGATGAGACCCATTTCATCGATGGTTACCCGGGTAAATATTGTGTATTGGCACGTCGCAGCGGACAGACTTGGTACATAGCAGGCAACAACGCCACAGGCAAGCCGCTCACACTCACCCTCTCGCTGCCTATGCTCACAAAGGGAGAGACCGTGACATTCTACACCGACAACTTGAAAAACCGCGAACCACAGCTCGCTCAGCAGAAAATATCAAATCCACAGAAAGTGAAAGTCACCCTGGCAGACCAAGGCGGCTTCGTGATAGTGAAATAAGAAAACTCAGGAACGCCTGAAGGCAGCCTGCAAGGGCTACAATCCCTCACGGAAGAAATCTAACATCTCATAGATTTCTTCCTTTTTTGCTGTCTGATTGATGCGTATGTCGCCGATACCACCCAGCAGGGTGAAATTGATGGTGCCGGCAGTATTCTTCTTGTCGTGGGTCATCAGTTCGAGCAGCATCGGGTAGTCGTCACAAGTGATGGGCAACGTGCCGTACCAATCCTTGACGAACTGAGCCGTCTGACGCATCGTATCGACCGGGAAACCTGTCTTCACGCACGACAGGTACAATTCGCACACCAGTCCCCAAGCTACGGCATATCCGTGCAGCACGGGGCGTATGCCGCGCTCATTGTCGGGCTGTCCCTCAAACTGCAATGCGAAACTCTCGAAGGCATGCCCTACGGTATGTCCCAGATTCAGTGCCTTGCGTATGCCATGCTCCAGAGGGTCAGCCTCCACTACCCTTTCCTTCACAGCCACGCTCCTGCCCACCATATCGGCAAGATACCTGTAATCCACCTTGTCTAGGTCGAAACCGATGAGTTCGGCAAAAGTCTTCACATCGGAGATAAGTCCGTGTTTCAGCATCTCGGCATAGCCCGAACAGACGTTCTGGTGGTCGAGAGTGCGCAGGAACTGAGTATCGATGATGACCTTCTCCGGCTGGCGGAACACACCTATTTCGTTTTTCAGTCCGTTGAAGTTGATGCCCGTCTTTCCGCCCACGCTGGCATCTACCATCGAGAGCAGAGTCGTCGGAATGTTGACGAATGGGATACCCCGCTTGAACGTGCTTGCAGCGAAACCGCCCAGGTCGGTCACCATGCCGCCTCCGAGATTTATCATCAGCGAATGGCGTGTGCCCCCACCCTCGCCCATCTGAGTCCACACCGTTGCCAGCGTGTCGAGCGTCTTATGAGTGTCGGTGGCACCAATCACAATACTTACAGCGTCGGCAATGCCGTCAACGCCCTCGATTACGGGCATACACACATCACGGGTCGTCTCGTCCGTCAGGATGAACAACCTGTCGTAGTCCAGTTCGCTGAGCACCGTCTTCAGCGTAGTGCACACATCGTTCGAAATAATTACCTTATCCACGGTCATCTGTTATTTTGGGTGCGAAGGTACGTATTATATCGCAAACAGGAAACAACAAACAACATAAAAAACACGCGAGTTCGACATAAAAACCTAGGAGAACGAAACATTCTGTCAGCCTGTTATGGTTGTTAAAAACTGGAGTCGCGTTTCACGACGTCAGCACTCACTAGTCCAGTAGATAATCCATCCTATTCTTTTCACTTCTAAAATCTGCCATCAACCATTTCTATGCCCTTGGACCATATGATAGAACTTATACTATTTTCTATTCTTCATAATTTCTTTATATTCCTTGAATGTCATCATGCGATTGCACCCTTTGCCATCAGACGTATAATTTGTACAACCCAAGAATGGTAAACTTTTCCCTTGTTTGACAATCAAATAACCATCTTTACAGTTATCGCATTTGAGGATGGACATGCCGTTGCCCCTTAAATCATTCGTAAGGAAATCACATATCTCAGGTTCATTGGAACACATCCACAATTTCAGACCATATGTTTTTTTGTATCTCAACTGCAATGGATAGTTGCATATTGGACAATGTTTTATTTCTCCAGTATTCTGTTGGTGCTCGTCTAATTGACCCCGTAGTGTGACATTAGGATAGTCTTTCACAAGCTCACGGACAAATTCAGACGGTCGTTGTTGAGGGGTTACAATATAAACACGATTCTTTGTACGTGTCAAAGCAACATAAAATAGACGTCGTTCTTCCGCATACTCAATAGAGCGGTCTATTTTAACCACATATTGTAGAACCGGATCGTCTTGGATTTTGGATGGGAAACCATATACTGAGTCTATTGCATTTATAATAATCACATTGTCATAACCCAATCCCTTTGCACGATGGACTGTCATGAACTCCATCTCTATTTCTGCAAAGGTTTTAGAAGTAACATTACCTGTCTTTTCCCAATATTCAAAATCTGCTGATTTTGTAAGATTAAACCCGTCAAATCCATAGCGCCCCAATAACAATATCGATGATTTGGGGTTCTCTGCAAGAATTTCTTTCATCAACTTATCAACAGTCTCGCCAACTAAGAAAAACTTACCACCACGACCTTCATATTTTTTTCTATCAACGTCTTCTGTATATGTTTGGATTATTACCGGATTCGAAATATGTTTTGGAGAAATAAGTGCTTTTTGTATTTGTTCTGAGTTCTTCTGAATAAATCCTCCTGCAATATCAATAATCTCTTGAGCATTACGATATGTTTTTGTAATACTAAGTTCCAAACCATACCCAAATGTATCTTTGAAATGCGTAAAAAGAGTAATGTCAGATCCTGCATAAGCGTAAATTGACTGCCAATCATCACCTACAGCTATAATTTTAGCATTACACAATTGACCCAATTCTTTGGTGAGATCAAAACGCTGACGAGATATGTCTTGATACTCATCAACAATGATATACTTAAAATCCAATTCAAGTTTCTGTTCTTCGGCCTCATGCATGATTCGGGCAGAATCATTAATCATGTCCTCAAAATCTATGGCATGCCGCTCTTTCAGACATTTTGCATATTCATGATAACATTGTTCGCATATTGTGAGAAATAATTTATTTCGTTCATTCTTTGATGTGGCATTCCATGCGAAAAACTTCTCCGTAGTGTATCCATTTGTCTTGAAATTCTGAATAAAGGTGCAAACCAAATTAACAAGACGAGAGATGTATTTATTCTCTTCTGTATTGACAATCTTCTCAAACACCTCTTTAGATGGACGCGGATGAAGTTCAAAACTGTGCGATTTTAATTCCTCTCTCACATGGTCTAATAAACCTCTTCCATCATTATATGCAGAGAATGTGTAAATTAAATCGGTACCATGATTCCGATGTAACTTTACTTTGTCATTAACTTCCTGTTTATATTTGGCAAGTTGTTGTGAATTATACCGGCTATTTTTCCCATCTTGAGTTATACCAAAGTGCTCAATGTATGCAACTTTGTCACCTTGTGTTATAGTAAAATCAGGGGTGTAAACTTTATATGAATTAGCAATATTAAACGGATATGGTTTCTCATATACATATTCAATTCCATTAAGAAACAAGAAATTAGCAATCTGCACTTCTTGAGCCGAACGTAATGATTCGCGAGCAATTGTTTGACATTTACCTGTACGTTCGTTAATTACTTTTTCTGTATACTCATCTATATTTCCCCGAATTGTTGAAAAATCTGCCTTTGAGATATAATTGAAGAAGTCATTTAAATCTTCTCCTTCATAGGGAGCATCAAAATAACTACCAAAGAAAAGAATCAACTTGTCAACCAACTCAGGATTCTCAAGAATGTTATTTTTGAGATAGTTATTAATAACATTAAACATAAATCCTTGATCAACAACTACCCTACGTTCGGCGTCTTGACGTCGTAAAATAGCGTATCCTGTCTTATGAAATGTTGTAACTGGACAAGGAATCCTTAAGTTTTTGTTTATTTTCTCTCGAAGTTCTCCTACCGCCTTATTGGTAAATGAAATTACCAAGATTTGTTCAGGTGCGATACCTTTCCTTTCAACTAGATACCTTACTTTTGCAGAAACTGTTGTCGTCTTACCCGCTCCTGCACCAGCAATAACTAACGTATAATCCTCATCAGACAATACAACACGCCTTTGTTCATCATCCAATCTTATCCTTGGGTCAACTGGTGCTAGGATATTGTCGAGATATTTTTTTTCTTCCTTTAAATGACGTTGAACATATTGTTCATTATGCTTGGCAATAATCGACGACTCTTTGTTTAAACACACATCTGCATATTCTAGAAGAAACTTATCTACATAACTTCTCTCTAAGGCGTTTTTTTCGCAATAATAATCTAGCGTATTTGCCCTTTTTGTATTCTCAAAAAATGTATAGGTATCCGAATAATGTTCACGTAGATATTCATAGTCCGAGCGTGCTAAATATCTGTCAGTTTCTTGAAAAGACATTAACTCCTTGCGAAATCCCATCAATGATTTTATTTCATGCGTCAGTTCTTGGAAATCCGCTTTGTCGGATTGAAAGATGCTCAATATTTTGTAAATAAGTGACACTATTTCTTTTGTTTTGTATTTCTTTACAAAGATACAAATATTTTTTCTTACACAATAATACCCAGGGGATTTTTTCCTTCATGTAACCAATCCAATTTTGGATTCGTTAGCCCAACTAAAAAATCAGCCTACCCTCGTACCACCGATGAAATGGGAAATTCTAAGTAATATAGCAATATCATTAATGAAATCCCGCAATGTGCTACAGCGCTACAGTGCTACAGTTAGAAACACTGTCTGCGAAAACTCAAAAATGAATTTTATATTATATATATATATATAATATAACCATATTTTCATGGTCCGAAATAGGCTCTCGGGAACTGTAGCGCTGTAGCGCGTAGCAGTTCCGAGACTCTCGCTCGAATCAGTAGCGTCACTACTCCATAAGTCCGTAAGGGACAAAATCCCCGCCCCTACAGCGCCATTACCACGCGACTGCCGCGTCGTGATGTGTCGGGCGCCGCGTCGCGACATCGCGCCCGCAAGATAACGGCTGGTATTCAGCTGCTTAAAACGACGTTTTCAACGTCATGACCCGAAAATCACCGATTTTAACGTTTTGCTATTGCAGGGAATATGAGAAATGTGTACCTTTGTAGCGGATTTTAAATAATGTACATGCATATGAAGAAACAGTATATCATTTTCGCAGTTGTGGTTGCGGTGCTCGCCGTGGCACTGGTATTCGTGTTCACTATGCTGCAGCAGCAGAAGAGTGCAAATGCGGAGTTGCAGGAGTTGGCCGAACTCGACAAGCTGGAGATGGAGGATCAGTACCGCCAGTTCGACATGCAGTACGGCGAACTGCAGAAGCAGTTGAAGAACGATTCGCTGATTGCCCAGATTGAGGAGGAACGCCGCCACACGCAGGAGCTGCTCGAGGAACTGGAACGCACGAAGGCTACGGACGCTGCTGAGATTACCCGACTGAAGAAGGAAATCACATCGCTCAGGAAGGTGCTGCAGAGCTACATCATGCAGGTGGATTCGCTGAACCGACTGAACGAGACGCTGGTGGCAGAGAATGCTGAGATGAAGGAGCAGGTGACGGAGGCTAACACTCAGATTTCGTCGCTGCGCACTCAGGCTTCGACGCTGAAGGATAAGGTGGAGATTGCTGCACAGCTCGACGCTACGGGGTTCTGGGTCAGTCCGCAGAACAAGCGCGGCAAGGACGAGAAGAAGGCTAAGAACGTGAAGAAACTGGCTTTCGGTTTCACAATCGTGAAGAACGTGACGGCTCAGAACGGTGAACGCGTGGTGTATGCCCGCATACTGAAGCCCGACAATACGATTCTGGGCAGCAAGGGCACGTTCAGCTACGAGAACACCCAACTGGAATACACCGAGAAGAAGTATATCGACTACAACGGCGAGGAACAGTCGGTGACGATGTATAGCGACATCGAGGAGTTCATCGACGGCGGCACGTACAAGGTGTTCATCTTCTGCGACAAGCAGATGATAGGTCAGACTTCGTTCACATTGAAATAAAAGACGTCGCAAACTAAAAAACTATAAACTCTCAACTTTAAACCTTATGCTCGTTTCCCCTTCATTGCTGGCTGCCGACTTCGCCAACCTGCAGAAAGACATAGAGATGATAAACCGTTCGGAAGCCGACTGGCTCCACCTCGACGTGATGGACGGCGTGTTCGTGCCAAACATCAGTTTCGGTTTTCCGGTGCTGGAAGCGGTGGCTAAGATTTGCAAGAAGCCGCTCGACGTACACCTGATGATCGTGGAACCGGAGAAGTTCATCGGGCAGGTGAAGGCTCTGGGGGCTTACATGATGAACGTACACTACGAGGCTTGCCGCCATCTGCACCGCACCATAGCCGAGATTCACGAGAACGGCATGAAGGCTGCAGTGACCCTCAATCCGCACACACCGGTCAACCTGCTGGAGGACATCATTCGCGACGTGGACATGGTGCTCATAATGACGGTGAACCCCGGATTCGGCGGACAGGCTTTCATCGAGCATTCACTGGACAAGGTAAGGATGCTGCGCGAGATGATAGAGCGCACGGGCTCGAAGGCTCTGATAGAGGTTGACGGAGGTGTGAACGCAAAGACTGCGCCACGTCTGGCTGAGGCAGGAGTGGATGTGCTGGTGGCCGGAAGTTATGTCTTCGGAGCTGAGAATCCGGAGGAGAGAATTAAGGATTTGAAATCATTGAACATTAATGAATAGAAAGTTTTTGAAAAGTGCTGCTTCATCGACAGGGATGACCGCCTTGCTTGCGGCTGTCATCGTCTGCATTGCCGGCCTTTCGTCGTGCAACAAAGGCGAAACCTACGCAAAGATGAAGGAGAGGGAGCGTGATGCAATTGACAGATTCGTATCGGGAAACCATTTTACGGGTAGGATAAACGTGATTTCGGAGGAAGCGTTCAATGCGCAGGGACAGACTACGAACACGGCCAACAACGAGTTCGTGCGCTTCGAAAGCGACGGTATCTACATGCAGATTGTAAGGAAAGGAGCGGGATACACCATGTGGGAAATGTCAGAACCCGACCCCCAATACAATCCTGACAGCACTGCGACTCAGACCATCTGTTGCCGTTTTCTCGAATACGACATCGAGAATGCCGATACGACATGCACGAACATGTATCAGACTCAGAATGCATACGTAGATAAGATGCAGTGCACCTACACCCGACTGGGACGCAGCTACACGGCATGGTTCACCGAAGGGAAGATGAAGGATTACCACTCGTCATCATCGGTGGTACCGAAGGGATGGCTCAAACCGCTCGACTACATTCGGTTGGCAAGGTCGGAAGGTTCGGGCGAAGTGGCTAAGGTGCGTCTGATTGTGCCGCATTCGTCGGGTACTGCCAATGCCAGTGCTTATGTGCTGCCTTTCTATTATGAGATAACGTATCAGTTAGGGAAATAAAAGCCCCTTCCTAACCTCCCCCATAATGGGGAGGAACTTGAAGAATAAAAAATAGTCAAATAGTAAATAAAAGATGTCATTAATTAAATCAATTTCAGGAATACGCGGAACCATCGGCGGAAGAGCCGGCGACGGACTCAACCCGCTGGATATCGTGAAGTTTACAAGTGCCTATGCCACACTTATGCGTCGCACAGGCGGTAACGGAAGCAATAAGATTGTAGTGGGCAGGGATGCACGCATCTCGGGCGAAATGGTGAAGAACGTCGTTTGCGGTACTCTGATGGGTATGGGATTCGACGTAGTAAACATCGGACTTGCATCGACCCCTACCACCGAGTTGGCTGTAACGATGGAAGGTGCCTGCGGAGGTATCATCATCACCGCAAGTCATAACCCACGCCACTGGAACGCCTTGAAACTGCTCAACAGCGACGGAGAATTCCTCAATGCAGCAGAAGGCAACGAGGTGCTCAGAATAGCCGAGGCAGAGGATTTCGACTTTGCCGACGTAGATCACATCGGTAAGTATCGCGAAGACAATACCTACGACCAGAAACATGTGGACCTGGTACTGGGACTTGACCTCGTGGATGTGCCTGCCATCAAGGCTGCAAAGTTCAAGGTAGCATTCGACTCTATCAACTCCGTAGGTGGCATCATCCTGCCGAAGCTGCTGAAGGCTCTCGGTGTCGAGGACGTGACTCCGCTCTACAGCGAACCTACAGGCGACTTCCAACACAATCCCGAGCCACTGGAGAAGAACCTCTCGGACATCATGGGACTGATGAAGAAAGGCGGAAAGGACGTGGCATTCGTAGTTGACCCCGACGTGGACCGTCTGGCTTTCATCTGCGAAGACGGAAAGATGTATGGCGAGGAATATACATTGGTAACCGTTGCCGACTACGTGCTGAGCCACACTCCGGGCAATACGGTGAGCAACCTGAGTTCTACCCGCGCACTGAGAGACGTGACACAGAAATACGGCATGCAGTATAACGCAGCAGCTGTAGGCGAGGTGAACGTGGTGACAAAGATGAAGGAAACCAACACCGTGATAGGCGGCGAAGGCAATGGCGGAGTAATCTATCCTGCTGCCCACTACGGACGCGATGCCCTCGTAGGTATTGCATTGTTCCTCTCACACCTGGCTCACAAACGCCAGCAGCAGCCCGGACTGACCGTAAGCCAGTTGCGTGCCACTTATCCCGAATACAGCATTGCAAAGAACCGTATCGACCTGCAGCCATCGACCGACGTGGATGCTATACTGAAGAAGGTAAAGGAGATGTACACAGGTCAGGAAGGCGTGGCTGTGAACGATATCGACGGTGTGAAGATTGACTTCCCCGACAAGTGGGTTCACCTGCGCAAGTCGAATACCGAACCAATCATCCGCGTCTATTCAGAAGCTGGCACAATGGAGGCTGCCGACGAGATAGGTAAGAAGATTATGGACATCGTCTATTCGATGCAGTAAGGGGCGCCCATTTTTTCGACATAACGACATATCGGCATATCGAAGGTGCCTAGAAACTTAAAGAGGATGCGTTTGCATCCTCTTTTTTAGTTTCTGTATTTCTCTTCAATTCCGCTGTTAATCGTGTCGTAAACCCGTTGCATCAATTCCTTGGTGCCGAGTTTGCAGTATTCTCCCGGACTGATGGGTTTATGTATCTTCATGCTCAAATGTCCTTGGCTGACACTATAATCGTTACGCGAAAAGGTGTCGAACGAGCCGTTGATGGTGATGGGTACGATGGGGAGTCCGATTTCGCTGGCAAGCATGAAAGCTCCGCGCTTGAACTCATTCATGTGTCCGTCGTGGGTACGAGTTCCTTCAGGGAAAATCGTCATCGACGTACCCTGCTGGAGGGTTTTCTCTGCCTGACGCACAGCATGGACTATGCTGGCACGGCTCTCACCAACGAATATCTGCTGACTGCGGGCACAGGCAATTCCAACGAAAGGAAGTTTGCGCAGGTATTCCTTCATCATCCACTTGAAACGGTTGGGCAGGTAGCCGTAGAGCAGAAAGATATCGAAGTAGCCTTGATGGTTGGCGAGAAAGACATAGCTCTGATGCGGCTCGATATATTCCATACCTTCAAGACGGACAGAGTGGAGACCGGTGCGAATGGTAAAACGGCTCCACAGGCGTGGCACGTACCAGGACACATATTTGGTGTCACCAAGGAACGAGGCAACCACAACAAGAAGAGCAACCACGATGGTAGCCACAACAAACAGCGGCAGAGCAACGAGGTAGGAGTATATCTTATATAGGACTTTTTTCATATTAAATCTAAACAAATGCCTCTTTGATGCGTTCTCACTTGCCGCAATGTAGCGTCAGTACGTCGATTTCGGGGTCTGCACCCAGTCGGAAAGGTATAAGAGTGCCAGCTCCGATAGACACGTTGAGCAGTTGGTCATCGTCAGCATATAAGCCTTGCCACTCATCGTATGCCCAACTTACAGGCGACCACCCGAAGACACGGAACTGTCCGGCATGGGTATGACCGGAGAGTGTGAGCTGGATGTTGGTCTTATCTACTATGTCGTGACGCCAATGAGTGGGGTCATGGGTGAGCAGAATCTTAAAGTCGGAATCGGACACTCCCTTCATGGCACGGTCGAGATGTGCAAACTTTGGGAAGTAGGATTTCAGATAACCCTGATTTTCCACTCCTACTATATATATATGTGTGCTGTCGCGCTCAATCTTCACGTTTTCGTTGAGCAGCGGCTTCCAACCGAAACTGCGTTCGTAAGCAACCAACTGACGCACGTCGGCTTTCTGCTGGGCTGGAGTCAGTTTGCGGCGGTAGAGTGCATAGTCGTGGTTGCCAAGTATGGAAAGGACTCCATCAGGGGCTGACAGCTGAGACAGGATAGGCTCGTATCCCTTCAACTCGTCGGAACCGAAATTGACAATGTCGCCGGTAAATACTATAAGGTCGGGCTTCTGGCTGTTGACGAGGTCAACGATATTCTGCACTTCCTTTTCGAAACCACCAGTAAAGGAACCGATGTGGAGGTCGGAGAGTTGCACTATACGGTAGCCCTCGAACGCAGCAGGAAGGTCGGAGAATGTCAAGTCATGACGGTTGACATGAAAACGGAAGCGTCCAAGAAAGTAACCATAGCATCCAATAAGGACGAGTATGAGAATTATTGCCACCGCAATAGTAGTGTTTCGTTTTGTCCTGGGTTTCATAAACTATGAGAGTATAAAGTGAGAGGATTATGGATTGAAATAAAGCTCTTTGCCGCGAATGCCATCGACCACAATACCATCGCAATAGGCTGTCGTACCATTAACTATAGTGCGACGTACGCGCCAGTTGAATGTACGTTCGTCCATCGGTGTCCATCCGCACTTGGTGAAATAACGTCCGGAAATAACCTCCCACGGGTCATTGGGCTGTACGAGAACGAGGTCGGCATAGTAGCCCGGACGTATGAAACCGCGGCGGTCGATATGGAAGAGTGTGGCAGGATTGTGGCTCATGAGCTGCGGAACACGTTCGATAGGCATCACTCCTTCATCAACCATTTCGAGCATGGAGATGAGTGAGAACTGAATCATCGGCATACCGGAGG
The DNA here is from genome assembly GCA_905233285.1 of uncultured Bacteroidaceae bacterium. Classification (GTDB taxonomy): domain Bacteria; phylum Bacteroidota; class Bacteroidia; order Bacteroidales; family Bacteroidaceae; genus Minthosoma. The sequence continues at coordinate 35,471 of CAJODY010000006.1, forward strand.
CAGCCTTCAAGGCTCCACCTACTTTTTCCTCTGCCAGATGGGGAGCATGGTCGGTGGCAACGACGTCGATGAGTCCGTTGGTGAGTGCCTGACGCAGTGCAGCACGGTCTTCAGGAGTCTTGACAGAAGGATTACACTTTATTTTTGTACCCAAGCGGTCGTAGTCCTCAGACGTGAACATAAGATGGGCAATGACAGCCTCAGCCGTTATCTTCTTCTCTTCCAATGGCTTGTTCTCGAGAAGAGACAACTCCTTTTCGGACGACACATGAGCTATGTGGAGACGTGCCCCTGTCGTTTGTGCCAACTGAACGGCAAGCGACGAAGACTGGTAACAGGCCTCGACACTGCGGATACGATAATGGTAACGGACAGGGAAGTCGTTCTGACCTTTGTATTTCTTCCGGAAGAGTTTGATGTTCTGCTCGATGATGGAAGTATCTTCACAGTGTGCCATGATGAGAAGTGGCGAAGAACTGAAAAGTTTATAAAGTGCCGATTCGTCATCAACGAGCATATTCCCCGTACTGCTACCCATAAACACCTTCACACCGGGGGTACGGTGAGGGTCGAGCTGCTGTAGCAGTTCCGTATTGTCGTTGGTGGCGCCAAAGAAGAAACTGTAGTTGACACGACTCTTGTTTAGGGCTATATTGAATTTGTGGTTCAGGTCTTCGAGAGTGACGGTCTGGGGAACGGTATTGGGCATGTCCATGAAAGACGTGACACCACCGGCTGCGGCAGTACGGCTTTCACTTGCAATGTCGGCCTTATGGGTCAACCCCGGTTCACGGAAATGAACATGATCGTCGATGACACCAGGGAAGAGATAAAGTCCTGTGGCATCAATCTCGTTTTCATAGGTCTGAGTAGAGTCGTCGGTCGTGAGCACACTCTGAATCATCTCGTCTTCGATAACTACCGAACCCACGAACGAACGTCCCTCGTTCACTATTGTAGCATTTCGTATTATTGTTCTCATTTAGCTTTTGGATATTTCTTAAACCATCCGTCGAGTCGCAGTCGCATAACTCCGAAAAAGGCTTCACCGAATATACCTCCACTCATCTTGCTGGTACCTTCGACACGATTGACGAATATCACAGGTACTTCCTTGATGCGGAACCCACACTTGTAGGCGGTGAATTTCATCTCTATCTGGAACGCATACCCTTTGAAACGTATTGAGTCGAGATCAATGGTTTCGAGTACGCGGCGTCGGTAACACTTGAATCCGGCTGTAGTGTCATGAACCTGGAAGCCGGTGACGAAACGGACGTATTTGCTGGCAAAGTAGGACATAAGCACACGTCCCATAGGCCAGTTGACAACGTTGACACCACTCACGTAACGCGAACCGATGGCAAGGTCGTACCCTTCATCGGCACATGCACTGTAGAGACGGGGAAGGTCGGACGGAGCATGACTGAAGTCGGCATCCATCTCAAAGATGTACTCATAGCCATGAGCCAATCCCCACTTGAATCCAGTGATGTAAGCTGTACCAAGTCCGAGCTTACCTGAACGTTCAATGAGGAACAGGCGGTCGGAGAACTCCGTCTGCATGAGTCCTTTTACGATAGCAGCTGTACCGTCGGGGGAGCCGTCGTCGATTATCAGTATGTGAAAACACTTATCCAGTGCGAAGACTGCACGGATGATTTTCTCTGCATTCTCTTTTTCGTTGTAAGTGGGGATAATGACTATACTGTCACTTTCATGCGCCATGTCTTTCAGCAATTTTTTTGCGAATATAATGCTTTTACAAGCATTCTGCATAAGATTTAACCATTATTAGCTATTTCTTCCATTATTTTCACGGCTTCACCTATCGTTTTAACATCTTTGATAAGCAACGAGCGGTGTTCTCCGTCGCGCAGATGGGTCTGCCGTGGATGGAACGTAGCATAGGTTATTATCTTGTTAAAGGCTTCACTCTGATAGTATAGACTACTGAAGTTGCTGGGCATGAAAAGTGCCATCCTACCCTGCTTCAACGATATCTTCTCGATACCGAGACTCTTACCTTTCCATTTCAACTGGATAACCTTGAGGAGTTCTTCGCCCACCTGTGGAATCTGTCCGAAGCGGTCGAGCAGTCGCGACCTATAACCTTCCAACTGCCGCTGGTCGGTCAAACTGTCGAGTTCACGGTAGAGAGCCATACGTTCACCGCTGTTAGGCACATATTCCTCGGGGAGGAATGCTGGTATATCACTCTCGATATTGGTTTCATCGACGAAAGTATCGCCCGTGATGGTTCCTTCCTCATTTTTTGAGTCTTCGGCATAGAGTTCGGCAAACTCCGTCTCACGCAGTTCTGCGACAGCTTCGTTCAGTATCTTCTGGTATGTCTCGTAACCTAAATCGGCGATGAAGCCGGACTGCTCGGCACCGAGCATGTTGCCTGCACCACGTATGTCGAGGTCTTGCATTGCTATATGGATGCCGCTGCCCAAGTCGGAGAAATTCTCGATGGCTTGCAATCGACGTCGTGTGTCGTCGGGCAGTGCTGCAAGAGGTGGAGCAATCAGATAGCAGAAGGCTTTCCTATTGCTACGCCCCACCCTTCCACGCATCTGGTGAAGGTCACTCAGTCCGTACATATTTGCCGAATTGATGATTATCGTATTTGCATTCGGCACGTCGATTCCGTTCTCTACAATCGTCGTTGAAATCATTACGTCGTAGTCGTAGTTCATGAATCCGAGAACTATCTTCTCCAATTCCTCGGGATTCATCCTACCATGTCCTACACAGATGCGGGCATCGGGTACTTCGCGGCGTACCATCGCTGCAATGTCTTCAAGGTTATTTATGCGGTTATTGACAATGAACACCTGTCCGTTACGGCTCATCTCAAAGTTGATGGCTTCGGCAAATACTTCGGGCGAGAACGTATGGATCTCAGTCTGGATGGGATAACGATTGGGAGGAGGGGTCTGAATACATGACAAGTCGCGTGCTCCCATCAGTGAGAATTGCAGAGTACGTGGGATAGGTGTGGCTGTCATGGTCAGTGTATCGACGTTCACCTTCATTTGCCGCAGTTTTTCCTTTACGGCTACTCCGAATTTCTGTTCCTCATCAATAATCAGCAGTCCGAGGTCACGGAACCGCACACCTTTTCCTATCAGTTTGTGGGTACCGATTATGATATCTACCGAACCGTCAGCAAGCCCCTGCAGTATGTCCTTCTGTTGTTTGGCGGAACGTGCACGGCTGAGGTATTCCACCTTGACAGGAAAATCTTTGAGACGTTTCGAGAATGTCTGGAAATGCTGGTATGCAAGTACGGTGGTTGGCACGAGTACGGCCACTTGTTTTCCGTCGGTAGCTGCCTTAAATGCTGCACGGATGGCCACTTCGGTCTTGCCGAATCCCACATCACCACATACAAGGCGATCCATCGGGCGCTCACGTTCCATATCAGTTTTCACATCGTTGGTTGCCTTCAACTGGTCTGGAGTATCTTCGTAAAGAAAACTGGCTTCGAGTGCGTGTTGCATATATCCGTCGGGACTGAAAGCAAAGCCCTTTTCCTTGCGCCGTTGAGCATAAAGCTTTATTAGGTCGCGGGCTATATCCTTTACCTTTGTCTTGACCCTCTCCTTCACACGTTCCCATGCACCGCTGCCCAGTTTGCTGATACGTGGAGGCTCGCCTTCCTTACCTTTGTATTTCGAAACCTTATGCAGGGCATGGATGCTGACATAGATAGTGCCTCCACCCTGATAGGTTATCTTTATCTTTTCAACCATCACTCCATTCTCGGGTACTCGAACCAAACCGCCGAATTGTCCGATTCCATGGTCGATATGAACCACGTAATCACCTATTTCAAACTGTTGGATTTCCTTCAGCGTCAGAGCCACCTTACCCTGACGGGCCACGCTCGACTTAAGGTTATATTTGTGGAAACGGTCGAATATCTGATGGTCAGTGAAGAAACACTGCCGGAGACCTTCGTCTATGTATCCTTCATGTATGGCTTTGTTTACCGATGCAAAAGTAATCTCATCGGCTTCAGTCTTTGACAGTTCGATAAAAATGTCACGAAGACGTTCTATTTGCTTTTCACTATCAGCAAAGATATTAATCTTGTAACCCTCTGCCTGCAGCCGAATGAACTCCTCCTTCATAAGTTCGAAGTTCTTATGGAACTGAGGTTGTGGCAGGGTGTGGAACTGAATATCGCCCTGGGGACGCAGCTCCACTATTTTGTAATCAGCCAGTTTCCTTACAATCTCCTCACCACGCATCATCACACGGTCGCGATTGAGTTCCGAAGCGCTATCTTGTGCATTATCTCCTATTGTGCTCTGCGCCTGACGCGAGAATCCTTCTTCGTAGATTTTGCCGACTTTCTCACATACATATACGATGTCGTGACACACCACAACGGCTTCTGAGGACAAGAATTCAAAAAGAGGAACCCGTTCTGCTTCATTATCTCTCATTTCAGGAACAATAGTCATATTCTGAACTCTGTCCTTTGACAACTGAGTCTGAACATCGAAACTTCGGATGCTGTCCACCTCGTCGCCGAAGAAGTCAATACGGTAAGGTATTTCGGAAGAATAAGAATAGACATCGACTATGCTTCCGCGAATAGCAAACTGTCCGGGTTCATATACATAGTCGGCATGCTGCATACCAAGATCGAGCAACCGTCGTTCAAACTTACTTAGATCGACAGACTCGCCAACATGAATAGGAATAGTGTTGTCGGTGAGTTCACGTTCTGACACTACTTTCTCCGATATGGCATCAGGATAAGTCACCACATACAGCACTTCACTCTCAGCACGTGTCTGCAAACGTGTGAGTACCTCAGTTCGCAGTATCTCGTTAGCCTCATCTTTCTGATTGTATTTTATAGCCCTGCGGTATGATGAAGGAAAGAAAAGTACATGTTCATCACCTAAAGTCTGAAGCATGTCGTGATAGAAATAGCCTGCCTCATCCTGGTCGTCGAGAACGAAAAGGTAGAGACCATTGACCTTTGAACTATCAGCAATACTGCTAAACAACATCGCAGCCGACGAACCCTTTAGTCCGCCGACTTGCAATCTCTTAATCTTGGAATCACTTAACTGTTTGAGAAACTCTTTTGCTTCATCACTAGAAGCAATCTGTTTAAGAAGAATGTCTATATGCACGAGCAAAAAGTTGTACAAAGAAAACCGTATCGCGGCTCGGAGTCATCGGCTTCATTGATTTCATTTCAACCACGCGAGCGTTCTCTTGCCTGTTTGTTGTGTGCGACTGAGATAGAAATAAGGAAGTAGAGTTTACCATAGGCATACGGGAGTTTTAGAGGTTCTTCACTTATTCAAACGCAGTCGTTTACTCATTTATTGTACTATTTAGAAATTTTAATTTTTATCCCGTCATTTTTTATACCAAGCATCCATTTCTGAACATATTCAGACCACTCGGCAGCAGAGTGGATGTCGCTTATCTCTTCCATGTCAGCACAGAAAGTGACATAATATTTTAGGCTGTTCTGATGGTCGAGCTTCATCACGCATATATACTGCAAGTCATCTTCGGCAATATCTGTCAAATACGTTTTAGGTACATAAACAGCCAATCCAACGGCTTCTGGAGCATATAAATCTTTCTTGCCATAATCAGGGAAATCCTTACCCCATGACATAGCCAGTCCGTTCTTTTTCACCCACCCAAAAGGTTCGATTCCGACCTTCTGCACACCCGTACATAGCTGCCATCCGGTAAGTGGTGCGCTACTCTTTACATGAACTTCTATTTCACGATGTCCAGCATACATTATATAAAGTGTCTTGATGTTGTTGCCGTTCCATCCCATATCTTTGAACTCAACCACTGTACGCAACGGACCATATGCAATGATTCGTTCTCCCCTCACCTTAACATTGTCAACCAATACTGGACTGCCATCTTTGAATTCGCGCAGAGTTCCACAACCCATACTACCACCGGCCCAAAGCACATCATTACCCAAACCTTCATCCAAATCTTTTCGGACACTATAAAAATGGGTACGTTCCAACTCCAATCCACGATGACGTTTCCCATACAGGTCGATATTCTGACGGTTATCAAAATATACACGATAAGCCGTCAGTTCACTCTCAAACTCTGCTCCATGAGGAAATACATCCTTAAACAGATAACTGTCACCAGCTGCCTCTATACTGTTGATTGTGGGATATTTACCATACTTATCGTTCAGTCCCATATTGGCATATACACGTGGGGAATAGGCTTTCTGTTCGCCGTCGGAACGGAGTGTAATCTCGTATTTATTCTCTGCCGATGCAGCCATATCGGCAAGAAATACCAGTTCGTCGGGACACAAATCACCGTCCATATCATCTAACTGACTAGGTACTTCTGTTCCGTTAAGCATTACAGTTGCACTTTTTACTTCAAAACCGATGTCCTGTAAACCTATGACTATGGGATAATCACTTACGGATTTTGATTGTGTATTACTTACGTTTACAATGAGATTCTTTTCACTGGCATATGCGCATAAAGACACAACAAATGCACAAAAACATAACAGACGTTTCATGGGTTTGGGAAATTTTGCCCAAAGGTATGCAAAAATGATGACATTCAAAATATTCTCAATGATTATTATTTGTATCTTTGCAAAGAAATAATGTTCAATGATTAATGGCCAGTCATAATATATTACAAGGTAAGAAAGCCGCATACTTCACTTTGGGGTGCAAACTGAATTTCGCAGAAACTTCGTCAATTGGACAAAAATTGCAGGAGTTAGGAGTGAGTAAGGCTGGAAAAGGAGAATGCGCGGATATTTGTGTCATCAACACATGTTCGGTAACTGAGGTGGCTGACCAGAAATGCAGGCAAGCCATCCATCGTATGGTAAAAAGCAACCCGGGAGCATTCGTTGTAGTTACAGGATGTTATGCGGAATTGAAACCGGAAAGAATTGCAGCCATGCCAGGAGTGAGCATTGTAGTGGGCACCAAGGATAAAAGCAAAATTGTCGACCTAATTATCGACGGTATTGCAAATACAGATAACACAAAGGAACAAGAACAATCTTCAGAGAAAGGAGGAACACCTGCTTTCTTCCCATCCTGCTCACGTGGCGACCGAACCCGATATTTCCTGAAAGTACAAGACGGCTGTAATTACTTCTGTACTTACTGTACGATACCTATAGCCCGAGGACGTTCACGCAACGGCAGTATAGCTTCGCTCGTAGAACAGGCAAAGACCGTAGCGTCTGAAGGAGGAAAGGAGATAGTCATTACAGGAGTGAATATTGGTGACTTCGGACGCACGACTGGCGAATCGTTCCTTGACCTCATAAAAGCTCTCGACGAGGTTGAAGGCATAGAACGATATCGCATATCAAGCATAGAACCAAATCTGCTCACAGAAGATATTATAGATTTCTGCGCAACTTCGAAACACTTTATGCCTCACTTTCACATACCTTTGCAATCTGGTTCCGACAGCGTTCTTAAACTGATGCACAGGCACTATGACACAACACTTTTCAGGCAAAGAATCGATTATATAAAACAAATGATGCCGGATGCCTTCATTGGTGTCGATGTGATAGTAGGTACAAGAGGAGAGACACATGAGTTTTTTGAAGAGTCGTATAGGTTTATCGAATCCCTGCCTATTTCCCAACTACATGTATTTTCTTATTCTGAACGTCCGGGTACAAAAGCATTACAGATTCCACACAAAGTGTCGCCACAGGAAAAACACGAACGTAGCCAACGACTTCTTGAACTTTCGAAAGAGAAGTTGGAAAGGTTCTATGTTTCACAGATTGGAGGCATCCGTCCCGTACTGTTCGAACATGCTCCGAAAACAAAACCAATGCATGGATTTACAGATAATTATATTCGTATAGAAACTAGCAATAATCCTGAGTTGAGTAATAGGATAGTAAATGTAAGGCTAGGAGAGATGACTGAAAACAGAGATGCTCTTAAAGTTGGCGCTTTTTTATAAAATTAGAATATCGACATTGCAAAAACATACGGGTTAACGTTTTTTAACTAGCGCGTTAAATCCGAATAACATAAAAAAATCTAATTTTGCGGTCACTTTGAACTAATCGGAGCACTTATACATGAGGGCTATAATTATGTCTGAAATGTAAGTCATACATTATTAATATATAATAACCGAAACAATTGGAATTAGCATCTATAAAAATATTATCAAATTAAAATATCTTACTAACTTTTAACATGAAAAAAGTATTATTTAAAGCAGTTTTCTTCGGGGTATTGCTATGTTATTCTTGCGAGAACACTTTCAAGGATATATATGGCGATGTAAATGAAGATACACCTCCATCATGGCTTGGTGGAAGTATTTACTCCGAGTTGCAGAGTGCCAATCATCTAGACGGCACATTCTCAACCTACTTACGCCTTATTGATGATTTGGGCTACGACGAAATCCTTAACAAGACTGGTAGTAAAACTATTTTCCCATCAAACGATGAAGCCTTTGCAAGATTCTTTGCAAATAATAACTGGGGAGTAACATCTTACGATGATTTGACATACGCACAAAAAACATGGCTTGTAAAGTCTTCTATGCTTGACAATGCCCTGCTTATTGGCATGCTTTCAAATGCAAGTGCAGGAAACATCATTGCAGAAGGAGTGGCGATGAAACACCCAACCAACATAAATGTTATCGACTCTATCATTTGGGTTAAACCCCAAGACATGCCACAGAATAATGTGTATTGGGGATATTGGAAGAAAAACAACATAGACACTTATGCAGTAAGCGATAACACAACTCCAATGATGGTTCACTTCACCCGTGAACACATGGTAAGAAACAACATCACTACAACAGGAGAGAACTCTGACTTTGAGATTATTACAGGTGAGAAGTACGACGCAGAAGCCAAGAACGTATTTATTTTTGATAACAAAGTAATCAAACCGGATATAACATGTCAGAACGGTTACATTCATCAGGTACAAAATGTACTCATAGAACCAGGTAATATGGCTCAGGTACTAAAGGAGCAAGAAAATACAAAATATTGGAGTCACATTCTGGATTATTACTCTACACCTTATTTTGATGCTGCAACAACTAAAAACTATAATGACTGGGTTGAACAGTATAGCGATTTGGCTGCTCAAAACGGTTATCATAAACACGACTCTATATTCCAGGTACGCTACCTCAGTTCGCGTTCTCAAGGTGCACCTCTGAATGTAGACCCTAATGGTGCAAGTAAGTCTACTACGGAAATTTTGCGCTTCGACCCGGGATGGAATGCATACTATCCGCCATCTGAATATAACACTGGCGGAGATCAAAATCAAATTTCAGACATAGCTGCAATGTTCGTTCCGACAGATGCCGCAGTTGAAAAATATTTCCTCCCTGGAGGTTCAGGAGAATATATCATAAACGTATATGGTAAAAAACCTAATATTAAAGCTAATCTTTTTGAAAATCTTGATAGTCTTCAGAAAGATCGCCCTTCTATTCTGACTGCATTTGTGCGAAACCTTCAGCACGCTTCATTTACAAGTTCTGTTCCAAGCAAATTCACCACATTGATGAACGATGCTAGTGAAAACTTGGGAATGAACCTTGAAAAACTTGAGACAAAACCTGGCGGTTATGACATCAAAATTGCCAACAATGGTGTAATATATAAACTGAACGCTATGATTGCACCTGATGAATACAGTGCAGTACTTGCACCATCTTCTACTTATCAGGATATGCAAGTTATGAACTGGGCTGTTCAGGATTGGCACTCTGGGGCAACTACCAGCTATTTGTCTTTAGACTTCAAATACTTCTTGCTTTCCATGAAGTCGAACTATGCATTCTTCATCCCAGATGATGATGCTTTTGCATCAAACGACATATATTATTTGGATCCGACCACAATTGGACATACATACCCGGAAGTCATACATTTCTACTACGACAAGAGCAAGAAGAGTGAGCCAAAGATTCAAGCAGAATCATACAGATATGACTTAAGTACAAATACCATCGGAACATTAGTCGGTCCAATGGAAGTCGGTTCTGTTACCAGTCCCAACAGACGTATCAAATCTGCACTTACTGATATTTTGAATTATCACACTATAGTGCTCAACTATGGCGACACAATCGGTGTAACCACTATGAACCACTATTATAAGACAAAGCATGGAGGAGAGATATATGTCGATTACGGTACCAATCCACATAATGGTATGGAAATCAAGAGTGGTGCTGCTATTGACAATGGACTTCCGTCATCGAATCTATACCCAATCACGTCAGGTAAAGCTGCATACTTTAACCAAGCCAACGGTACATCATACCGCATTGACCATGTAATTCAACCAACTATTAAGAGCGTTACGGAAATTCTGAGAACAACAACTCAATTCCAAAAGTTCTATAATACTTGCTTACTATTCTCCAACTCTGAGATACTGTCATGGATAGGCATCTCAGCAGAGAAAGCTGATGGAGAAGTTAAGAGCCCGCAAGAACGATACATCCTTTTTAATCAACAAGACGGAGGTTATCACTCACTTGATGCAGTTGATGGCAACATAACCCTATTCAATACGTATAACTACACGCTTTACGTACCAAACGACAACGCGATGGATGCAGCTTACACATTAGGATTGCCTGACGTAGAAGATATATACACAATATATGAGACTTTGTCTCCAACCTACGACGAATGCCCGGAACCACAGGCTACCGAATTACGCGAGAAATTGGACGTGTTGAAAAATTTTGTACGCTATCATTTCCAAAATATCGCCCTATATGCCGATGTTGATAATTTGCCAAGTGCAGCATACCAAAGTATGTACACAAACAATTATGGATTGGCACAGGAGTATAATGTGTCAGGAGGTGGCAATCAGCTTTCATTGAAGGACGCTTCCGGCGTAACTCATATCATCAATGCCAACAACACTTCTATGGTATCTAATAAGATGACACGCGACTATTGGCTGGACAGCGATCGCAAGAATGCAACAGAAATCGCCACATCTTCATTCTGCGTAGTTCATGAAATAGCTGATGCTCTGAATTTCAACAGCAAAACTTCAAGTAATCCTACCGCACGTTACGACTACGGCAAAAGCTGGTATGGAGGCAGTGCAAAAAAGCATATGACTACAAGGAAGACAAACAAATAACTTTAAAATACATTTACTATGAACAATATATTAAAAATGAGCAACCATAGATTTGGCGTCATATTGCTGACCATTCTGCTGAGTATTATTTCTCATGCAGCAATGGCACAGGGAACACGTATCTCGGGTACTGTGTCCGACGAGATGGGTCCGGTCATGATGGCAAACGTTGTAGAACGCGATGGTACGCAACAACTACCGACTTCAATGGTAACTTTGCCTTGGCTATAAAGAGCCCAAAGAACAAACTTGTCATTTCATATGTAGGTAACAAAACTGTAACCCTGCCACTGAATGGTAAGCAACGTGTATTCAAGGTTTTCATGGAGTCAGAAACACAACTTCAGGAAGTAGTAGTTAAAGCTGTGAAGAAGACTGACGTAGGTGGTTTGAATATCCCTGTAAAGGAGATGACAGTCGCTGCGCAGACTTTCAATATGGAAGACGTTGAAGGTCTTGCATTTACTTCTGCTGACGAAGCCCTCCAAGGTGAAATCGCCGGACTTGACATTGTTGCAAACTCTGGTAACCTGGGTGCCGGCACGCAGATGCGTCTACGTGGTGTCACAACAATCAATGGTGATGCAAATCCACTTATAGTTGTAGATGACAAAATATTCGACAATCCAGATGAGACATTTGACTTTGCTAACGCAAGCGAAGAACAATATGCTGCACTTCTCTCTGTCAATGTCGATGACATCGCAAAAATAGATGTACTTAAGGATGCCGCAGCTACCGCTGTTTGGGGAGCCTACGGCGCAAACGGTGTAATTCAGATTACAACGAAGCGTGGTATTCGCGGAAAGACAAAAGTGAATTTCTCGTATAAATTTACAGGTACATGGATGCCGAATGGATATAAGTTGCTCAATGGTGATAACTACACCATGATGCTGAAGGAAGAATTCTACAACCCTTCACAGAGTTCAACAGCAACTTCTACCATGCGAGAGCTCAATTACGATAAGTCATGGGCTGAATATGAAAATTGGAACAACAATACAGACTGGGTAAAGGAGGTTTCAGATTTTGGAAAGCTTCATAACCTAAACTTCAACATAACCGGTGGTGGAGAAAAGGCAACATTCCGTATTTCAGGTAGCTATGACCACCAGACAGGTTCTATTATCAAACAGAAGCTGGATCGTCTGACCACCCTCCTCATTCTTGATTACGATGTGAGCGATCGTATCCGCTTTTCTACGAAATTCCCTCTCACATACACCAACAACGAGAAAAATTATACCGACCTATTGGCTATTGCCCAGAGATTATCTCCTAACATGGCCGTTTACCGTCAGGATCAGTATGGAAACGATACCGACGAGTTTTACATCATGAACCCAGAAGGCGATCCGACGCAGGGTAATTATTCATCGGTAAACCTACGTGCAATGCGCAACCTTGGCAATCCTGTGGCTATTGCTCATCAAGCATGGAAGAAGGAATCAACCTATCGTATCACTCCTGACTTCCTGCTGAAGTATGAATTGTTGGGCAAAGACCCAGATAAACACCGCCTGACACTGTCAGCAGATGTCGATTTTGATATATATGCCAACAGTTCGCCGTCATGGCACCCCGCATCACTGAACACTGGCGCTATCTCAACCGGATGGACTGCCACTGACTACAATGCAAGCACAAGTTCGGAGAGCAACCGTTTCAAGATTGGTGCAGAAGGAAAGTTGACATTCACTCCTCATTTCAGCAACGAGGATTGGACAGCTACTGCTCTCCTGCGCTATCAGATGCATACATCGAAGTATAACAGTCAGAGCAATACACTGTTCGGACTTCCTTCAGGTATCACATCACCTACTGCTGAAGCTGGTATGACAACAAGCGGAATGTCTAACTCGACAAGTCGTTCGGCTGATGAGAACATCCTGTTCAATGCACATGCTTCATACAAAAGTATATACAATCTTGGAGTTTCAGTACGTATGGACGGAAACTCAAAATTCGGTCCTTCACATAAATGGGCTACGTTCCCTGGTCTTTCAGCTCGTTACAATATAAGCGACGAGAAGTTTGTAAGATCTTGGCTGCCAGAAGTTATCTCATTATTCGGCATTCGTGCCAGCTGGGGTATTAACGGTCGTGCTCCAACAACAGATTATCTTTATTATAACAAATACAATACTAGCGCCGGATACTATGGTAATGGTACAAGCGTTGTACAGTACGGAACTGTCGATGGCATGAAACTCGACGACCTGCGTTGGGAAAAGACCACTTCTATAAATTTAGGAGGTAATCTGAATTTCTTCGATGATAAACTGACTATCGATTTCGACTATTATCGCAAGAATACTTCCGACCTGCTTATGACTGGCGTCGGAATCCCTACATCAACCGGTTACTCCTCACTTTCGTGGTATAACGTAGGCGAGATGACCAACAACGGTTGGGAACTGAATATATCTGGACGCGATTTCATAAAAATAGGAAAAAAATTCTCAATCAGTGCGACATTCAACATTGCTCAGAACGTGAACAATATCAAGTCGATGGATGAACGAGTATTGAGCGCAATTAACACTGAATGGGACTATTCTTCAAGAGGTACATATCTTAACCGTATCCAGGAGAACAATCCGCTGGGAAGTATCTACGGATACCGCTATAAGGGTGTGTACCAATACACATATTCATATCTTGAGAACATGAAGAAGGAGAACAACTGGACGGCAGACGAGTATCGCAACTGGATAAACGGACAGTTGGCAGAAGGCAAGACTTTCCCTGTAGTGACAGATGCTAACGGACACGTGGTAATGAACAATCAGGGGTCACCACAGCGCATGGTTTACTACTACAACGACGGTACTCCTACTTATGAGTTCAACGGTGGTGATGCCATATATGAAGACATAAACCACGACGGACAGATTGACAAATACGACATTGTTTATTTGGGTAATTCCATGCCCAAATTCAATGGTGGTTTCAGCCTCACACTAAAGTACGGGCGTTGGAAACTCGTAGCTCGTTTCTCATATCGCTACGGCAACAAGATTGTGAATGCTGCACGTATGAATTTGGAAAATATGTACACGACAAACAACCAGGCTGCAACGGTGAATTACCGTTGGCGTAAGGATGGCGACGTGACACCTATCCCTCGTGCGCTGTACAATACTGGTTACAACTGGCAGGGTTCAAGCCGATATGTAGAGGACGGCTCGTTCCTGCGATTCCAAAACCTGCAAATTTCATATTCGTTCCCGCAGAAGCCACTGAAAAAGATTGGCCTGAGCAGTCTGGCTTTGTATTTCTCACTTAACAACATCTACTGTTGGACTAAGTACAGCGGTGTTGATCCAGAAGTTGCAATTGGTGGATGGGGTGTTGCTCAAGATAACTCGAAGACCCCACGTACGAAACAGTTTACAGCCTCTATTAATGTCGGATTCTAAAAACAGTCTATGAACATGAAAAAGTATATATATATTATTCTATCGAGTCTTCTTGCCGTATCATGTGTAGATACAGCATTACTGCCTGATGACAAGACAGTGGACGAAGACTTCTGGAAAACAAAAAATGACGTAGCACTTATGGTTAATGGTGCATATGCTCAAATGACTAACTCGGACCTCATCACCCGACTCATAGTGTGGGGGGACTTCCGCAGTGACGAATTGGTACAGTCAACAGGAATAACGGGTGGTAATACATATCAGCAATTGCTGCAGATATTCACAAGCAATATTGCGGTGACTAATATGTACACTAATTGGCAATCACTCTATTCTGTTATAAACAATTGCAACATCGTTATTGCCAAGGCCGGTAGTGTGATGGAACAAGACCCTAACTATACTCAAGGTGACTACCTCAACGACATTGCCCAAATGAAGACACTGCGTTCACTCTGCTATTTTTACCTTGTACGCGCATTCCGCGACATTCCGTATATTACAGAGGCATACATGCAGAACAGTCAGGATATGAATATTCCACAGTCATCACCAGAAACTGTATTAAACGGTTGTATCGCTGACCTTCTGGAATCTGCCCCCAACATCATTTCCCCTACTGCATATGACGGGTGGAGAAGAAAGGGATGGTTCAATAGCGACGCAGTCTATTCTCTGCTTGCCGACATTTACATCTGGAAAGCATCTGTTCATCACAATGACCCGAGTTACGATGCCGCAACCGATTACCAGCAGTGCATCAACTATTGTGACATTGTAATAGATTCAAAGAATAATGCTCACGTGTATGGAAAATCAGAGGCGCCAGACCCGACTAACAAGTATCCTGCTCTTGCCAAATATGAGGACGACTACAACGAAATCTTCATTAGCCAGAATGCAGAAGAAAGCATTTTTGAGATTCAGTTCAGTGGACAGTATGAGAACTATGATAAGAATAATACACCACTGGGTAACAACGGCGTTTGCCAGATGTACTACAAGTATCAAAACAACGGTTCGGGATATGGATATCTCAGAGCCGCAGGTATGTTTGGCATATCAGGTACGAGCAATGTTGTATTCAACCAATCTTACGATGGCAGAAAGATTAAGTTCATCTTTGGTTGCAATGGTGATGCGGCTGAACAGTATGACATAAGAAAGATGTGTGTGGAAGCTACGGGATATACATATGGAGCACCCACAGGATCAGGTCAGACGCGTCAGGGCGACCGCGATTACAACCGCTTCGCACAAAACTACATTGTTTATCGCATGACAGACATTATGCTGTTGAAGGCTGAGGCAATGGTACAATTGGCAACAGATGACACAGACCCGACACTCCAGACCGCATTCGACATTGTTAAAGCAGTCAACGACCGTGCACATATTGCCGGTACTGTTACAATGAGTGACGAACTGCGTTTTGCTACAGGAAGTTCCATTCAGGGAAATGCCTTCAACACAAAAGTGGGTATGGAAGAACTGGTTATGGAGGAACGTCTGCGCGAACTCTGTTTCGAGGGTAAACGTTGGTACGATCTTCTGCGTTACAACTATCGCCACACCGAAGGAGTTAACTACAATATAATACTTGCCGACCAACAGGCTTTTGCAGCGAACTACCGTCCGATGATTAATCTGGCAGCAAGAAAGAGTAGTGACCTGAGTGCCCTGTATGCTAAAATGCCAACAGAACCATATCTTTATATGCCTATCAGAGAGGGCGAACTAAAGGTGAATCCGGCATTGAAACAGAATCCTGTTTACACCAGCAAGACCGACACAAAGAATTACTAATTAAAAGGAGAAAGAAGAAATATGAAAGCTAATAGATTCTTGAAAGATATGAAAACTCTCTATACAATAGGTATTCTGAGCATTACAGCCTGCATGGTTTCATGCTCAAACGAACCGGATGGAGAAGACCTATATACTGCAACTGGAAAAACCATTGCTGAATACATAGAGGAAGATCCAGACTTATCTTCGTTTGTATATATTCTGAACCGTGTCGGCCTGGACAAGACATTGTCATCGTACGGACAATACACTTGCTTCGCTCCGTCTAATGCTGGTATAGAAGCCTATATCGATAGTCTTTACGACGACGACAAGTCACCTATTCCTCACAACGGCATGATAGAGAGGTCACTCTATGGTTTGACCGACAGTTTATGTAATGACATTGCGAAGTTCCACCTTTTGGGAAGTATACGTACTATTGCCGACATGAGTGGTAGCATCGGTACATCTATCAATACAATGCTTGGATATGCCTTCACGGCCTCTATTGATGAGCAAACGGGACAGACTACCCTCAACAATGTCGCACATATCATTAACGCAGATAACGAGGCAACTAACGGATATTTCCACAAACTAGACAAGGCTATATCCCGAGACACACGAATGTTACCGGATGTACTGCACAGCATTGATGGTTATACCATATTTTATACGGCTTTGATGAAAACCGGGCTTAACGAGGCTCTTAAAATAAACAACAAGGGCAAAATCTATACTTTGTCAGACCAGACAGATACTAATGGTGCAGACCTTTATTCACCTTCTGAGTGCAGGGTCGGATTCACCATCTTTGCCGAATCTGACGAAGTCATGGCAAAGGCAGGCATCAACTCTTTTGACGATTTGGTAGCTTATGCAAACAGCAAATACGGCAATGCTGCTGCGTGGTATCACTATCTGAATGAGAAAGGACTGACTGTGAACACTGGAACCACTGATGCAGACTTCAAGAAACCCGAGAATGCCTTGAATATGTTTGTGGCATACCACATTCTAAAGACCGGTATGGCTATCGACAAGATTCTGTTCTCGAGAGAAGCATATACCTCAGGAGGCTACACTGCTTACAACTACTGGAACTATAACCCCGAGACATGTTATGCTGAAGTGTATGACTATTTTGAGACTATGCTCCCAAACACTCTTATGAAAGTATGGGGTGGCAAATATGGTAGTACAGGTTCGCTTTATATCAACCGATGGAAACAGTATAATACATTGACCGATGAAGTCGGAACACCTGGTTCCGCTGCAATGCACCCGATGCGCCAAACAGGTGTAAAGATTCTACGAGACTTGAACAAATCCGCACTCAACGGATATATACAGGCTATCGACAAGATGCTTGTATATGACAGCAATGTTCCCAATGGTGTTCTCCACGAACGTATGCGCTTTGAAACCACCACTTTTCTTCCCGAATTCGGAAACAACGGTCTGCGATTCATTTCTTCCAACGAGGCATTCATCCTAAATGGCTCGCAGGGGTCTGGAGCTCGTATTGCATTCCCTGTTGATTACTTCGACAATGTATATTGCTATAATGGCGAAGATACCAAAGTAAGATACAACGTAAATGGAGCATATAACGCATGGCAGGCAAACTGCTTCCAAGGTTGGGGACAATATGACCTAGCTATCAAACTTCCACACGTTCCGACTGGAATCTATGAACTCCGACTGATGTACGTTCCTATGGCTCACGGTGGATTCATGCAGTTCTATCTCGGTACAAGCAAAAACGTACAGGAAATGGAAATTCTCGGTCTTCCACTTGACGTACGTGTACCTGCAAATGATGAACGCATCGGTCTGACACCGGCCGACCAAGAGGATGACCAAGGAGTCGCAACGGATAAGGCACTTCGTAACCGTGGCTATATGCGTAGCCCTATGACATACCGTCAACACCCTGAAAGCCGCGATGAGGGTACGACAGGAAACCAGAACATGCGTACAACTAATGATGGTTCAAGTTGGGCTCTGCGTAAAATCCTTGTTACAAAGCAATTCAAACAGAGTGAAGACTATTGGTTCAGAATCAAAAACATGATTTCTGATGACTCCGAACTCAAATGGCAGTTCGACTATATTGAATTCGTACCAGTTGACATTGTCAACAGTACAGAATATTCAGAAGACTGGATGTAACCTAATCTAACACAAAAATAATATTATGAAGATAAATAAATATATAGGTTTTACGATGTTGGTTGCATCTCTTGTCTCAACCACATCATGTTCCGACTGGAACGACTGGAACGAAGTCCAGGCAGACCCTAACCCCTCTGCAGACAAAACGCTATGGGATAATATATCCGAGATTCCAGAGCTGCAGAACTTCAAGACCATCATTGAAAGAGTCAATATGCAGGAGGCACTCGAATCAAGTAAGTTCCATACCATATGGGCACCTTCACTTACTGATAAACAGCGCGACTCCGTTCTTGCATTGGACGACGAAGTCATTGTTTCACAATTTGTAAACAACCACATTGCTGAATACAACTATCAAGCGACAGGTGTAATGGAGAATCGCGTTCATACTCTTAACCAGAAAGCTTACAATTTCTCCGGCAGTAATTTTGATTACACTTTCAATCACGTAAAGTTGTCAAAAGCAAACATTCCAAATAGCAATGGTACATTACACGTATTGGAAAGCAACTCACCATTTCTTCCTAATGCATATCAGAATATTTGGATGACAGAAAACGTGGATAAACTGGCAGATTACTTCAAGCAATACGAAATAACGGTATTAGATGAAAGCCAGTCTGTGCCAGGTCCAATTGTTAATGGTAAGCAGACATACATCGACTCTGTGAAGGTAACGTACAACACGATGACGAGATCAATCGGAGCTGCACTCGACAATGAAGACTCTATTTACACCTTTGTTTTGCCTAACAACGATGCATACGATAAGATGTACAATGCTATCAAGTCTCTCTATAAATATAAGGAAAATACTTTGGGACAGAACGTGGCAGAAGCAGCATCTACTACATATGCAACAGTTACAGGTACATCAAATGTAGATTATCTGAACTTCCTTGCCGACTCACTCACACGTCGTCAGATTGTAAACAACCTTGCATATAGCCACACAAACAAATACAACAAATTGTATTTTGAGGAAGGTAGCCATGAGTTGGATACCATCAATTCAACATACCGCATGAAATTCTCCGAGCCCGACAGAATTTTTGACCCCGAACACATTGTTGAGCGCAAACCTCTGTCAAACGGAGACGCTGTAGTTGTTGACTCCTTAGGATTCAAGACATGGGAGACATATAATCCGGAAAATAAAATTTCAGGTACAAATGCATGCCGTGTTCTAAACGGAAATCGCGAGACAAAAGTAATCAACGTACCTTACATCAATACAGATTTAGTTACTCTAAAGCCTGGCGAAACCACTTTCCGCTATATTCAGGCCGTTCCGAAATCAAATATTGGAAAACCCGAAGTTGACTATTACCTTACAAACGTATTGTCGGGAAGATATTGTATTTATATAGTAATTCCACCATCAAGCATAGATAGGGAAGACGAGTCAACCCCACACCCCAATTGGTTAACTTTTTCACTAAACTATTTCAATGGCACTAAACTGGTTGACTACACATTCACTAATGAACGCTACGACCCTAAAAATAATGTTATTACAACAATAAATCCAAAAACAGGGGCAGAGGTAAAAACCACAATAAGCAACACTGATTTCTTTAACAATATCAACAAAGTCGATACTTTATTTTTGGGAGAAATCGAATTCCCATGCTGCTATGTTGGTCTTGACGATGTATATCCTAACATAAAAGTAACTATCTCTAAAACGTTTAGTGTATCAAGTACCAAAGGGCATCTTGAAGCATTCGACCGTACCATACGTATCAATTCAATCATCATGCGACCTAAAGACTACGACAAGTATCTTAAAGAAGAGTAACCTTATAAAAGTAATATGAATATGAAAAATATATTTTCAGCTATAAAACGTCAGAGTTTACGCCTTCCTCTCTTTGCACTTATGATGGCATCTGCAACTGCTGTCTTTGCGCAGGACGAAGCAGAGGAACAGGCTCCTGAGCGCAAACCTGCCAAAGCAATAAAAACTGCTAAGCAATATCCCACGGTTACTCTTCAAGGTAACGTAATCGATCTTGGCACAAACGCCCCACTTGCTGGTGTGCAGATTCAGGCATTAGGCAATAACAAATACACTGCCATGAGCGACGAAGAGGGTAATTTCACGATTAGAGTACCCAAATTCGTCACCTCACTCTATGTATTCTCGCCGGAATATCTTAGTCAACAGGTTGCAATCGACCCACGTGACTCTGTATCAACTGTTAGAATTAAGATGCTGAGCGATAAATTTGCGACAATGTATGATAAAGATACACACTACACTGCTACTTCAAAAGCATCTATAGAATCACACTATTCAACCATTGATGGTGATATAACAAAAAAACTCCATGGAGATGTACATGCTGTTACTCGTTCTGGAGTTTTGGAAGATGGTGCAGCCATGTTCATACGTGGTTTCAACTCAATCAATGCCAATGCTCAACCCCTCATCATCGTTGATGGTGTAGAACTAGACATGATGCTTGATCGCACTGCACTGCATGAAGGACAGTTTATGAACCTTCTTGCCAACATCTCCCCTGCCGACATCGAAAGCGTTGAAGTTATAAAGAACGCAACCGCTCTCTACGGAGCAAGAGGTGGTAATGGTGTTATCCTCATCACAACAAAGCGTGGTCATTCTATGGCTACTCGTATCGATGCAAACATCTATGCAGGAATACAACGAATACCTACCCTGCCCACAATGATGAATGCACAGCAGTATCGCACATACGCCACAGAAATGATTGGTACTATAATGAATCAGTACAACTACAACAAGACTATTGCATTCAAATTCCTCAACGACGACCCAAACGGATATTACTATAACACATACCATAACAATACCGACTGGTCAGACGAAGCATACAAGAAGAATGCTGTAACACAGAATTATAGCATCAACGTGCAAGGAGGTGACGATGTTGGTATGTATAATCTGTCTATGGGATATGCAAAAGTACAGCAGACAGCAAAGGAAAACGATTTCGAACGTATGAACATCCGTTTCAATACTGACATTGAAATCATTCCACAACTGAAGACGAAGTTCGACCTTTCTATTTCACGTGTCAATAGCAATGTTTTTGACACCGCTATCCCGGAAGACCTTACCAAAGGAACCATCACCTCGCCTACATTCCTTTCACTCATCAAGTCTCCTATCGTAGCACCATACGAGTACAATGGAATCATCAAGGCATACTCCAACACTTTGTCCGACTACGATGACATCTTCGAACAACTTAACTCTGTACAGAGCGGTTTAGGTTCGAAGCAGTCATTAGCTAACCCTTCATCAATCCTGAAATATGGTAAGGGCGACAACAAGAACAAAAACGAAAATACCTACTTCAACATCCATTTTGCTCCTACACTCGCCATCAACAAACATCTGAAAGTGACTGAAGATTTGAGTTATTCACTTGTTCGCAACTCACAGCGCTATCTTCGTCCTTACACAGGTGTACCAAGTTTTACTGTTGATGGTCTCGGAACAGTGTTCTCAAAAGTTGCCTCTTTCCAAGCTAAAGAAAACAATCTGGTAAGCGACACACGTATCGATTGGAAAAACACATTCAACGGTAGCCATAATATCAGACTGTTTGGAGGATTCCGTTACAACAGATTCAAATACGACGCAACAGAACTCTACACTCAGCACACCACAAAATCAGACGACAAGAATCCTTCACTCTCCTCAGGATATCAGGGTGTTGACGGTGCTGCCGACATTTGGAAGCAGATTCAGTGGTTTGCAAATGCAGATTATAACTATCAGAACCGTTACTTCTTAACTTTGTCTGCACTTGCAGAAGCAAACAGTCGCTTTGGTAAGAATGCTGGAACGAAGATGTTTGGTGTCGGATGGGCAATATTCCCAAGCGCTCAACTCGGATGGGTTCTCACCAATGAGAAATGGTTCAGAAAGAATAAAGGAATCAACTATCTGCGCATAAATGCAGGCTTTGACATGAGTGGAAACGACGATATTTCCAATTATGCAGCACGCACATCTTACTCGTCTATACGTTACAACAACAACGCCATTGGTTCACAGCTCACCAATATTGGTAACGACAAAATCAAGTGGGAAACAACTAAGAAATGGAACTTTGGACTTGAAGGAAACTTTATTGACAACCGTGTTTCCGTGATCTTCAACTACTTCATCCACAACACCAACGACCTTCTCACCCGTAAAGCATTTGACAATCCAATCGGAGGTATCAACATGTACTGGACAAATGGAGGTTCACTGCGTAACACCGGTTACGAATTCACATTCAGTGGCAAACCTATTGCTACAAAGAACTGGCGATTTGAACTTGGAGCAACAGTTGGTCACTATAAGAACGAAGTCACTTCACTACCCGATGGCGACTACACCTCTTCAATATACGGAGTGGACAACATTCTCACAGCAGTGGGTATGCCTGTAGGCGTATTCTACGGATATCAGACTGACGGAGTGTTTGCCTCAGCATCCGAGGCAGCCCAATACGGCAAAACACATGTAAATGTTGATGGACAGACCACAACGAACCTTTACATGGTTAACTCAGCAGGTCAGAAAGTTGACTTTGCTGCAGGTGATGTTCATTTCATCGACCAGAATGGCGATGGAATTATATCCGAAGCCGACAAAGTTGTTATTGGTGATCCTAATCCCGACTTTTACGGCAACGTATTTGCGAAACTCAACTTTAAGCGCATTACTCTCAGCATGAATTTCACCTATAGCATCGGCAATGACATCTACAACTACCAGCGCTCTATACTCAACTCTGGTAGCACATTCTACAACCAGCAGATTGCCGAAGCAAACCATTGGCGCTATGAAGGACAGCAGACCAGCATTCCACGTCTTAACTATGGTGACCCACAAGGCAACAACCGTTTCAGCGACCGTTGGATTGAAGATGGCAGCTATTTGCGTCTGAAAGCAATCAATCTCTCATATCAGGTTCCTGTACCTACATCCTGGTCATGGCTGCAAGGTCTTAACATATGGGCTGAGGCACGCAACTTATTTACACTGACCAGGTATAAAGGCTCTGACCCTGAATTCAGCATTGGCAACGGAGTGCTCTATCAAGGCATCGATGCCGGCAACCTTCCACAAGGACGCTCATTCCTCGTAGGCGTTAAGATTAACCTCTAATAATAACCTCAGAAAGTCTAGAGCGACTAGTTAGTCTAGTGAATCTAGAGAATCTAGAAAAATACAATAAACGAAAATGAAAAAAGATATGATAAAAAGAGCGACAGTGATGCTATTTGGAGCAGCCCTTTCTGCCTCTTTCATTTTGACTTCCTGCGAAAAAATGTTGGATGTTGGCAGCGACCGTCAGGCTTTCGAACCCGATATGAACGCTAAGACCGACTCGGTATTCTACGCATTCGGTATTGCACAGGCAATGCAACAACTTGCCGACCAGTACTTCTATCAGGGAGAAATGCGTGGTGAACTGGTTGCCACGACACAATATACTGATAGTATGCTTTCACAGTTGAAGAACTTCAGTGCAGGACTCAACAACAAATACGACTCTGCATACGTGTACTATCGTGTAATCAACAACTGCAATTACTACCTTGAGCATCGTAACAGAGATTTGCGCACCGGTTCTACCGATGTCACAATAAATGAATATGCCGCTGTCACTGCTTATCGTGCTTGGGCATACCTCCAACTGGCACGTAACTATGGTAGAGTGCCATTCTTTACCGAACCATTGACAAGCGTCTCACAGATTGACAAAGGATTCCCTGAATACGATATCTATCAAATTGCCGATGCACTTTGTCCCGACCTTGCACAATTTTCAGGCATACCAGTGCCAAACTATGGTACAAGCATCAATATCGGTAATGTAAATGGCGGTGGCTCTAAAGCGATGAATACAACAAAGATATTTATCCCTGTTGATGTCATTCTCGGTGACCTCTATCTCGAGACAGGTAAATACGCAGAAGCTGCCAACAGCTACTTCACCTATCTGCAGACTAATAAGACTTTACTGCCTAATGTTCAGACCGTACTGCAAATGCGCGATGATTCCACCCCCTTCCCAACGGACTATGATAGGGACGATAATAATAAAGCCAACACGTATCCCAACATCTACACATTGTCAAACTCTGCCACATGTCTTGACATCGTATCCTACATACCTATGGCAGCCAACGAGCGAATGGGTACCATTACAAACGTACCTTTCTCATTTGGTTACGACTTCTATGCTCTGTCTTCAAGAGCACGGTGGAGAGAGGATATCCAGCTAACCCAGTCAGCCGTTTACAACCAACTGGTTGAAGGTCTCGATTACTATTACTACAAGGATGTCTCCGGTGGCCTGCCTAAGCAGTACATTACAGCAGGCAAATATGGCGATATGCGTTCCATTGCTAACATCTATTCGACTAGTGCCACTTCATCTACGACCAGCAGCGACGACGAATCTAAGACGGAATGGATTGACAAATTCCGCAGCGCCAACATCATCATATATCGTGTCACTACAGTTTACCTACACCTCTGCGAAGCACTCAACCGCATGGGCTTGCCTGATGCCGCTTTTGCTTTCCTGAAGGAAGGTCTGACCGACAAACTCGTACAGCCAACTACTACATGGCTGTCGGATGATGCAAAGGCCTACTTCAACAACACATTCTTCAACGCTGCAAACATTGACACATACAAATCCAACACTTTCCCAATTCACCAGCACGGATGCGGTGCTACGCCCGACGGCAACTACACCGACTACTCCACTTCTGTTACATATAAATTTACATCTGAAATAGCCAGAAAGTTCAAAGAACTTGCAGCAGCAGATGCTACCCTCTATCCTGGTTTGGCATCACGTGTCAGCACCGGTACCACAACCAAGGCCGACACCATCATGGCAATGGAAGAACTGCTTTGCGACGAAGAAGCTATGGAATTCTGCTTCGAAGGCACACGTTGGTACGACCTCATGCGCTTTGCACGCCATAAGAATCGTGCCGGACTTCCGGGTAATGCATGGCTTGCCGACAAGGTAAAGTCGAACGACCCTGTTGTTAATCTTCTCGACGAAGCAAACTGGTACCTTCCATTCAAGAAGTAGTTTTTTCAACCACAAAAACGGAGAAAAATAATACTCCGTAATACTTTTTTGCGTAATTTCTTCATTTTTTCGTTAAAACATACGAAGACTTTGAGGAAATTACGCTAATTTTGTCCCCACTACAGAGTAGTGTACTCACGTCTCTGTGTGTGCACAATCTTTAGAGATAAATCATATTAACTATTTTATTAACCCTATTAAACAACACTTTTTATGAAAAAACTTTTACTTTCATTAGTGGCTGCATTCTCTTTCGCTGGCGCTTTTGCCTATGAAGTTGGAGACTACATCTATACTGCCACTGCAAAGTACAAGGTGATTGACGACAGTCAAGTTTCACCCGTTGCATCATGGGAAGGTTCTGACGATATTGACGTCTGGTCTTTCTATGAAGAACCTGGATTCAAATCCTGTCTTGAAAGCATGAGCGGTGCAGAAGGTACTACGCTTCTCAGAACCAACACAGAACTCACATTCGGTCAGCGCTACATCGTAACCCTCAAAATCAAGGGCGTAGCAACTACAGTATCTTCTGTGGATCCAGGTGCACAGAACGAAATCAACGCATTCATCACCAATGACGAGCCGTCAGCTGATGGTGTCCGCAGAGGTTCTGCAAATGTTGACTACTTCCAGGTTGCAAATTCTCAAAGCATTTTCAACGGCGAATGGGCTGAAATCTCTTTCGCACTCGTTGACACATGTACTGAATGGACAATCGGTGAGGGCGCACACTACCTCAACATCACTATTGGTCGTCTCACCACAGGTACTTTTATAGCTGACGCAGAGGTATTTCCTGTAGAGGAAGTTTACGACACACGTAAGATGGACCGTAAGATTGCATTTGCTCAGAAGCTCCTTGCTGATGCAAACTTCACCGACGCTGATAGTGACGACCTTGTGGAGGCTATCGAAATCTATGAGGGAATGGTTGAGGCAGGCGAGACTGACGATCCAGCTGCAATGGCAGACGTCGAGGCTCTTCTCGACGAGGGTCAGACAACTTTCATCGAATCTGTAGCAAAAAATATCAACGAGAACTTCACGAACATCGGAATCACAGGTGTGCCCAAAATCAACAATGGAGAAGGCGGTGGTAGTATAAACCGCGACTGTTGGACAACCGAAGGCGGTGCTTCACGTTGGGGACACCCATCAGGCTCTGAATGGATTGACTATTCTTATCCTGGTTCATACGCTCTTCCTTGGGGACGCATCACAGTTAAGCCTACCAGTGGTATCGTACTGCCTCCAGGTAAGTATATGTTCATGTGCGACCTCTATGCTACACAATACCTGAAGTCTAAGGTTGACGGTGGATACTACGGTCAGGATCTTTCTGTAAAGTCTGAAGGAAACAAACTCTTCATCGGAACTGACACAGTTGAAATCTTGACTCCACTCGCAAACATAGTAGAGGAAGCTGAAAGATACTACATCATTAGCGAAGTAGATGAGGAAGAAGGATTCTCTGCCGGTGCTTGGTTCCCAGGTTTCGATCCTTACGGTGGCACATTCCGTATCGCTCACGTAGCTGTTTATGCATTCGGCGACGTTCAAAAAGCTATCGATCGTCAGAACGCATGGAACACATTCAAGGCTCAGTGGGATGCTGCTACAAACGCACGCAACAACGTAATGGCTAAGATGAACGACGCTAACTACCCATGGGAGCAGGATTCAATCCAGCGTACAATCAACAAATGGGACTACCTCTACACTGACATCCTTGGCAACTGGATTACCGCAGATGGTAAGGACACAGGCGTTGCATCTAACGACGAACTCACTGAATGGGCTACCAAGCAGGGCTACGAATACGAGGAAGGGGTAGATCCAACTTGGGCAGCTCAGTACCCACTCGTACGTGCATACCAATACACTAACAACTTTGTTCAGAGCCAGAACCAGCCGTTCATCGACCTCAAGGCTAAGGTTGCTGAAGCAAAGGCTGCTGTTGCAGACCCGGAATTTGCACACGTTGACCCAACAGATCTTAATGGCGAAATCGAAAATGCAGATGCTATGATTGCCGGTGTTTCTGCTGTAAACCAGCATGACGACTTCGATGAGGAACTCAAAACCCTCACAACTGTTCTTCTGGAATTCTACGAAGGAGGTGCTTCATTCTACAAACAGGCTGAAGTGGCAATAATCAATGGTGACTTCCAAGATGTCTCTGGTAAATCAAAAAGCAACGATGGTTATCGCGCAGGTACTGGTACATTAGAAACATGGAATGGATGGGATTACTACTCTACCAACACCAGCGAATACTGGCGTATCAACACCGGCGATGAAGCATACGTAGGTGGTGGTAAAGCATCTATGTGGCGTGGTTGGACTGGTAATCCTGTTGGCACCGCTACTCAGGACATCGTAGTTACTAATGCCGGTCACTACAACTTCAAGTGTCAGGCATACGCAACAGGTGACAACAAGAATATCTTCAATGCTGTTCGTCACATCAACATCTATACTGAAACCCAGGAAGTTTGGGATGATGACCTTGAAGAGTGGGTTGAAGAAGAGAAAGAAATAGGACGCGATACTGTTTATATCTCTGGCATCAAGCTCATCTTCGGTTCAATAGATGATGCAGATGGAACAGTACTTGACTCTCTTGACGTGTGGACAGCAGGCGAGAATGTAGGCGACTACACTCCACAGTGGTTCGAAATGGAGTACGACAAGGCTACTGACGGTGAAGAGACTCTCCGTTTCGGTATGGATGGTCTGACAAGTGTTCAGCAATACCACACTCTCGGCATCTATCAGGGCGATAACCATCCTAACTCTTACGGATTGGGTTCTGTACACGTAACTTACGGCGGTCCGTCAGAGCAATACTACAAGGACAAGCAAGAATACATAGAGACTGGTATTGATGCAGAAGTTGCAGAAGCTAAGCAGCCGTCTGTTCCTGTAGCATACTACACTATCTCAGGTGCTTTGGCTACCAAGAATCAGAAGGGCTTCATCATCATCAAGTATGCTGACGGCTCTGCAAAGAAGATTTACAACAAGTGGTAATTCAACACTTATATACTCACTAAAAATCGTCAGGGGTTTTTCCTCTGACGATTTTTTTATAACTTTGCACCGGCAAAGCCCAATAATCCCATAAGACCCATTAACCCCATGCAGACTCTTGCAATCGTCATACTCAACTGGAACGGAAGCGACATGATGCGTCGCTACCTGCCATCCGTGGTGGCGAACTCGGTGGGCGATGTCATCGTAGCTGACAACGCATCGACCGATGATTCCATCCAGATGCTGAAGCGCGAATTTCCAGAGGTCAAGACTATCCTACTTGACCGCAACTATGGCTTTGCCGAAGGCTACAACCGCGCACTTGCCCAACTGACGGAATACAAATACTTCATGCTGCTCAACAGCGACGTGGAGATACGCCAGAAGGGGTGGGACAAGATACTCTGCGACTATATGGACCTTCATCCCGAATGTGCGGCATGCCAGCCCAAACTGCTCTCGCTGCGCGAACCCGACCACTTCGAATATGCAGGAGCATCCGGCGGATTTATCGACCGCTTCGGCTATCCCTTCTGTCGCGGACGTCTGCTCGGAACGGTGGAAAAAGACAACGGACAATACGACGACATCCATCACGTGCTGTGGGCTACGGGAGCAGCCCTACTCTGCCGCGCTGAGGACTGGACGAAAAGTGGCGGACTCGACCCCCGTTTCTTTGCCCACATGGAGGAGATAGACCTCTGCTGGCGCCTTCGG
>CAJODY010000007.1 GCA_905233285.1 uncultured Bacteroidaceae bacterium
AAAGTTGGACGGTTAATACTATGTTGTTTGTTCATAGTGAGGGTTTTAGTGACCCACTTAGTGACCCATCTTTCACATGGGTCACTATCTGAAAGTCCGATAAACACTGGGCTGAAGGCCAAAATAGTGAGTAAGTGAGGGTAGAATGGATTTTTCCTCAAAAAATACAAAAATTCGTTTTGATTTTTTGTATTTCTCTCGCTTAACCGTACGTTGCCTTCGGCGAACATAGGCTGCGGTTCGGAAATAAAAATAAACGAGAATTATTTTGTACATCTCTCACTTAACCGTATCGTTCACTTCGCTACGCTCGTGCAAGATACTTGCGCTCAACATAAAAAATAAATGATTTTATTTTGTTCTGTATTCCTTTGCAGAGAAGTAGGATGGTCGGCATCTCCGTTATGGGAGCTGGCTGTCGAGTAGAGAACCTAAACGATGAAAAAGAAACAGACATTAGATTTTTAGACAACATACATTATTAACTAAGCATTAGCTATCTCGAAGTACCCCGAAAATTTGGCGATTTGAAAAGGTATCGAATAGATTTGGTTCATGTTCACGTTTGCGTGGACAGAACTTATCATTCGATACAGGTTACGCCAAATACCTCGGGTACTTGATAAGGAAAGTTCACGCTTTCTTTATGTCCATAAGTACCCGAGTTTTGTTTGTAACCTGTATTCTTCCGATTTAGACTGATGTGCAGCAAGAAATGCACATGGGAAACATGGATGCAGACTTGAATCCTCCGCAGCAGAGGGGGCAAATCAAGTCGAAGGAGCGTGTGTCGAAGCACGGTGAGGTGTTTACTGCCGAACGCGAAGTGAATGCTATGCTCGACCTCGTGAAGCAGGAAACGGAACGCATCGAGAGCCGTTTTCTCGAACCTGCCTGTGGCGACGGCAATTTCCTCATTGAGATTCTGCGTCGTAAGCTGGCTATATGTGAGCAGCGCGTAAGGAACAGGCAATACACCCAACTGCAATACGAGAAGAATGCAGTATGGGCGGTCAGCAGTATTTATGGAATAGAACTCCTTCGCGATAATGCCGAGGCTTGTCGCAGACGGCTCTACGATTATTTCTGCGAGCAGTATTCGAGGCTGTTTGGCGAGGGATGCAAGCCAGAGTGCCGCAAGGCAGTTGAGTTCCTGCTGGAAAGGAACATCATCATGGGCGATGCTTTAACCTATCGTCGTGTGGACAACCCCGAGGAATGGATTGTCGTGAGCGAGTGGTCGTTCATAGGCGAAGGTAAGGTGGTTCGTCGCGATTACAGTTTCTCCTATCTTGTGGCTACGGGTCAGGGTGGCGACCTCTTCAGCGACACCCCTTACGAATCGTTTCCTCCTGTGTATTTCTTAGACTTAAATCGCGAAGCCTATGAAAGCTGACACTTACAATCCCGATGTGCTCAATTGCCTGGCGAATCTGAGCAACGATGAGGTTTTCACTCCGCCTACGCTTGCCAATCAGGTTCTCGACCTCTTGCCGCAGGAACTCTTTACGTCACCTGAGACTACGTTTCTCGACCCAGTTTCGAAGTCGGGAGTGTTCCTTCGTGAGATAGTGAAGCGGCTCGACCGAGGACTTGAACCTTTGATTCCAGACCGCAAGGAGCGAATCGAGCACATATTGCGAAAACAGGTCTTTGGCATTGCTATTACGGAGTTGACGAGTCATCTTTCGCGCCGTTCGGTCTATTGCTCGAAGGATGCCAGTAGCGAGTATAGTGTATGCCGTTTCGGCACGAAAAGTGGAAATATCATGTATCGTCCACTCCGTCATACTTGGCAGAATGGCAAGTGCCAATATTGCGGAGCCTCGCAGGATGTTTACGACAGGGGCGACCAAGCTGAGCAATATGCCTATCAGTTTATTCACACAGATAATCCCAACACATTATTTAATAATATGAAGTTTGACGTAATTATAGGAAATCCGCCTTATCAACTGAGTGATGGAGGAAATGCCGCTAGTGATGCAGCAATGCCAATATATAATAGGTTTGTTATGCAAGCTTTAAGACTTTGTCCCAGGTTCCTTACAATGATAATTCCTGCAAAATGGATGGTTGGAGGTCGTGGTTTAATGATGTTTCGACAACAGATGATGAACGATGAGCATATAAAAGTAATGGTAGATTATGAGAATCCTTTTGAGTGCTTTCCAGGAGTTCATATTGATGGAGGAGTTTGTTATTTTCTTTGGGATAAAGGTCATAAAGGCAAAACGAAGTATACATTTATTCCCACAAGCGGAAAGCCTATTACAACAAATAGACCCTTATGTAGCGATGGTTCTTCTATTATTATTAGGGATTATAGACGACAGTCTATTATAGATAAAGTAACGACTGACACATCATTCTCGGACATTGTATCTGCCCGTAAACCATTCGGGATAGGTACGGATTTATTCAACTGTACCGATAATTACGAGGACTATAACTTACATGATAAAAAGTTTGAAAAATCAATTAAGATATTTGGTGTTAAAGGCAAGAAGGGCGGCGCAAAACGAGTGGTTGGATGGATTAGTCGAGAATCTGTAGATAAAGGAACAGAACTCATAGACAAATATAAATTATACATCTCTAAAGCTTATTCATCAGATGCCGTTAATCCTCCTGAGTTAATATTGGGATGCCCAGATGATATATGTACTGAAACATTCCTTGTTATTGGACCGTTTGAAAGTGAAGAAGAAAGGAATAATTGCCATTCCTTTACCCATACAAATTTTTTCAAGGCTCTTCTTTATTGGGGAAGGGGTACGATGCAAGTTTCGAGAGAAGTCTTTAGATTCGTTCCTCTTCAAGACTTCTCACATCCGTGGACGGATGAGATGCTATATAAGAAATACGGATTGACAGACGAAGAGATAGCCTTTATCGAAAGCATGATTCGCCCAATGGAATAAACTAAAACGTTATGGCAACAACAGACTTACTACAAAGCAGAGTTGAGGGACAACCTACAATCTATGCTTACGAACTGCCAGATGTGCCTGACCATCGTGGCATGCTGAAGGTGGGCTATACAACGAGGACGGCAGAGGAACGCATAGATGAACAATGCAAGACTGCGAACCTGAAGTATCAGATTGTGTTGGTTCGTTCGGCTATGAAGGCTGACGGCACCTCGTTCGACGATCATGCCGTACATAAGATGCTGCGTGATGCAGGTTTCCCCAATCCTGCAAAGGAATGGTTCCGATGCACAAAGAAAGATGTCGAAAGAGCCATTAAGGCTGTGATAGCGGGGCAAGAGTCGATGTTGGAACGTACGGAAACTTTCCCAATGCGACCTGAACAGAAGGCAGCTGTAAAGAAAACATCTGAATATTTTGAGTCGTTCTATAAGGAGGAAATAGCAGCTGGAAGAGTCGGGAAAGGTGGACTGCCTCAGATGATTCCGCACTTTCTGTGGAACGCGAAGATGCGTTTCGGAAAGACTTTTACTACCTATCAGCTGGCTCTGAAGATGGGATGGAAGCGTCTGCTTGTGCTCACATTCAAGCCTGCCGTTAAGACTGCATGGAAGGAAGACCTGCTGACCCATCGCGATTTCGAGGGTTGGCAATTCTGTGAAAAGGGCGACAACTTTGAATTCAACAAGGTGGACGAGAGACGTCCGTTCGTATGTTTTGCATCGTTTCAGGATGTTTTGGGACGAAACGCAGCAGGTGGTATAAAAGCCACGAACGAATGGATTCAGGAAGTGGAGTGGGATTGTATCGTGCTCGATGAATACCACTACGGAGCATGGGGCAAGCATGCGAAGGACTTTTATAACAAGCAGGATACTGAACAGTTGGCGCGTGCCGCAGAGGTAGGCGAGATGATGGCTGAAGATGCAGACAGCAGTAAGGAAATGGACAGTCGCGAACTCTATGACGAGGAACTGATGCCTCTCACTACCCGAGCATACCTGTACTTGTCGGGTACTCCGTTCAGGGCAATCAGTACAGGAGAGTTTATAGAAGAACAGATATATAACTGGACTTATTCGGACGAACAAAGGGAAAAGGAAAATTGGAAGGGAGAAAATAACCCCTACCTGTCGCTGCCGAAGATGGTGATGATGACTTATCAGTTGCCCGACAGCATTAAGGAAGTGGCTGACCAAGGAGAGTTTGACGAGTTTGACCTCAATGAGTTTTTCAGAGCCGATGAACATGGCTTTGTACACGAGGAACATGTACAGAAATGGCTCGACCTTATCAGAGGCTCGTATAAGGAAAACATCATAACAGAACTGAAGCAGGGAACGGAACGGCCGCCAATGCCTTTCTCAGACATGCGTCTGCACAGCTATCTGCAACATACGTATTGGTTCCTGCCTTCTGTTGCCTCGTGTAAGGCTATGGCACGACTGATGAAGAAGCCCGTCAATCGTTTCTATCATGATTATCATGTTGTCGTTGCAGCCGGAAATGAAGCAGGCATGGGAGCAGAAGCGGTGCATCCCGTATATGAGGCAATGTGTGAAGAGGGTGACCCAAGACAAAGCAAAACAATAACCTTGTCGTGCGGAAAACTTTCGACAGGAGTTACTGTTCGTCCTTGGACTGGTATTCTGATGCTTCGTAACGTACGTTCGCCAGAAACGTATTTTCAGGCTGCATTCCGTGTGCAGTCGCCTTGGACTACACGTGACGAATGGGGAAAGGAGGTAATACTGAAGCCTTTCTGCTATGTGTTCGATTTTGCTCCTAACCGCGCCCTACGCCAGGTAGAAGAGTATAGTTGTCAGTTGAATCTGCACGAAGCGAATCCAGAGAAGAAAGTGGAGGATTTCATCCGATTCCTGCCTGTGTTGGCTTATGACGGAAGTTCGATGAAGGAGATAGATGCGGCTGGAATACTTGATATGGCAATGAGTGGTACTACCGCTACGCTTTTGGCACGAAGATGGGAAAGTGCCGTATTGGTGAATGTGGATAATGCCACCCTTGGACGTCTGATGAATTCGCCTGAAGCAATGAAGGCTCTGATGAATATAGAAGGATTCCGCTCGCTCAATCAGGATATAGAAACTATCATCAACAAGAGTGAACAAGTGAAGAAGACGAAACGCGAACACGGAGATGATATCTCACCTAAGCAGAAGAAAGAATTGACAGAAGCAGAGAAGGAATATAAGAGCAAAAGAAAGGAAATACAACAGAAACTGATAAAGTTTGCAACCCGCATCCCTGTGTTCATGTATCTGACAGACTTCAGGGAATATTCGCTGAAGGATGTTATCGTGAACCTTGAACCGGAACTGTTCCGTAAGGTGACGGGGCTGAATATCAGTGATTTCGAACTTCTTGTCAGCCTCAATGTGTTCAATAGCGAACTGATGAACGATGCTGTCTATAAATTCAAACGTTACGAAGACAGCAGTTTGGAATATACTGGCATCAATACAAGAAAGGGTACTGTCATTGGCGGATGGGATACGGCTATCGATAGGAGTATATTATTTGAAGACAAGACTCCTGTAACAATACAAGTCGATGATGAAGAAGAAGTTGAGAACCATGAGGAAGAACCCCCTCAGGAGGAACCACAGCCGGAATGGATGAGCCTCAAAGTGGGAGATAGGGTTAAGCACAAGACATTCGGCAAGGGAGAAGTTAAATCTGTTGATGGCGGCTATATCGTTGTAGCTTTTGCCCTCAAAGAGTCCCGCTTCCTTTATCCCTGGATTTTTGAGAAAGGATATATGTCAATGGAGTAACGAAACGTTACCTCATCGCTAAGGAAGCAAGCAGAACTCCCCTTCATCGAATCGATGATAAAACCAATGGAATAAAGAAAGAGGCTTTGCGCCTCTTTTGTTTTGTTGTTTAGAAAAAAAATTGTAGTTTTACAGCGGAAAAAGGATAAACTACTGCGATTATGACACTACAAAAGTATATAGAGGAAAGTATTTTGCCACGATATGAGGGTTTTGACGGTGGCCATAGACGAGATCATGCGGAGACGGTCATAGCAGAGAGCCTGAAGCTGGCACGCGAGCATGGGGCAGATGAGCAGATGGCGTATGTCATTGCTGCATACCACGACTTGGGACTACAGTTCGGCAGGGAACGGCATCATATCTACTCGGGAGAGATTCTGATGGAGGACAACATGCTGAGGCAATGGTTTACAGAGGAGCAGATGCTCACGATGCGCGACGCTGTGGAGGATCACCGTGCAAGCGGGAAGAATCCGCCACGCACTATTTACGGAGCTATCGTGGCAGAGGCGGACAGACAGATAGATCCCGAATCTATCATCGCACGTACGATGGCATATAGCAAGAAGATGTATCCGGATGGTGATTTTGAGACCTTGTATCGCCGCAGCAAGGAACACCTAATGGAGAAGTATGCAGAAGGGGGCTATCTACGCCTGTGGCTCAACAGCGAACGGAACGTAGAGGGGCTCAAAGCTCTGCGCAACATCATAGGCGATGAGGAAAGGCTGAGGGCTTGCTGCAAATCATGCGCAAACAGAGAGGAGAACAACTGAGCTCCTTCGTGCCAGAGATGTACGTTGTCCTTGAAGTATTCGGGATGGTCGGAGTAGAGACCGGAGGTGTGGTAGTCGAGGAAGGGTATGGAGAGTTCGGAGGCGAGACGACGCAGGATGTCGTAGTGGTGGGGTGATACTTCGGTGTATTTAGGAGATACGGTAAAAATGAGACGTATGTCGTTCTCCCGGCAAAGATGGGCGAAACGACGGATGTATTCCAGTTTAAGTGTATCGACAGAAGTGTCGATGGATTCGAAGGTACGCACCTTGGGGAAGGCCGAGGGGCGAGGCAGGGGCGTGTAGCCTTGCTGACTATCGTTCTGACGATTGAGCAGGAGTCCCCAGAGGTTGGACGGTGCCTTGGCGTTGTAGCGGTAGAGGTGGGAGAGCTGATAGCGCCAGTAGGAGTCGTTGAGGTGGAAGATGGAGTCGGCATCGGCATTGGTGCCGAAGAGTGGAGCGAAAAAGCTGAGAACTGCGAAGGGGTCGGACTGCTGGTTGTAGTCGCTAGGCATGACTTCGAGACAGATAACCTTGGGCACATGACGAGAGAGAATGTGACGAAGGACGGTGTAGTGGGAGTAGATGTTGTTGGCACCACCGATGCCTGCGTTATATACTGACATATGGAGTGAGTCGGAAATGATGGAGGGTATATAATGGTGATGACATCGGGATGCTCCCATGAGGATGATGTCTTCATGGACTTCGCGACTGATATATTGCAGTTTGGGGGCGATTACATCGTTGGAATGGCTATTGACCCATTGCATGAAGACACCTCCGAGACGGTCGGACGTAAAAAGTCCGACAAGGAATATGAGGAGGGTTATGAGCAGTCGTCGCATAGGGTCAGAATTGGAAGTAGATAAATTGGTCGCCGCCGAGGACTCCGAAAAGAAGAATGTAAGCAGCGAAGATGATGTAAGATGTAAGATGTAAGATGTAAGAGCCTTGACCATTGACCATTACTGGTTTTATTCCGAATTCATCGAGGATTTCCTTGCTGAAGAGGATAAGGAGGGCCAGGAGGGAGAAGGTGATTTCGGTAAACATGGCGAAGCTGATTTCGGGCACTGCCGGACGGGTGAGGATACCCATGATGACGGTAATAGCATCGTTCAGGTTGTTGGCTCGGAAGAATATCCAGGCGAAGCAGACGAGGACGAAGGTGACGGTCCAATGAAGGAAGCGACGGATGCCGCTGTAGTCCTGCGAACGGATGCCGAGGGCTTTCTCGATGCAAAGAAGGACTCCGTGGAGGGTGCCCCAGCAGAGGAAGGTCCAGTTGGCTCCGTGCCAGATGCCACTGACGACGAAGGTGACGAGGAGGTTGAAGTAGCAGCGCAGGCGACCTACTCTGTTGCCGCCAAGGGGGATATAGACGTAGTCCTTGAACCAGGTGGAGAGGGATATGTGCCAGCGATGCCAGAACTCACCCACGGTGACGGCGAAGTAAGGACGGTGGAAGTTCTCCATCAGTCGGAATCCGAGCACACGTGCCACTCCGATGGCGATGAGCGAATAACCGGCAAAGTCGCCGTATATCTGGAAGGGGAAAAGGAAAGAGGCAAGGAGGTAGGCTCCGCCGTTGTGCATTTCGATGTTGTTGAATACGGAGTCGACATAGAGGGCGCAGCGGTCGGCAACGGCGAGTTTCATGAAGTAGCCCCAGAGCATGAGTCGGAATCCTGCCATGAAGGTGTCGGAGGAGAAACGGTGCTGCTCGCGGAACTGAGGCAGGAGGTTGTTGGAACGCTCGATAGGTCCTGCAACCAGTTGAGGGAAGAAGGACACGAAGAGGGCATAGGTGGGGAAGTCGCACTCTACTTTCGTTGTACCCCGATAAACATCGATGGAATAGCCTAAAGCCTG
This sequence comes from uncultured Bacteroidaceae bacterium, assembly GCA_905233285.1. Classification (GTDB taxonomy): domain Bacteria; phylum Bacteroidota; class Bacteroidia; order Bacteroidales; family Bacteroidaceae; genus Minthosoma. Next base: position 8,389 of record CAJODY010000007.1, read on the forward strand.
GAATGTATAGAACGATATGCCGACGGGCAGGAGGAACGTGAACTCAGGCAGGTCGATGGCAAGACCCGTGGACTGGAGCACGTACTCGATGTTGGATGCAAGGAAGTTATAGTATTTGAAGAGGAAGAGGATAGTGAGGTTCAACACCAGACTGCTGACGAGGCACAACTGCTTGAGTCGCTGTGTACGGAACGCCTGGATGCCTATTGCTGCTAGATAGGTAAGGACGGTACTGGTAAGCAACAGGAGTGCGTAGGCAGGCTGCCAGTTCATGTAGAAGTAGTAGCTGGCAGCAAGCAGCAAGAGATTTCTCGCCCTGAGCCAATGCGCAGGGATGGAGAAATAGAGCAGACATACCGCAGGGAAAAACAGCAGGAAGGCTATGGAGTTGAACAGCATCCGGACAACTTATCTGTCTTTGTACATGCTTTCGTAGTATTTCTCGTACTCTCCACTGGTGATGTTGTTGAGCCACTCTTCGTTGTCGAGATACCAACGGACGGTCTTCTCGATACCTTCTTCAAACTGGAGAGAGGGTTCCCAACCCAGTTCTGCCTGAAGCTTGCGAGAGTCGATGGCATAGCGTGCATCATGACCCAGACGGTCGGTGACGTAGGTGATGAGGTCGAGGTCTTCACCTTCTTTTCTGCCGAGCAGACGGTCAACCGTCTTGATGACTACCTTTATGATGTCGATGTTTTTCCACTCGTTGAAACCGCCGATATTGTATGTCTCGGCTATCTTGCCGTTGTGGAAAATGGTGTCGATGGCACGTGCATGGTCAACGACATAGAGCCAGTCGCGTACGTTCTCACCCTTGCCATAGACGGGCAGAGGTTTGCGGTTGCGTATGTTGTTGATGAAGAGCGGTATGAGTTTTTCGGGGAACTGATAAGGACCGTAGTTGTTGGAACAGTTGGTGACGATGGTCGGCATACCGTAGGTATCGTGGAAGGCACGTACGAAGTGGTCGCTGCTCGCCTTACTTGCTGAGTAGGGTGAGTGAGGATTGTACTTCGTGGTCTCTAGGAAGAAATCCTTTCCGTAGGCTGCATGGTGCTCGGCACTAGATGCAACTGTAGTGAAGGGCGATGGAATGCCTTCGGGATTGGTCATCTGGAGCGCTCCATATACTTCGTCGGTAGAGATGTGGTAGAAACGCTTTCCTTCATACTTCTCAGGCAGACTTTCCCAATAGAGTTTTGCAGCCTGAAGGAGGGAGAGGGTACCCATCACATTGGTACGAGCGAAAGTGAAGGGGTCTTTGATGCTACGATCCACATGACTTTCAGCTGCAAGATGGATGATTCCATCGATATGTTCGTCCTGCATCAGCTTGTAGAAGGCATCGAAGTCGCAGATGTCCATCTTGACGAACTTATAGTTGGGACGATCCTCAATATCCTTAAGGTTGGCAAGGTTGCCGGCATAGGTGAGTTTGTCGAGGTTGATGATGTTGTAGTCAGGGTATTTGTTGACAAAGAGTCGGACTACGTGGCTACCGATGAATCCGGCTCCACCTGTGATTACAATGTTACGTTTCATATTGGGGTTGTTTATTATGGGCTGATTGGGGTTATTGGGTCTTTAGCAAGGCTAATGCCTTATTCTCGGCTGCTTCCATTATCTCACGTTCTCCCGGACCTTTGTCGTTGATGCCAAGGAGGTGGAGAATGCCATGGATGATGACTCGATGGAGTTCCTGAAGATAGTCGGTTCCAAGTCCGTCGGCATTGGTGCGGACGGTATCGAGCGAGATAAACATATCACCGGAGATGGTGTCGTCGATTCCCATGGCGGCAAGGTCGTCGCAGTAGTCGAACGTGATGATGTCGGTATAGTAGTCGTGCTGTAGATACTGAAGGTTGACCTCAAGTATCTTTGCATCGTTGCAGAAGATGTAGGCGATGTCGCCCACCTGCTTTCCGTATGACTGTGCCACAGCCTTTATCCAAGCACTCACGTCACGACGACGGATGGGTGGCATCTTCACTCCTTCGGTAGTATAAGTTATCATATCTGTATGTTCAGTACTTTTTCGATTATAGGTGCCATGTCGTAGTAGCGATATTCCGCAAGACGTCCTCCAAAGATAACGTTGGACTCGGCTGCAGCTAACTGGCGATATTTCTCTGCTAGGGCATTGTTGGCTGTGTCGTTAACAGGATAGTAAGGTTCCATGCCGTCCTGCCATTCGGTGGAGTATTCACGCGAGATGACGGTCTTGGGATTGTCATATACCTCTGTTCCGAACTGTTCGAAGTGTTTGTGTTCGATTATGCGGGTATAGGGAACAGACGATTCGGTATAGTTGACAACGGCATTGCCCTGATAATTTGGTGTGTCGAGTGTCTGCTGTTCGAAACGGACTGTACGGTAGTTGAGATGTCCGAAACGGTAGTCGTAGAACTCGTCAATCTTACCTGTGAAGACTATGCGGTCGGCTATGCTTTCCCAATGATTGCGGTCGGCAAAGAAATCGGTGTTGACTTTGGTTTCAATGCCTTCGAGCAGTCCGTCGATGAGTCGGTTGTAGCCCCCGATGGGTATTCCCTGATATTTGTCGTTGAAGTAATTGTTGTCGAATACGAAACGTACAGGCAGACGTTTGATGATGAATGCCGGGAGGTCGGTACACTTACGTCCCCACTGCTTTTCGGTATAACCTTTGATGAGTGTCTCATAGATGTCGCGCCCTATGAGCAGAAGAGCCTGTTCCTCGAGATTGCGCGGTTCGTTGACTCCTGCCGACTGCATGGCATGAAGGGCTTCCTGACGTTGTTCGTCAATTTTTGCCTGAGCCTCATCAGGTGTGATGACTCCCCACATCTGATAGAATGTGTTCATGTTGAACGGCAGGTTGAAAAGTCGTCCCTGGAAGTTGGCTACAGGGGAGTTGGTGTAGCGGTTGAAAGGTACGATGGAATTGACGAATTCCCACACCTGCAGATTGGAAGTATGGAAGATGTGTGCACCATACTTATGGACATTGATTCCCTCGATGGATTCACAATATACATTGCCCCCGAGATGTTGGCGCTTGTCTATAACAAGACACTTCTTACCTGCTTTTTTAGCTCTGTATGCGAAGGTGGCTCCGAAGAGGCCTGAACCCACAATGAGATAGTCGTATTGCTTCATAGAAAAGAATTTTGTGGCAAAAATACGAATTTTTAATTAACAATGGCTACCTTTGCGCTCAGAAAATGAAAAGTTTGGTGAATATAAGGAAAGGAGCCATGTCAAATGCTATTGCGTTGGCATGTAATTTGTTGTTGATGTACGTGGTTTATGCCCTGTGCAGGGTGGTCTTCGTGGCGGAGAACTGGAATGTATATAAGGACACGCTGTTACAAAACAGTTGGAGTGACCTGATAAAGGGCAGTTTGACATTTGACACCTCTGCAATACTCTATACCAACAGTCTGTATGCTCTGATGATGCTGTTGCCGTTTACTTTCGTGACAAGAGCAGGATGGAGAAAGGTTGCAAAGTGGATTTTCATAAGCGTAAATACTATTTGCGTAGCAGCAAATACCATCGACTCTGTCTATTTCCAATATACCGGCAGAAGAACTACGGCATCGGTAATGAAAGAATTCAGCAACGAGGACAATCTGGGAAGTATTTTCATGACGGAGTTTGTGAACCACTGGTATCTGGTGCTGTTCGTAATAGTGATTGCCATCGTCTTGTATTTCCTGTATGCCAATCCGAGAAGCAGGATAATATTGACCCACAGGAAAAGGTATATTGCATACTGGTTGGTAACGATATGTTGTCTGGTGATTTATGTACCACTATCGGTATGGGGTATGAGAGGTGGTATGACTACTGCTGTAAGACCGATAACCATAAGCAACGCAAACCAATACGTGAATCAACCACAGGAGGCAGCAGCAATACTGAACACACCTTTCTCAATAATCCGAACATGGGGCAAAAAGCTATTCACAGTGCCTCAGTATATGGATGAGGCAGAAATGGAGTCGTTTTACTCTCCTGTACACTACCCTGCTGCCAATGTGAAAGCGAATCATAAGAACGTAGTAGTGCTGATTGTGGAAAGTTTCGGTAGAGAATATATCGGAGCCTACAACGAACAGTTGGAAGAGGGAAACTATAAAGGATATACTCCGTTCATGGACTCGTTGTATCAGCATTGCCTGTCGTTCGACTATACATTTGCCAACGGCAGGAAGAGCATTGACGGCATGCCTTCGATACTGAGCAGCATCCCTATGTTTGTAGAACCATTTTTCCTGACTCCTGCATCGCTCAATAAAGTGAGCGGACTGGCCGGTGAATTGGGAAAGATAGGCTATGAGTCAGCATTCTTCCACGGAGCAGAGAATGGTTCGATGGGGTTCCAAGCCTTTGCACGTGCTACAGGATTCCAGAAGTATCACGGTCGGAACGAATATAACGAAGATGAACGTTTTGATGGAGATAAGGACTTTGACGGTATGTGGGCTATATGGGATGAGCCTTTCTTACAGTATTATGCCTTACAGATGTCGGAGATGAAAGAACCATTTATCACGGCTCTGTTCACGGCCTCAAGTCATCATCCATACGTTGTGCCGGAGAAATACCAAACTACATTCCCCGAAGAGGGTGACAACCCCATACATAAGTGCATAAGATATACGGACATGGCCTTGAGGAAGTTCTTCGAAACCGCCAAGAAGCAACCATGGTATGAAAAAACCCTGTTTGTACTGACAAGCGACCATACTAACTGGATAGATCATCAGGAATACGGAACTGCTCTCGGACTGTATGGTGCTCCGATACTATTCTTCGACCCTTCGGGGGGACTGAAGGCCGAACGCAGACATTGTATTGCACAACAGATAGATATTATGCCTACGGTTTTGGGTATGGTAGGATATGACCAACCATATGTAGCCTTCGGTAGTGACCTGACACAGACTCCAGACCGAAAGACATGGGCTGTACAATACAATAGTGGCATATACCAATATGTGGAAGACGGATATGCCCTGATGTTTGACGGAGAAAACGCAAAAGCCCTGTATAACTACAAGAAAGACTGGATGCTGACCGAAGACCTCAAAGAGAAAGAGGTTTCAAGAGCTGAACGCATGGAGAAGAAACTGAAAGCCATCATCCAGAGTTATATGGAACGGATGGACAAGGATGAATTGACTTATAAACACAACTGAACATAATGGATTTATCAATTGTTTCGCCCGTGTATCACGGAGAAAATATGCTGGAAGAGCTGGTAGGAAGGATTCACAAGGCTATCAGTCCTATAACGACAGACTATGAAATTTTGCTGGTAAACGACTGCTCGCCTGATAATTCATGGGAGAAAATATGTGATATATGTAGCAAGGATAAGAAGGTGAAAGGGATAAACCTGAGCCGTAACTTCGGACAACCTTATGCTATTACAGCCGGACTAACGTATTCATGCGGTGATTATGTAGCCGTTATTGACTGTGACTTACAGAACAAACCGGAGGATCTGCCTGCGCTGTATGAAAAAACCAAAGAAGGATATGATATAGTAAGTGCACGGAGAGTAGTTCGCGATGACACGTTCCTGAAACGAATGTCGTCAACTGTATTCCATAAAGTCTATGACTTCCTGAGCGGGTTCCACACAGATAAGGCTATTGCGGAGTTTGGCATATACAGTAAAAAGATTGTAAAGACATATTGTGACATTCCAGAATACTCACGCTCGTTCGTAGAACTCATTCATACCCTTGGATTCAAGAAGGGTTCGGTGGATGTATATCACGACCATAGACTGGAAGGAAAGAGTTCGTATAACCTGCGACGACTGTTGAGACTGTCTTACAACTCAATAATAAGCAATAGCAACCGTCCTTTGCATCTTGCTGTGGGTCTCGGATTCATGATGTCTGCACTTTCGTTCCTCATGGCTATATACAATATATTTGCCAAGTATGCAGGCTGGAATGAGGTGGAGGGATACACTTCTACTATTTTCTCCATTTGGTTTGTAGGCGGAATATTGCTTTTTATGATGGGAATCCTTGGACTTTACATAGGTAAAATTTTCGACCAAGTAAAGGGAAGGCCCGTGTTCACTGTAAGCGAAACAATAAACATATAATCATGATACCATTTAATAAACCTTACTGCTCGGGGCGTGAACTGAGTTACATTCAGGAGGTGTGCCATTCTGACACGATGTCGGGGAACGGCACTTTCACGAAGTTGTGTCACGGATTCTTCGAGAAACGATATGGTTTCAAGAAATGTCTGCTTTGCACATCGGGCACCGATGCTCTTGAGATGTGTGCTATGTTGTGCGGCTTGAAACCTGGCGATGAGGTTATCGTTCCGTCTTATACATTCGTTTCGTCAGCGATTGCTTTCCTCAGGGAAGGAGCATATGTACGATTTGCAGACAGCGGAAATGAAAACCCCAATATAACAGTCGATAATATACGTCCACTCATCAACGAGAAGACAAAGGTAATAGTAGTGGTACATTATGCAGGTGTAGCATGCGACATGGATGCGATAATGCAGCTGGCAAATGAGCATAATCTGATTGTAGTGGAAGATGCGGCACAAGCTGTTGACTCATATTATAAAGGCAGACCTCTCGGTGGAATCGGCCATTTAGCTGCTTTCTCCTTCCACGAAACGAAAAATATCAGTTGTGGCGAGGGGGGTATGCTGGTAGTCAATGATGAGCGATTAGTGAGTCGTGCCGAGATCATGTGGGAGAAAGGTACTAACAGGGCTGAGTTCTACAGAGGTATGGTGAACAAATACGGATGGTGTGATATGGGCTCTTCGTTCCTTCCTTCGGAACTGAACGCTGCCTTTCTGTGGGCACAACTGGAACAGTTAGAGGACATACAGGGAAAACGGAAGCATATATGGGAGAGTTACGACAAAGCTCTTAGAGGGAACATTGGTAACGGCATCACCCTGCCTACCTTGCCGGAGTATGCAACAAATAACTATCATATCTATTATATGTTGTGTCCGTCGCTTAAGGCACGTACAGCTTTTATGAACTATCTGAAGAACAACGGAGTACAGACGACTTTCCACTATCTGCCACTTCATTCGAGCAAGTATTACTTGGATAAGCATGATGGGCGTGAACTTCCGAACTGTGACAGATATGCCGACACGCTAGTCCGTCTGCCTCTATACTATGAACTGACAGACGAAGAGATAAGGAAAATTACCAAACTAATACTTAACTACAAGTGAAAAGAGTAATAAATGCAATAAAGTGGTTCTTCAGCAATCCACGTTGTGTGTTCTGGTTGGGTATGGCTATAACGCTTTTAGCAACCTTCTTGGAGATGATACGTAGCAGAAACACCAATTTTTTTGACTACCATGACGCAAGTATGATGTTTTGGAGCGGGCTTAGTCCATACAACATGGAATATGTCGAAACAAGACATATCTATTTTTTATATTCACCTATCTTTAGTGTGATATTTGCACCTATATTCATTTTGCCGCAATGGTTAGGTCCCTTCATATGGAATGTGTTTAATTATTCTATGTTTACACTTGCTGTATGGACATTGCCTTCGCAGTTGGCACCTTATAGGCTGAAGATGTTTTTGTTCTTGCTTTCAACATTACTGCAAAGTATATTCTGTTTTCAGTATAATACAGTAGTATGCTATATATTCCTCTTCGCTTTTACACTTCTGGAACGAAACAAGCCGTTTTGGGCGATACTGCTAATAATGTTCTCCGCCCTAACAAAAGTATATGGGATTGTTGAATTAGCACTGCTTTTATGTTATCCCAAATTCTGGCGCAATATGGGATATGTCATATTATGTGGTGGGTTACTATTATTGCTTCCTGCCATCAACCCTGCTTTCGACAATGTGTTTGTATTGTACCAACAAATGTTTGATATGATTTCTCATCACCATAGTGATACCGATTTTGTGGGGATTCTGTTTGCTCGTGGTCTGAAACCTTGGCTTCTTCCCAATTATCGTGTTGTTCAAATTGGTGTTTTGGCAATATTAGGAGCCCTTTTCTTTTGGCGACACCAACGTTGGGGTGATTTCCGTTTCAAAGTACAAGTGCTTGCAGTCTTGATGGGTTATGTTATTTTATTCAGTGACAGCCCCGAAACACATACATATATAATAGCACTCACTGGTTATCAGATGGCATTTTGGCTACAACCACAACGAAATAAGTTTGATTGGATTCTGTTCTGGTTATTGCTTGTCAATTTTGGTGTTCTACCAACAGATGTTCTATGTCCTCCTGCGATACATTGCTACATACACGAAACTTTCTGGCTTGATGTTTACTGTATGTTCTTTGCGTGGTTAAGAATTATCTGGTGGGCCGTAGGACCTACATTTAATACAATTAAATAACTAATTTATCACTTACAAAGATGATTAAGTTTTTTTTCATAATACTCTCGTTTGTATTCCTTCCCATAGGGTTGCAATCCCACCCAACTAACAACAATATTAAGGCTCTGATATTCAAAGTAAAGGGAGTCACATTTAGAATGAATTATATAGAAGGTGGAACTTTTGTTATGGGGGCAAGTATGGAACAACTGCCGTATGCGGAACAAGATGAATATCCAGCACACAAAACAACAGTTGACTGTTTTTATCTTGGAGATACTGAAGTCACTCAAGAATTATGGACTGCCGTGATGGGCAAAAATCCTTCAAAATTCAAAGGAGAACAATGGCCTGTAGAGTACGTCACTTATAATGATTGTATTGATTTTATTAAGAAACTAAATTGTCTCACTGGTAAAAAATTCCGCCTACCTACCGAAGCCGAATGGGAATATGCAGCAAGAGGAGGAAATAAATCACACAACTATATATATTCAGGTGGTAATAATGCTACAGACGTTGCATGGTTATGGATAGATGGCATTGAAGATGCTCACAATATAGTTAAGACCAAAAAGCCAAATGAACTTGGACTGTATGATATGTCAGGCAGTGTTTGGGAATGGTGTGAGAGTCCATATGAGGAATACACGGACCGCAATCACAATATTATTACAAGATTCGCACGGCAACGTTTTCGTGTAATCAGAGGAGGAGCATACAATGGTTCACCACAGTACAGCAGAGTTTCAAATCGTAATTTATTTGTCGTATGGCGTCATGATGATACCCTAGGATTCAGATTGGCTTTGTGAAGAAACTAAATTATTCGACGAAACCAATAATCAAATTTCTTAAAACTTTCCGGTGTTTGATTTGAGGGATCTGCCGTGTCCATACGATAAAGTGGTATATCATGATACATAGCTGCTACTAAAGAGAAGGTGCTTGGAGGACCTATTAAATAGTCGCATTTGGAAAGCAAACACAAGTCCTCTGCTTGATTACCTCCTAATAAATGTATGCTGATTGGCGAATCACCACATAATTCTTGAAAAGAAGCAACGGATACCGACGGATCATTTGTAGATATATAGACATGAATCATCTTGGCTTCTGGATGCAAACTGCAAAACCACTTTATATTATTTGCATAAGTTGAATTGTCATAATAATATACACCGCCCTTAAAGGTATCATAGTCTCCACGCCTTATATGCACTCCTAATCGAACACATCCTTTGTTTTTGTTATTTGCCCCTTTTGACTCACCATATCCATTCTCGCATTTCATCATATAACATTGCACTTTCTTTTCAATCACTGGATTAAATTCAAAAAGCGCGCATATCTCTGAACGGTATTTTAAGAATAACTCATAATAACGCACATTCCACCCGCTAACTATCACGTGGCGATGTCGTTCTATAACAGATTCCTCCTTGCGGAAATCACAACCATCCTTAAATTTTGCAGTAGGTATTAGTCGTATAGCAGCTGCCCATTTAGCAATTAAATAGAGAAAAAAATTTGTATGACGAGTATGTTTAATTGCGAAATAGGGATACTTGTAACTGAAACGCATGCTCAATACATGCCTGCCATGTTCGCGACCATACGCATATACATGGGCAAATTGCAATAAATTATTGCACATCTGACTTTTATCTCTAGCAAAAATCATAGGTTTTCAGATGCTTAAACATTATTATAGGTCATCTGTCCTGTCTGACAGAAATATCTACGAAGAGTCAATAAGGCAATCATGTCTTCTCTGTGTTTATTCTTAAATTGAGCCACCCATTCATGTGCATGTTTTACTATTTCTTTAACCTTTTCCGGATGACTATCATAATATAAAACTTTGTCAATAATATCATGAAAATCATCTGCCACTTCTATATAATGATAATCAGGTATCAGTTTTCCTTCCATATACCATGTTTCACACGTAGGGCGAGGCATAACTGCGACAGAGTTACTCGACATAACCCACTTCAGATTTGATGCCACATCAGCTCCTTCTAAAGACATTATATACCTATATCTCAGATGACTATATATGGACATTTCTTTATCTTGGCGCCACTCAGGAGGATTAGTTGAATCATGTGCGGTATCTCGTATATCAAACAAAGGATGATTAATAAAATTACTCAGAAAATGTTCACGCATAGGTTTTCCATGACATGCCCCTCTAAACAAAATCATACATTTTTTCTCTTCCCATTTAAAAGGATCACTAATAAAAATAAAGTGACGGATTTTATCTTGATTTATTATAACTTCATTACAACACTGTCCTTTTTCAGGAATTAATCGACTTTTAGAAATCATCGGAGATGGCAACTTATAAAAAACATCTCCCGGCTGTTGCAGCCATCTTAATGTTTGAGGGAAGTACCTTGTGTATTCATATGTATCAAAGAAATAAACAGAACCACCTATCTTATTAAAATAGGTGTGGTCTTGCAACGAAGGGGCATCTGCAGGCAGCGAACTCCCATAAGGCAGATTACAATAATATGATGCTCGCCCGTCAACATATTCGCGCTCGCTATCATCCAACTGCTTGTATTCCCTCATAATTCTTTTATAAGATAAACGGAATACACATTTGGGTATTATCAACATCAAGAATCCATGCACAATATATGGTACACGCCAATTACTTCGGGTACCCTTTATTAGCATATAATATAATTTTTTTATCATCTATTCTCCTTTTAGATTTTGTTTCATATAATCCGGAAATGTGAGCGACCATCTGCTTCCTCTATATTTGTGAAGCAAGGTATCGTAATCAGCCATTTTCTTATATGGTAACCGCTTTTGAAGCCATGGACGGAATACTTTATCTTTAATAAAGTTTCCATATAATTCGAACTCGGAAAATGCAGATTGACAAGTGCGGTCATAACTATCAAGTATAGTTTGAATCCAACCGTCTTCCGTCTCTGGACTAAGAACTTTGTGGAGTATGGCTATCTGCTCTTTATCGAACAGCATTTTGTGATCGACATAAGACAGATGCGAGAGTGGTAAATCCGGCATCAATCTGTGGATATTCTCGTAATACGGTATATTGTTCTCATAACTCATGTAGAAGACCGTTTTCATTTCTTTGGTCAGAAATACATGGGGAGCGATAAGTACGTGATCAGCATCTATACAGAGATAATAACGACAGGTTCCTATTTTGCCACTCAATTTTATCAGTTGCTGAAAAAGCCATCCGCTACGGTCTTGCGTGCCACCTTCAGGATAATGAATTTCAAGGCCCAATTCCTTAGGAGCAAAACCAAATATCGACTTTTCGTCAATATACTTAAGCCTATGGGTTTCGCAAAATGCCTTTATACTTTCGTGATTTGGTGCCACAATGTAAATATCTTTTATTCTGTGAGATACGCAGCGACGCACTCCTTCAAGACACAACGGAAGAGTGTTCAGATCTTTCTCGATAATGGGTATAACCACATCAATGGTCTCATCGGCAGGAGTCAGTTGGGGTAGAGGACACCATGCAAAAAGACGATATAATATTTTTCGCAATTGTGAGTTCATCTGTTTGAATTAGGATGAGAAGCAAGGTATTCTTCGTATTGTTTCCGGGTACGCTTCCAACGGTTATGTGTCCACAGCCAGTTTTCAGGCTGACGGCGTATGGTTTGCTCCAAAGCCTTTGCATACATGTCGGTTATATCAAAATCCTTATATTCAGTGGAATTCATTGTTAGAGGAATAATATCCACATTGTAATATCCACGTCGAATTCGGGTTATATCAAGATATAAACAGGCAAAATCGAACTTCTTTGCAACAGTCTCTGTACCGGTTATAATAGCTGTATCGTGATTAAGGAACTGTGTCCAATGGTGAATGGTGTGCATTTCGGGACCTTGGTCAGAAATAAAACCTATTACCATCCTTCTGCCATTTCTATATTCCGACACGACCTTGCGAAGCAACTCGAAACGTGGTATATTGATACCGTCCCACCGGGCACGCAACTGCAACATGAATGTATCAAAAGCCTTACTCTCAAGAACATGGTATACTTGCCCCCCTAATACACCTTGAGGTACATGAAGATTTATGGATGTTACCCATTCCCAATTGCAATAGTGAGCAAGGTACAAAGCCACACTATGTCCTTCGTCAAGAGCTTGATACATGTGTTCTAACCCACTAAAACGCATATGACGTTGCATCTTAGTTTTACTCATAGACACCATTTTGATGGTCTCGAATATATAGTCACAGAAGAAATGGTAGAATTTACGTTCAATCTCAGCCCGTTCTGCATCCGACTTTTCCGGAAAAGAGTCGCGCAGGTTTTTTCGAACTATAGTTATACGATATTTGACTAAATGGTATAAAATGACGAATGTAAAGTCTGATAACAGGAACAGAACTTTGAAAGGCAGCAGAGACAAAGCATATGCAAACCCGAACAGAAGCATATAAATTATGCGGTCTGTTAAGGTCATTGATGAGCTAGCACTATAATTCTTTGACATAATAATTCTGTTTCACAAAGACTATATTACTGTAAATCGTGCACAAATATACAACTATTTGCTTTCATATTATGATTATCTTATTAAAAAACTGATGGGATTTTGATTATGATAAAAAATTTCTTCAATAATTATTAATCCAGAAAAATATACTACATTTGCAGATAGTTATATAAAAGTATTGTCAATCTCTCTCAAACCCTTACAATATGAATATAAAAATTGCTATGGCATGTCATAAGCCAGGAATCTTTATTAATAACAAATATATCATACCCATCCATGCAGGTAGAGCTATATCAAACATAGACTTAGGTATTCAAGGGGATGACAACGGAGAAAACATAAGTTTCAAGAATCCGTGGTACTGTGAACTAACTGCGCTCTATTGGCTATGGAAAAACACTACTGCAGATTACAAAGGTTTAATACATTATCGCAGAGTATTCTCTATAAACAAAAGTTTTTTTATACATAGAATAAGGCTTCATATCTCATTTGTACTTCGTCGTCTATTATCAATTTGGACCCCGTACAATAGTGTTGGAGTCTTCAAACAATATAAATTCAAAAACAAAGATGATTTTCAGAAGAACATAGAAATATTCACATCGCAATTGGAAAAAATCTTTGCTCAAGGGTATAATGTTATAGCACCATATCCCAACAGGATGTATTTTAGCATTGAACGTACGCTTTGTTGGGAATGCGGAGGACAATTTTTAGACCTGCTTCGTAAAATAATACGTGAAAATCATCCTGATTTTTATCCATACTTTGACAAGGCACAGAAAGGATTATGGTTTTATAGTACCAACTTAGAGGTAATGGATAACGAGACGTTTGTAGAATATTGCACATTATTATTTGATATCCTAGAGGCACATGAAAAAGAAACTGTCGCTCAAGGATATCTGTTAGACATTAGTAAAGAAAAAGCCTATAGCAGAATATCTGGTTATATGGGAGAGATGATTACCAATGCATTCTTACAATACTGCAAGGCAACAAAAAAAGTAAAAATATTGCCAATAGCATTTTACTCTGTATAAAATTCTAACTATGCAAGACGGGAAAATATCAGTAGTAATCAATACGTATAACGCAGAGAAACATCTGGAACGTGTATTGAAATCTGTAGAATCATTTGACGAGATTGTCATATGCGACATGGAAAGTGTTGATAATACTATTAACATAGCAAAAAAACACAGATGCAAAGTAGTAACATTTCCAAAAGCTAATCATAAAAGTGCAGAACCTGCACGAACCTTTGCTATAGAATCCGCAAGTCATGAATGGATTTTAGTAGTTGATGCAGATGAATTAGTTCCACTTAAGCTTCGCGACTATCTTTACGAAAATGTCAAACGCGCAGACGCTCCTAATGGTTTGTGGATACCTCGACAAAATTTCTTTATGGGGCAATTTATGCATGCATTTTATCCTGACTACATACTTCGTTTCTTTAAGAAAGAAGGTACCACATGGCCTCCATATGTACATACCTTTCCTCTTGTTACAGGGAAAACAGAGAAAATACCTAGACAAAGAAAAGATCTCGCATTTATACATCTTGCCGATGATAGTGTATATGATTGTATTCGGAAAATTAATCAATACACAGACAACGAGATAGAAAAGAAAAAAGAAAAGCGCTATGGAGTAATGAGTATTATTTACAAGCCATTATTCCGTTTCTTTAAAGCATATATACTTAAGAAAGGGTTTTTGGATGGGAAAGCTGGATTGATAAATGCCTGTATTCAGGCAGTATATCAAATTGTTATGATTGGGAAGATAATGGAAAAGCAAGACCAAACCCTTTCGCGATAAGCATCCATACTGCTTTTATTCTACTACGCCACAAATCTTTTTTCATTCCAATCATATTGGGAACCATTGTTTGTTCTTGTTCAAAAGGCTTCCCCAAACGTGTTATATGACGTCGGAACGTGCTGTTAGTCATGCCCCATTTCAAAAGAAATTGTAAGGAACCATTATTCTTACGTACTCTTGTCGTTGATTTTGTCTCAAAATGATATACCCTACAATTTGCCAATCCTTTCATATAGCGTACACCAGCAACCCACAATTTTGCAGTAAAGTCTGGATCACTATACATGCCGGGAGTTAATTCTATGCTGTATCCACCGACCATATCCCATACATCACGATGGACAATGTTGGGGGGCCATGTCGCACCTCGCCAATCTGCCTTATCATACTTCTGGAATTCTCTGAGTAAACGCTCTTCCTGAAAATCATCTGGAGTATGTCCATAATCACAAGGTATGCAGACATCAAGTTTCCAACTATGTTGCATCATTGTGCCAGAGAGAAAAAACAGATTATCTGGCAAACACTGAATTTCATTCCATAATGCATTGTCCCAACCTGGTAATACGTACATATCATCGTTTAAATAAAAGATATAATCAGCCTCTACCAAAGTACGCATTTTGTTCATTGCGAGGCACACTCCCACGTTCTCCTGAGTATAAGTATGACAAATATTTTGTTCTTTGACCCATTGAAGGGTACCATCCGTTCCTTCATTAACATGCACTATGATTTGATGCTTAAAAGCTGAATTTTTTCGTATGCTCTCAACACAAATCTTTAAATAAGGTAAATTATTCCAGCTTGGAATCAATATGGAAAAAAGAGGGGAACTATTCATAGCGCGCCTTGTTATGATTTATTGCATAACAAAGGTATAAAATATTTTATTATTAAATATACTATTCATTACAAAATGTCATTTAAAGCATGTTTATTTATTTTTTTTGCATTTAAATATGTACCTTTGTAGCATCTTCATAAATTAACAATCATATATATAATAAATATATGTGTAATTTTATTAGAAATATCCTTTACTTACCTCTTTGGCGAAATCCTAGAATAGTGATGACAATATGGATGGTATTAGCTATAATTGCATCAATAACCAAGAAAGTAACCAACAATTACCTGATTTACAAATATTCTTTTTATCATTTGATAAATCAGGAACATATGTATTGCCATCATCCTACAGAATATAATGACCTTCATCATTATGGCCCTATATTCAGTGTTCTTATAGCCCCATTTGCCTTATTACCTGATCTAATAGGAGTTACACTATGGCATTTGTCATTGGCGCTATTCCTATGTTGGGCAATAAAAATGACTCGTTTCCCACGAAGAGAACAATTATTCATCCTGTGGTTTTGTATGCATGAATTACTAACAGCTTTATTCATGTCCCAAATCAATGTCGCAATTGCAGGCATGGTACTACTTTCATTTTGCTTCATTAAACAGGAAAAGGAAATATGGGCAACATTCTTTATTGCCTTTGGCACATTTATAAAGCTTTTTGGAATTGTAGGACTCGCCTTCTTTTTCTTTTCAAAACACAAAAGAAAGTTTATGGGATGGCTACTATTCTGGTCTGTGATTATGTTTATTATTCCCATGTTTTTCTCAAGCCCCACCTATGTATTAAGCCAATATTCCGAGTGGTATTATGCAATTGCAGACAAAAGCTACAATAGTCACTTTACAGACTGCCAGAATATTTCATTGCTAGGAATGATTAGGAAAATTGGTTATGCCTTTCATTTGGGATATAATGATTACATGAGTTTCTTCAATGCTCAACTACTTCCTACAGAGAAATGTTTTTGGACTACTTATCCAGACTCTCCCTTGGTAGTATGTGGTGTATTATTGTTTATATTGCCGTATTTCCGTTTTCAACAATGGAGAAACCTAGCATATCAGAAGATGTTCTTAGCATCATCGATGATGTTTCTGTGTTTATTTAGCACAAGTTCTGAATCTAGTGGATATATTATCGCATTAATCGGAGTTGTGATATGGTATACTGCTATTCCGTGGGAAAGAGGATGGTGGGATAAGGCATTAATGGTGCTTGTATTTATACTTACTTCCATGTCACCAAGCGATTTGATTCCATCGTCGATACGCTACGGAATCCTTTGGCCCTTTGCACTCAAAGCATTACCGGTCACCATTTGCTGGTTCCGGCTGCAATATGAGATGCTAACAAAAAACTACGAGGTAGGAAATGTAATCACTAATACAGATTCTTAAAATGATTTCCATCATAATTCCGATATACAATGCAGAGAGATACTTGCGGAAGTGTCTTGAAAGTATAAGGGTACAAACCTACAAAGACTTTGAAGTGCTTCTCATTGATGATGGTAGCACAGATCAGAGCCCCGATATATGCCGTAATTATTGCAGTTCCTCACCCCATTTCCACTATCTCCGCAAGGAAAATGGTGGAGTTAGCAGCGCTCGCAACATGGGATTGGAGCATGCTCTGGGCGAATGGATAAGTTTCATTGATGCTGATGACTGGGTAAGTCCCGACTACCTACAGACTGTCATGTTGCAAGAACCTCGGGGCGACATCAACTTCATTAGCTTCTATGCTGTTCATACAGATAACAATAGTAAACTATTTCAACAGGCACCTCTCTTTGCAAGCAATAGAAGCGAGATAGAAACAGCCATATATGCTCTGAAATGCAGCCCGTTGGGAGATATGCTGGGCTGGACATGGAATAAATTTTTCCGAGCCGAAATCATTCGTCAGCATCAAATACGATTCTGCGAAAATATAAGCCATAGAGAAGATGAAATCTTCACACTCGAATATTGCAGATACATACATTCACTTAGAATCATCGAACAGCCTCTTTACAACTATCGTATTACACCAAACGGACTCACAGCCAGAGGCATGCAGCTATCCGATCTTCTGCCATCTTCTCTGCAACTAGAGCAGGATCTTCCCTACTATTCCCACCCCGCCCTCAAAGAGCAAATCCTGAAATCTGCAACGGATTATCGCGCCAAATTTATTTATTTCAGTCCATGGTCTCACATCAAACAGAATCTACACGATTTTCA
This sequence comes from uncultured Bacteroidaceae bacterium, assembly GCA_905233285.1. GTDB lineage: Bacteria > Bacteroidota > Bacteroidia > Bacteroidales > Bacteroidaceae > Minthosoma. The sequence continues at coordinate 26,216 of CAJODY010000007.1, forward strand.
AGTTTTTATTCGCCACAATCCGCAACCCGGACGTCATTGCAAAGTAAATCATCTTACACAATATCTAAATAAATCTTATTGGTTAGGCTACCTATATTGTCTGATTAGGAAAATATAAACATAAAAATTTTTATATATTTTATTTTTCTTGAAAATATTGTATATTTGCACCCAAACTTCATAATATTCATCACATATTTCATGTGAGTTATTTTACTATCCCTATATACAACGATAATCATTGAGATTAAAGATTATGCCCAATAACAATTCCACCTTTTTATTCAGTAGTGATAATTCCTATTTTAGGGAATTGGAACAGTTGAGCCTGGAAGACAAAGAAAAAATTCTGAATATTGAGCGTAAACGATGGCATACAAAACAAGACCTATATATAGTTGCCGGTCAAATATACTCTCTTGATCTTCATCCTATAGACAGTTGGACTTTATTCCAGTGGATGCAAGAGAGAGACATACCCTCACGTTTTATTATTCGGCGCGCGAGTCAGTTTTATAAGACAATTGAGGCCAAAGGACAAACAAAAGACGTTATTGCCGTAAATAGCGATTGTTTACATAACGAGTTGTTAGACCAAACAGAATTATTCTTGCGTGCAAAAGCAGTTCTTGTAGAATGGCGCACCGATTCTTTTGTTGATCATTGGCTTAAACATCTTCCCGGGTGTCGTTATGTTTTCATTCAGCATGGCATAATTGGCACATGGATTTGTGGAACACTCTTGGATGTTTTTAATAATGAATATAATGATCTCAATGTTTCATCTGAATTTGAACTTTCTGTTGTTGCATCCAATGAAAATATTCGCAAAAGATGTTTTATTGCAGGACTTCCACGTTTTGACCTTCTTACAAATCAAACAACAGATGGCAGTGATGCAGAGAAAGTCATATTCGTGATGTTTACTTGGAGAAGTACACTTAATGATGGAACTGAGGAATTAGAGGACTCCCATTATTTAAAAGGTTTACAAGCACTACTATCGGAAGAAAATATAATTCGCTTCAAACGTGACCATATACGCTTTGTATTCTCACCTCATCACGTTATTGCACATATATTGAAAGATTTTAATCTTAATCAAGTAGAAGTCATAAAGTCGCAAGAAAAAGTGGCATACTGGATTAAACATGCAGACATGCTTATTACCGACTTCTCAAGTGTCTCATTCGATTTCCTTTTCCAAGAGAAGCCTGTTATATACTGGATACCGGATATCTATGACGAACATCTCAATAACCAAGATAAAGAAAAGATAAAATCTGCGTTGCAGCAACGCCAGCATTTTTTTAATACGGTCAATTCTGTCGAGGAGGTATTGAACCGCATTTCATATTATGCAAAGAATCTATTCATACTGGAGGAAGAATATAAAACTAAAGCCCGATCCTTCTTTACCTATCGCGAGAACTTTTCGCAACGCATATTCGACAACGTTAATACCAGAATTAACGAAGAGCGTAAAAACAAAGAACCAATAGAAATAATTACAACTATGCCCAAAGTTTCTATTATTATCCCAGCCTATAATGTTGAGAAATATTTAAGTACATGTCTTGAAAGTCTGATAGCACAGACATATGAAGATTTTGAAGCAATTGTAATTGACGATGGTAGCACAGACTACACCCCCCAGATCTGCGAACAATACATTTTCAGAGACGGACGTATTAAAGTCGTACGACAAGAGAATGCCGGTGTCAGTGTAGCACGCAACAAGGGATTGGAATTGGCACAAGGTGAGTACATTACCTTTATAGATGCTGACGATTGGGTTGAAAAAGACTATTTGTCTACAATTGTACATACACAACCTGAATGCGACCTGCTATTCTTTGGAAATACACATCATCATAGAGACGGTTCTTCTCATTCTTATTCTCCTGGTGAAAGAATTGCCTTTGAACAACTTGATCGTGAAGAACTGTTGTTGACTATGATTCATAACGACTGTTGGTTTGAGTTCTTTGGCTACACATGGAATAAAAGGTTTAAGAACTCAATAATAAGAAAATATAATATAAGCTTTACACCTGGGCTGTCCCTGCGTGAAGACGAATTGTTTACCGACCGGTATGCCCGCTTTATAAAGAGTGTAGCTTCTACTGACAAATGCATCTACAATTACCGTTTTTCTTATGGAGGACTTACTTATCGTTTCCATCCTGGTAGTGAAGTGTTGCTGTTAGCTCAAGGATTGTCTGCTGCAACTGATGGCATTCTTCATAAACGTCTTTATACCATTAAAAAGAGTAAGGTATTCCATTATATGTTCATTGCCACTACAAATCTACATACAAAAGAGGCGCTCGAAGTATTCGATGTGCTTTATCTGTTGTACCATCAGTATTATGACATTTTGAATAAGAAGGATAATATGTTCCTCGGACATAGAGCACGTAAGCGTTACCATAGAATCTTTGCACATACAAAGTGGATATCACGCATATATTTCCTAATCAAACGCAAACTCATGAAGAAACACTACAATGCTGTATAGTTCCTGTTGTTTTTCATAATTCAATTAATACAATATAATCATGGAAAAGATTCTAACTGTAGTCATTCCGACCTATAATATGGAGAAGTACTTAGACAAATGTCTGACTTCACTCATAATGCCTGAAAATATGGATGAATTGGAAGTGTTGATTGTTAATGATGGCAGCAAAGATTCATCGCTTCAGATTGCTCTAAAATATGAAAAGCTATACCCACAGACTTTTATTGCAATTGATAAAAAAAACGGCAATTATGGTTCTTGTATAAATAAGGGCCTCGAAAAAGCCACGGGAAAATATTTCAAAGTCTTGGACGCCGACGATTCTTTTAATACAGAAAATCTATGTGAATACATCAAATTCCTACGGAAATTAGATGTAGATTTAGTCATGTCCGACTTTATGATTGTCGACCAATCGAACGACATCAATACCACTATTGATTATAAATTACCAGTAAACATAGTATTCAGTTTTGAATATCTTGTCAAGAAAAACGTTCCATATATGTGGATGCATGCGGTGACACATCGTACGGAAAAAATGAGAAATATCAATTACTTTCAACAGGAGGGCATTTCATACACTGACAAAGAATTTGTGTTTTATCCCATGGCTGTATCCAAGACTGTTGCCTATTTCCCCAAAGTACTTTATTTATATCTTATGGGACGAGAAGGTCAGACCATTGATGATAATGTATGGATAAAAAACTACTGGATGGAAGTAAAAGCCATCATGAAACTATTGATCGATTATAAGGAACACAAGAATGAAGTAAGCACAGAAGGATTACAATTCATGCAACAACAGGCCACACTTTATATAAGTTCAATTTATCATAGACATCTTCAATCCGGCAGGAAGAAACTTTCCATAAACCAGCTTATCGATTTTGACAAATGGTTGAAGTCATTAGATGAAGACTTGTATCATTGTATGGACAAGGAGAAAGAAACTGCCGAATTTTACTTTATAAAAGAATGGCGAAAGTACAAGAATAACATGAAAGGGTATCTAATTCACCGCTTCATCCATCGGATTAGTTACCATTTGGGCATTCGATCTCATAAGAAATAAATCAATTACAGCTGCTGCATATCATACAGACGTTTATAATAGCCGTTCTTTTCAATCAGCTCGTCGTGCTGTCCGCGTTCCACGATTTCTCCTTCGTAAATAACGAAAATTTCATCGGCATTCTTGATAGTTGACAAACGATGGGCAATAGCCACAGTAGTACGACTCTTCATCAGTCGCTCCAATGCCTCCTGCACAAGGCGCTCACTTTCTGTGTCGAGTGCCGAAGTAGCCTCATCAAGGATTAGAATAGGAGGATTCTTCAAGATGGCACGGGCTATGCTGACACGCTGGCGCTGACCACCTGACAGACGACCGCCTCGGTCACCAATCATGGTGTCGTAACCGTTTTCGCTCTCCATGATGAATTCATGTGCATTGGCTATCTTGGCAGCCTCTATCACCTGCTCCATGGTTGCATTCTCTACACCGAATGTTATATTATTGTAGAAAGTGTCGTTGAAGAGGATGGCTTCCTGGTTCACGTTACCTATGAGCTGGCGGAGACTTGATATTCCGACCTCACGAATGTCCTTGCCGTCAATAAGAATACGACCCGAACATACATCGTGGTATCTCGGAATAAGATCGACAAGTGTAGATTTGCCTGAACCCGACTGGCCCACAAGAGCAATGGTCTTTCCCTTTTGTACAATCAGATTTATGTGCTTAAGAACATCACGCCCTTCGATATAATGGAACGAAACGTCCTGAATTTCCACCTTGTCATTAAACGAACTGAGCTGTACCGGTTGTGGTAATTCCTTGATAGGATTCTCTGCCTTCAGGATAAAGTCGATACGGTCCATCGATGCAAGTCCCAACGGAATCTGATAGGTGGCCCTTGAGAGTTCCTTTAATGGATTGATTACACTATATAGAATCACCATATAGAAGATAAAGGTAGAAGCATCAATAATATTTGATTCATTGAGAATCAAGAAGCCACCGAACCAAAGTACTATAACAATTATGATAGTTCCAAGAAACTCGGACATCGGGTGAGCTGCATTCTGACGAATAATCATCTGGTTCATACCTTTACGGAATTCGTCATTAACAAATATGAATCGTTTCAGCATCTTGTGTTCAGCGATAAAAGCCTTTATGATACGTAATCCGCCGAGTGTCTCGTCAAGTTGTGCAATAATGTCACCCCATTGTCCCTGTACGGCCGAAGACTGGCTTTTCAGTTTTCTGCTAACCTTTCCCATAATCCATCCTGCAAGCGGAGCTACTACCAAAACAAACAAGGTAAGTTGCCAACTGACTGTAAAGAGAGTGAAGAAACAAACCAAAATAGCTATCGGCTGACGTATGAGCATGTCAATCGAACTCGTTATAGAGTTCTCAACAACCTGTACATCGGCACTCATACGTGCTATGATATCACCCTTCCTTTCCTCAGAAAAGAAACTGAGTGGCAGTTTCAGCACCTTTTCATATACTTGGATACGGATGTCACGAACCACACCTGTACGCAGAGGCACCATAACCGATGAAGAAGCGAAATATCCTGCTGTTTTTATTCCTGTCATGACAATAAGTGCCATACCCATTATCACCAATGTAAGGAAAGCCCCATTATTAGATATCATTTCCTGGATCCACGCATAAGCATTGTTCACAAGGACATCTTTGTTGATATGATTCCATTCCATCGGCTGATATTCATACACTTTCTGGTCAATCTTGAAGAGAATGTTAAGGATTGGAATCAAAACCATGAATGAAAAAACGTTCATCCATTGGGAGAAGAAATTTAGTACAATAGACCACGCTAAATATTTGCGGTAAGGCTTCAAATAGCGTGCCATTATAGAAAAAAACTGTTTAAGCATATGTCTGTTTTATTTTGTTGGGTGCGAAGATAGAGTAAAAAAACGAACTAAACAACTTAATATTAAAAAATATTAAATCACTGGTTACATTCCGTCTATATCATCATACAATTTCTGCACAAATGCCTTTGCATAGTTGATGTTCTTACCAGATTGCTCACCGACATCCCACACTATAGCATCAGGTACACCATCATATAGCACCTGATTTTCTTCTGTAATCAGACCGAATGATGCATCGGGAAAGGCTATGTATGCAAAATGTGGGGTATTGATATCGAACATATCCTTTGAATAAGTGAAATCCGAGTGGTCAATATTCAACATTCCAAGAAGTGTCGCTGCAATGTCTATCTGACTACCTATAGTGTGTATTTCGCGATGTTCTTTCGCTACCCCTCCTGTCATAATCAACGGAATTTCATAACGCCACAGTTGATAATTATCTACATCGTCAGGGTAAGCACCTAAATGGTCGGGCACTATTACAACCAGCGTATTATCCCACAAAGGCATCTCTTTCAATTTTTCGATAAATCTTCCCAATTCATCGTCTGTATATGCAAATGCATTCAGGGCTTCGTTTCCTATTCCGCTCTCATACGGCACTTCAAAGGGTTCGTGACTGCTCAATGTCATCATTGTTATGAGAAATGGCTTATTTTTATCCATTTCATCGATATCTTTTAGAATTCGTTCGAACACAATACCATCGTGTACTCCCCATTTGCTGGTTCGTTGACGAGGAGGAAAACTACTTTCGGAAACCACATTCTCATATCCCGTACCAACTATATACGACTGCATATTGCTGTAGTTCGTATCTCCTCCATAATAGAAGCTTGTGGTATAGCCATTATTTCTCAAGCTTCTAGCAATCGATGGGAGTTTTGTTGATTTCTTCGGCATATCCATTATACTCATGCTGGGTTGAGCCGGCAGCCCACTAAGTATCGACACCATAGCCCTATCCGTTCTCACAGTATTTGCATAGAATCGGTCGAAATATAGTCCTTCCTTTGCCAAGGCGTCAAGTTGCGGAGTCACACCTTTTACATGTCCACCCACATCCATGATATACGTGGAAAAACTCTCCAGCATCACTATTATCACATTGGGACGCGTCGAGAACCTTATACTCAAACTATCCGGATTCTCATCTTTGCGCAATTCAGTATAGACCATTTCATCGAATAGACGAGTTGCCTCCTCATCATCCATAAACCGAAACTGATTGGCTATATCTTCTGTATGGAGCAGGGATTCAACAAAACTGAAAATCGGATTGACCGCTGCATGGTTTAGCCTCATATTGCTGCTGAAATAAACAGAACCCGTGTGGTTTGTACCGGTACCAAAACCGCCTCGGATAGGCAAAATAAGCAGCGCCATAAGCAGAAGCATCAGGATACTCGCACCTGCGTTCTTACCCCATCGTGTCTTTGTTCTGCTGTCAAACAGACGTTTGGGTACCACAATCCACTCAAACAGACAATATGTTAAGACTGTCAATGCCAGAATACCTGCAATTGAAGCAAGTGTCTGCATTAAAGATATACTCGCCAACGCATCAGTCGGCGAAGTCTTCAAGTACAGCCAGGGTGTACTGTCGAGCGGAAATCCCCAATAGCCATACAGTCCCAGGTTCACGGCATAGAATATTATAGCAGCAAATATCAATAGAGCCATGAGCGTCCTCCACCCCGCAAGCATATACTTCCCTTTTAGCCATATTCCACATAGCAGCACCACTGCCGGTACTATTGTAAGATATCCAGCTATAGCCATATCCAGCTTCACACCATGCCCCACTACACCAAGCACATCAGCAAAGGTCAGATCAACGAATAAATCATGATATGTCAGCAGAAATACTATCTTGCTTGCAACGCCCAGCAGAAGCCATAGCACATATACCAATATGAAAGCCTTAACACTCTTCATAAATGCGAAACATATATATTTGCATGCAAACATACAAAAAAAAGTAATAGCAGGCACACACCCACATATAATATTTACGTATTCATTTCGCAAAGTAATGGAAAAAATATAACTTTGCATACATTTTACTATTCTTCACAAGAATTATGCGAACATTGAGCACAAATAGGTTTAAAACGCTCCGTCATAATGAACGATTTCTTCAGTTCGTTCGCTTTTGCATAATCGGCACCCTATCGGCTGCCACCCATTATGCCATCTATTTTCTGCTGCAATTGTGGATTGACCTCAACGTGGCCTATACAGCCGGATACATCATCAGTTTCGTGGGAAATTTCTATCTCACAAACTACTTTACCTTCCGCACTCGTCCTTCCTGGGGGAAGTTCTTCGGATTTGCTTGCAGTCACAGCCTCAACTACGTCCTTCACATCGTGCTATTCAACCTCTTCCTTTGGATGGGGGTACACAGACTCATTGCCCCTCCTCTAGTCATGTTGATAGCAATGTTGGTACAATTTTCCGTACTTCGCATAGTTTTCACATGGAATCGTAAAAAGCCCGAAATGTAATCTCGGTTTGTCAACTTTATATAGCACAACACGTCAAAAAAGCCCCTGGCTTGCAGAAACATTAAAAAATTCACACAATTTAAGTTTATAACTTAGTGTATAAAAGAAAACAAATCAATACCTTTGCAGTTGGTTTGGGGTAAAGCGATTTTTACTTTCCTTCTGAAGACATTAATTCTTAACTTAAAAATACAAAACTACTATGGCATTAGATCTGACACAGTATGGCATCACTGGCAGTACAGTGATTGCACACAACCCCTCTTATGAGGAACTCTTCAAGGCTGAAATCAATCCTGCGCTCGAAGGTTACGAAAAGGGACAGGAAACCGAGCTGGGTGCTGTAAACGTAATGACTGGTATCTTCACTGGTCGTTCACCTAAGGACAAGTACATCGTTGACAACGACGAGAGCCACAACAACGTATGGTGGACTTCTGACGCTTACAAGAACGACAACCACCCAATGAGCGAAGAAGTATGGGAAAAGGTAAAAGAGATTGCAAAGAAAGAACTTTCCAACAAGCAGCTTTATGTAGTTGACGCATTCTGCGGAGCTAACAAGGCTACACGTCTTGCCGTTCGCTTCATCGTTGAAGTAGCATGGCAGGCACACTTCGTTGAGAACATGTTCATCCAGCCAACAGCTGAGGAACTTGCAAACTTCAAGCCAAACTTCGTCATCTACAACGCATCAAAGGCAAAGGTTGACAACTATAAGGAACTTGGTCTCAATTCAGAGACATGTGTTGCATTTAACACAAAGAGCCGTGAGCAGGTTATCATCAACACATGGTACGGTGGTGAAATGAAGAAGGGTATGTTCTCAATGCAGAACTACTATCTCCCACTTCAGGGCATCGCATCTATGCACTGTTCTGCAAACACCGACATGGAAGGTAAGAACACAGCTATCTTCTTCGGTCTTTCAGGTACAGGTAAGACTACTCTTTCTACCGACCCGAAGCGTCTGCTCATCGGTGATGACGAACACGGATGGGACGACGAAGGCGTATTCAATCTCGAAGGTGGATGCTATGCAAAGGTTATCAACCTTTCTAAGGAGAATGAGCCTGACATCTATGGAGCAATCAAGCGCGACGCACTCCTCGAGAACGTTACAGTTGACGCAAAGGGTAAGATCGACTTCGCCGACAAGAGCGTTACTGAGAACACACGTGTCAGCTACCCAATCGACCACATCAAGAATATCGTAAAGAAGGTTGCCGGCAAGAGCGCAGGTCCTGCTGCTAAGAACGTAATCTTCCTCAGCGCCGATGCATTCGGAGTTCTGCCTCCAGTATCTATCCTTACTCCAGAGCAGACTCAGTACTACTTCCTCTCTGGTTTCACAGCAAAACTCGCTGGTACAGAGCGCGGTATCACTGAACCGACTCCTACATTCTCAGCTTGCTTCGGTCAGGCATTCCTCGAACTCCACCCGACAAAGTATGCTGAGGAGCTCGTAAAGAAGATGCAGAAGTCTGGCGCTAAGGCTTACCTCGTTAACACAGGTTGGAATGGTACAGGCAAGCGCATCTCTATCCCTGACACACGTGGTATCATCGATGCAATCCTCGACGGCAGCATCCTGAAGGCTCAGACAAAGAAGATTCCATTCTTCGACTTCGAAGTTCCAACAGCTCTGCCAAACGTTAACCCAGCTATCCTCGACCCACGCGACACATATGCTGACGCATCAGTATGGGAAGAGAAGGCAAAAGACCTCGCAGGCCGCTTCATCAAGAACTTCAACAAGTACACTACCAACGAAGCAGGTAAGGCACTCGTTGCTGCAGGTCCGAAGCTCTAATCCGACTTACACATTATTTATAATAAAGGATGCACTTCAGTCGAGGTGCATCCTTATTATTTCTTCATCCCACATCGTGTTGGGTTCCACCTTACACGTCTTCAATCCTAGCCGTGCAGCGGCCTCACAATTGACCACCGTGTCGTCAACATATAGGCAGTTCTTCGCCTTCTCACCTATATCTTCCAACACCTTCAGCCACACATTCGGGTCAGGTTTCGCCACACCAAGAACCTGAGACATGTAAATTCCATCGAAATAGCTTTCCACTGGTTCTGGGAAGAATCCCTCCTCCATAAAACGCCAGTGTTCCTCGTTCGTATTCGACAGCATATACACCTTATACCCATCCCTGCGTAGCCGTTTCAGCATATCCAACTTCTTCTGCGGAATCCGTATCACCCACGCATTCCATGCCGCCAAGACCTGCTCCCACGTGGTTCCCGCCTTACATCCTCTCCATGCCTCGCCTAGAAACTCCTGCGTCGTTATCTTTCCAGTCTGATACAAGTCCATAACCTTGCTTGCAGCCATACCTTCAGCCAGCGTTCCGCCCACTTCCTCTCCCTCCTTTGGGCTGCTTGTCAGCCAAGCCATAGTGTCCAGTCCGAGAGCATCAAATGCATCTACACACCGTTGCATGTCAATATCAAGTAACACGCCACCCAAATCGAAAATAACAGTTCTTACCATAATATTAAATATGTGTTTGTTTGCAAAGGTATGAAATACTTAATAAAAAAGGCGCAAATAGCACAGACAGAAACATTTTTTTTCCTAGATTTGCATCGCAATTCCCAAACGACCAAACTAACACCCCTTAGCCAGTCAATATGAACAGACTATTAGCATGGATGGGATTCGACCCCACCCAACACAATGTAAAAACCGAAGTATTTGCCGGTCTCACGACCTTCCTTACCATGAGTTACATCCTGGCTGTCAACCCTATCATCATGAGCGACATAGGTATGGACAAGACCGTCATAGCAGCCGTCTTTGCCACACTCGTAATGGCATTCTACGCCAAGATGCCGTTTGCTCTGGCTCCAGGTATGGGACTCAACGCTTTCTTCGCCTACACCCTCGTACAGATGATGGGCTACAGCTGGCAGGAAGCCCTTGCGGCAGTATTTATCGAAGGCATCGCATTCATCATCCTCACCTTCTTCAAAGTGCGCGAAGCGATAGTCAACTCCATACCCCTAGACCTCCGCTACTCCATTTCCGTCGGCATAGGTATGTTCATAGCCTTCATCGGACTCAAAAACGGCGAACTCATCGTCAGTAGCGAGTCAACCGTGACAACGTTGGGCGAATGGACTCCGACCACACTGGTGGCAGCCGGAGGTATCGTGCTCGGCACCATAATGCTTGCACGCAACATAAAAGGTGCACTCTTCTTTACCATACTCATCATGACCCTGATAGGCATACCGCTCGGCGTCACACAGATACCCGAAGACTTCAGCCTCATCAGTTTGCCCACAAGCATCGAACCCATTGCCTTTAAAGTTGATTTCAGCCATTTCATCGCACTCGACATCGACTACTACATCATAGTCCTCACTATCCTCTTCATGGACCTCTTCGACACACTTGGCACCCTCATCGGAGCCTCAGCCAGTGCCAACATGATAAACCATGATACAGGCGAAATACCACGTCTCAACGAAGCACTTATGGCAGATGCCGTAGGTACAACGATTGGAGCCCTGTGCGGAACCTCCACCGTCACCACCTACGTCGAGAGTGCCACAGGCATCATGGAGGGCGGACGCACAGGACTCACCGCCTTCACCGTTGCCATGCTCTTCTTCGTCTCGCTTTTCTTCTCACCCCTCTTCCTGATGATTCCGTCGGCAGCCACCACCAGTGCCCTCGTTCTCGTGGGTATCATGATGCTCCGTTCCATCATACATATTGATTTCATCGATATTAGCGGTGCCATGCCATGCTTCATCACCATACTCATGATGCCATTTACAGGCAGCATCTCCGAAGGCATCGTACTCGGACTCCTCAGTTTCGTAATCGTAAAACTCTGTAGTGGCCGATACAAGGACATCACACCTACACTCTACATCCTAGCCTTCTTCTTCATCCTCAAATACGTAGCACCATTACTATAAAATAATATGAGAAAGCTATTTTGCATGGTTGTGCTTCTGGCAACCGCTGCCCTTGGCCTGCAGGCACAGAACATCCAACTGCACTACGACTTTGGTCGCCATCTCTACAAGACAACAGAGTCAGATCGCCAACGCCTGACTGTCACATTCGAACAGTTCAAAGCCGACCGTTGGGGTTCCTGGTTCTACTTCGTCGATCTCGACATCAACACCAAAGCAATGGAAAGTGCTTATACCGAAATAGCCCGTGAATTCAACCTTGGCAAACAATCACCCTTCGCCGTCCACTTGGAGTTCGACGGTGGTCTTAGCCAGGCAGGCACCTTCCAACCCGCAGCACTCCTCGGTGGAGCCTACAACTTCCATAGTGCCGACTTTTCAAAGATATTCGGCGTGCAACTCATGTACAAGCAATACTTCCAGAGCGAGATGGCAGGTACGCGCAACTATGCCAGCTTCCAGCTGACAGGCATCTGGACTATCCACTTTGCCGACAGAGCCCTCACATTTACCGGTTTCATCGACTTCTGGCGGGGTGAAAATGCCGACCACAAAGGCGAACTCGTCATCCTTACCGAACCCCAGCTCTGGTTCAATCTCAACACCCTCCGAGGCATGAAAGACGTAAACCTCAGCATCGGTACCGAATGGGAAATCTCCAACAACTTCGTCTTCAACGCAGCTAACGACCGTTCTTTCTTCTTCAATCCTACCCTCGCTGTGAAGTGGACATTCTGAAAGACTACCCTGATTGGATTCGCCAGCGACAACTGCTCGAAGCAGAAGGTGTCCGCTTCAAGTCCAACGGTCATGTTGACATGTCCCGCTTCCTTTGGGAACCATGAAACATCATACATCTCGCATCATTATGCATTCTGCATTAACTCATCTCCTCTTACATCAGCTCTCGTTCTTGCCTTTGAATATCGTCTTCTCCTATTATCTATGCAACAACCATTCCAATGCTGAAATGACATGTATTGTTTTTCCCTCAATCTCAACATCGCGCGTTTGCGAGAATGCTATGAGGGTAAGATTGTTACATGAGAGTGCTACTGATGCCTTAACTAGCGATGATGTCTCGCGATCATAGGTTTTCGCGCTATCTATCTCGTAGGCTACCTGTATCAATTCCACAGCCTTATTCTTGTCACATACCACAAAGTCGGTCTCTTTCCCTCTGGGGGCTGGCTTATAGTAGTACACATCAAAAAAATCGTACGCGCAACGCCTTAACAATTCTATATATACCGCATTCTCCAGTCGCCATCCCAGATTTTCAGGAGCCAGCACATTATCTCTGTTTCCCTGCATACCAGTATCTACGATATATGCTTTAGGATTGCGTATTCTCTCCTTGCTCTTGAAAGAGTGTCGAGTCAATAGCTTGACCAAGAAAGCCTGCGTAAGATAGTCAACGTATTTCTTTACCGTCTTATCGCTCATACCCAATTCTTTGGTCAAATCCTCATAGTTTACCTCTTGGCATGCATTATTAATAAGATGATGAGCCAGCTTGCGCAAAGCATCTACGTCACGAATCCTGAAACGCTTCTTGATATCTTTCAGCAAAATGGCTTCTATCAGGCTTTGAACATACGCACGTTTATTGCGAAGGGCCTGCATCTCTGGAAAACCTCCATCGTGTATGTAATCCATAAAAGCACGCTTACGCTCGGCTTCAGCCTTAGTGGTAATGCTTTGGGTATCAACCTGATGGTAGTTACAATACTCCGAGAACGAGAAAGGATAAAGGTGAATCTCGTTGTAGCGACCTGTAAGATGCGTGGCCAGTTCGCCGCTAAGTAGCTTAGCATTGCTACCCGTTACAAATATATGCATATCAGTACGTAACAGACGGTTCACAAACAGGTACCACCCATCTACGTTCTGTATCTCATCGAGCACCAAATAAGGTACGTCGGTACCATACAGTTGATAGATACACGAGAGCACCGTATTGAGGTCTTCGGTCTTCATTTCTGACAGTCGGTCATCATCCAGGTTCACATAAGCATAACGGATGCCACGTTCCAATAGCACTTTGTGGCAAATTGTTGATTTTCCACTTCTACGCACACCTATTACTACCTGAGCCATCTTGGTGTCGAACTCGAAGAGCGACTCCTCTTTGCGGGCCACCCACTTCTGCGGCTTATAGCCCTTTATTTCCTCTTGTTGCTCAGCCAGTACCTGCAATATTACCTTCTCGTCGATCATAACTTCATAGTTTTGCGATTTCCTCGCGGTTTACGCCGGCAAATGTACAAATTATATTTCAAAAACTCCGCTAAAATGCAAAATAAATGCATTAAAACTCCGCTAAAATGTAAATCTAGGGTATTAAAACTCCGCTAAAATGCATGTTTATGTCTAACTTGTTGCGCTGGAATGAACGTTTTGAAAGGCTACCTGCTTCAAACCCAACGGACACGTGGATATGTCCCGCTTCCTTTGGGAACCATGAAACATCAAACATCAAACATCAAACATCAAACATCAGACTTCTTACTCCAGTCTTGCTAAACATTATAATCGACTACAACAATGGTGTCATATAAAGCGGAAGATATGTGATGCCATTTTCTACTTTATAGTCGGATGCATGAAGCACAGTGGGAGTTGTCATGTGTTCACCAAACTTCTTCATACACTTTGACAGAGAGGACAACGTGTAGTTCTTACCACTCTTGACCTCTATCGGACGGATATTGTGGCGGGTAGTCACTTTGTCCTTCTGGAGCAAAAAGTCGATTTCCATACGTTCCTCGGCTTCCTCTGACGCCTTGCTATAGAAAAAAAGTTTATTTCCGTTGGTCGCCAGCATCTGGGCTACTATATTCTCAATGAGCATACCCTCGTTCACCTCCAACTTTCCAAAAAGCAATTTTTGGTAAATCTCAGACGAGACGATACCCTTTTCGTCGAAAGCGTGACTAATCAGCAACCCCGTATCGTTCATGTAGCACTTCAACGTTGTGCGGTCTTCGTTAATCTTCAGTCCGATATTCGGTTCAGTAGAATTGTAGCAGATGTTAACAACTCTCGCATCCTTCAGCCAGAAGAAGGCATCGTCCCAATCGCGATATTTTGCACCGGGCTTCAGGGCAGATAGGCGGAACTTCTTTTCGTGCTTGGATAGCTGAGGGGGAATCTGGTCGAAGATAGATACCACCTTCTCGGCTATCTCTCCTGCATAATTAAAGATGTCATTACGATAAATAGTCAGCACATCGCGTTTAGCAATATCTACGGCATCAAAATCCTTGGTCTCAACATACTTCTTGACGGCTTGTGGCATTCCTCCAACTATCATATACAGACGGAAAGCATCCATAGCTTGACGATGGAAAGCCTGTCCCATCGGTTTCTGCTCATCATACATTTTCCGTATCAAGTCCATCAGCATATCGTTACCTGTAGCCCAAAGAAACTCCTCAAAGTCCATGGGGTACATCTGTATAGGACGTTCTTCCGATGGGAGTACGATGCCCTGTGTATTTTTCTTTATGCTCATCAGCGACCCTGTCTCAATATAGTCATATCTGCCATCAGCCACCAGAAACTTGATGGCCGCTCTCGCTCTGGGACACAACTGAACCTCATCGAGGATAATTAGCGACTTGCGTTCATGGAGTCTCACCTTATAGTGCTGGCTCAGATAAAGGAACAGCGTGTCAAGGTCTTCCAAATAGAGATCGAACCAGTCTCTAACCATCTGTGGAGCCTTATTGAAATCGATTAGGATATACGACTCATATTTATTCTTGGCGAACTCCTCTACGATATAACTTTTACCGATTCGTCGTGCCCCTTCTATGAGTAGTGCTACTTCACCATTTCTTTTTTCCTTCCAGTCAAGGAGTTGCTGATATATTTTACGTTTCATAATGATGTTGTTTGCACCTTTTTGAGAATTATAATTCGCCATTTTTACACCTTTTTAAGATTTTTTACGATGCAAACATACACCTTTTTGAGATTTTAGGCAAGTTTTGGCTCAAAAATTATAGAAAATATTTCACATCTTACATCATACATCTCATTTGTCCTGTCCCTGATGTATTTAAACTAAATTGTAATTAGTTTTTGTTTCTTCTTGCCAAATACAAGAGCAGGGCAAAGAGCAATACCCAGAACAGAACGATGCAGCATACGATGGCTATGCGGGCTACAGCAGCCCAAGAACTGCCATAATCATACTCAATCGAATCGGTAAACCGGTCCGTAGCCCATCCATACACCCAATACGATGCATAACCGACCAGATAGAGCATCACAGCCAGAGTGACCCAAACCGACGAACAACCGCATCCGCCCCAATTCGTCTTCGACATCTTGTCAGCCACCAACGATGCATATATAATATCAAGATCCATAAGCAAAATCCCTGCCTTCTTCTATATTCATTATACAGCTATTTCCGGTGCAAAGATGTGAAAAAAAATTCAAATATCCAACACCTTCCTTCATTCTTCATTATGAATTCTACATTCTGAATTAATTCACACTCCATTGGTTTTATCATCGACTTGATGAAGGGGCATTCATATTACATTAAACATGAAGGGTGTCGCGTTTTACGACCTCCTTATATTGGAAAAAGATGGAGTAACGTTTCGTTACCCCATCCCTTTATCGCAAAGCACTATCCCAAAATGGGAGGGTGCCCCTATTCCATTGGCTTTATCATCGATTCAATGAAGAGGATTTAGATTACATCAGACTCTAGTTTCTACTCTTCTCTCTTCAGGTCTATCCTTATGACACTTTTTTATATTTATATAAATTACAATTGGTTTCCTATCCTGAATCTAAATTTCCAGCATTGTGTTCTATCGTCAAGAGTTACATCAATTCTCCCATCTATTTTCATAAGGTTATACATATCCCACTTACTGCAATAGAACTCAACTTCATCATACTGCCTGATTATAAAAGGGCAATCTCCATTATTGGTATCTGTAAAATTCCAATCTTTCTTCAAGTTTGCATAAACCTTGTTTACACAGATTCTTTCACCATCGTACAAAAATATTTTCTTGGCGTCATCAAGAGTCTGAATTGTACGACCATAATTCTTTAATTCTCCTGCCTCAATCTTATCATACTTGTTTTCTGACACGTTAAGACAAAGTGGCTCCAACTCATAATTTTCGTTTTCAAAGTATTCTGGTATTTTTACATTCCCTTCCTCATCTATGCATTCCCTATATTGTCTAACAATATTATCAGCAATGATTTTCTGAACGGGGATTTTAGAGAGAAGATGAATTCCTTTGAGTGTCCTGCAACGACTCAGAGCTACATATACCTGACCGAATGCAAATGATTTGGAAGCATCAATTGCCACCTCGTTGAACGTCAGTCCCTGACTTTTATGGATACTTACTGCCCAAGCCAATTTCAACGGAAACTGAGTATAGGTTCCTGAGACCTCTGTATATATTTTTTTTGTTTGTTTATCAACGTAATATGAATACTGTTCCCATCTTGCACGTTTAACATCCACAATCTTACCATTATCTTTCTCCACTAAAATGTAATCATTGTACAAGCTCTTCACCCATCCCATTGTTCCATTGACATACTGATGTCCTTCGTTGTCATTTCGTTGAAACATCACGCGAGCACCCACCTTCAGCTTCAAATTATATTTGACAGGGTATCTTCCACCAAACCAATTCCATGCCGTGCCGGAATAAGTTCTTACTGGATTCTTTAGCTTCTCAAACATCTCCTCATTCCATCTATCTGTCTTGTGGATATGTGTCATCAATGTGACAACTTTATCAGTAACCCCTGGATGATAGTCTGGTTCTAATCTTTTATCCAGTTCCTTGATGTCAGAATATTCGACATCGGCAACACGGATATTATTTAAAAGATTGATAAACTTTCTATTTTCCTGTCTATGTATTTTCTCCAACTCTACAACCTTATATCTAAGACCCTGTAAAGCATAGCTACTGAAAAAATACAGAGAATTATAATACTCATCTAAAATCTCTTTCTCGTCAGATTTCACGACTGGGCATAATTGGTACAAGTCCCCAAACATAACTAGTTGCACACCGCCAAAGGGAAGATTATTACCTCTATAATGTCGTAAAATAGCGTCAGTTGCATCCAGCATATCACATCGAACCATACTTATCTCATCAATAACAAGCATATCTATACCACGAAGTGTTTCTGACGTTCCTGCATCTAATTGATACAGACTAGGTAGCACTTCGTGCTCAGGAAGATATGGCTTTAGAGGTAATCTAAGAAAGCTGTGCATGGTAAAACCTTCTGCGTTTTCTGCCGCTACACCTGTCGGAGCAACAACAGCCAACACCTTTTTTCCTTCGTATATCTTCCTGAGTTTTTTTAATATTTCCGTCTTTCCAGTACCTGCTTTACCTGTTATAAAAAGATTTTCACCACTCTCTATGCAATCAAGTGCAAGTTTTTGGTACTCGTCAAGTACTATTTCCTTCTTTTTTCTTAAAACACCAAACATGCTATACTTTTTATTTATTACGTATTAGCCCCCTGCAAAAATACAAACTATTTCTCAATCTGCAAAATTAAGAAAAAAGAGGCACTAAGCCCCTTTCTTACAATAATTCCGTTGAGTTCTATTTTGCACCTTTCCTGCGATTACATTCCCTACAGAGCATCTGACAGTTTTCTACAACGGTTCGTCCACCTTCGCGCCAAGGGGTGATGTGGTCGCCTTCCATAAACTCCAAGTCAAACTCTTTACCACAAATAGGACAAATGTGGTTTTGCTTTTCCCATACAGCAAGTTTGATGTCGTCAGGGAATGCGCGAAGGTCAAGATAATGTTCGTCTCCTGTCAAGACGTATGGAATGATTCCAACAGGCTTCTGGATTTCGCTGTCTCGCATCAGTTCTGAGATACGTTTTCCAAGTTCGGCTGTATTGAGGGTTTCTTTCCCATATTTGTCATAAAGCATAGCCCAGTCAAGACCTTTCATTATCTTCTTGAACTTCTTCATGTCAAAGTTCGTTATAGCCCAGTTAAGCACTGTCTGGAAATATGTCCACAAGTTATTTGCATTTGGGTCATGCTGATGTTGAGCCATATAGCCTACAGCTGTCTGTCTGTGTCCGTTGCGGGTCTCGTGGTCTGCCATCCATTCAAGTGCTTTCTTCAGGAAGTCCTGACGGATAGGAGTGCCGTTTACGAGGTCTTTTCCCAAGCGGTATGCGCCACAATTCGTCTTTGAAAAGTGACGTTTGGCATCTGTTACGAATGGTCCTGCAAAGATGGCGTTGTTTATCTCCTGCTCATTGAGTGGCTTACCTGCTATGTTGATGGTCTGAAACCATTCCAATTTCTCTGAAGCATCACCCTCGCATACATAGACCGTCAATTTATAGTCGAGTATCTTCTTCTGTATATCTTCCGGCTGATTGAAGAAGTTCTTGAAGTCGTATGAGAACTTTCCGTCCACATATTCACAAAGCGAAAGTGTACGTTGCTGTCCGTCCATCACTTCGTAAGGGCAGTCTGCATCATCACTTCGTTTCACCCAATACATCACATTCAGCGGATAACCTTTCAGCACAGTTGTTATCACAGCCTGTTGTTCCTTTTCATTGTATATAAATTCGCGCTGATAAGGAGGACGGATGTCCAACTGTCCGTCATATCCGCGAACTCCCTGTTCGTCGTTATTTACATAACCTTTGACTATCTCGCCAACAGTCACTTCTATTTGCTTTATTGTCATCATGGCTTTTGAGGGTGTTTGTTACGGATTAGAATTCTTGCATAAACACTTTTTCCTTTTACATAAAATTTCGCTCTACCATCATTGCCATTTGTTAACCCATCTCCTTTTGCTCCGGACATTAATCCTAGAATCTCGAATTGGTCTGGACTAAATTTATCTAAAAAAGTTATTGGCACTCCCATCGATTCCATATAATCATAGGGTATATCTGATGTCTTGCTTACTTCTATTGCATCATAATTATCATAAGTTGGATATTCTTCAGACGAATATCTACAAACAAGGTCAAGTTCTTCATGGCGTTTCTTGTGATCAAGATTAGTGAACCATCGAACTCCTTTTACGCGAATATATTTTCTCCCATCATTGTCTACACCACACCCTGCTGCATTTAATGGATAATTATCTGGTACGTTAAATTTACGATCACCGCTTGTAATGCTTGGTCCGAGCCATAGGAGATTTTCTTTCATAAGTGGAAAAACCTCTTTGTATGTTATTGCATTGACATTACCAATTATCAAAAATTTCTTATTGTATTTAACGAGTTGTGCAAGATACTCTCGAAATAATGAGAAAGGAGGATTAGTAACAACAATATCTGCCTGCTTTAGAAGTTCTATACATTCAGGGTCACGAAAATCTCCTGTCTGCAAAGTGGAAAGAACATTCTTATCATTCTGCAAAAGATAACGTACATCTGCAAGGTCAACAGCACCATCGCCATTGACATCCGTCACTTCTGTTATCTCTACTTTATACGCCTGTTTCCTGACCTCGCCTTCCCACGGCTCAAAACAGAACACCAACTCATTACCTTGAACTGGCGAACCATTATAGCAAGTGCAAATCAGTTTCTTCAAACCTAACTGATTGAAACGAAGAGCAAAGTATTTGAAGAAATTACTCTCATAAGGGTCATCACAATTGCAGAGCACAACCTTATCGCGGAAGTGAGGCCAATAATGTTGCAATTCCTTTTCGATGTCAGTTAACTGCGTGTAGAACTCATCCTTTCTTGCAGTCTTTGCATCGCTCATGTTCTTGTTAGCCATACGCTACGCATTAATGCGTATTGCTTATCTTCGGATGTGGGGAGTGGAGCACAAAGAAAGCATGAACGTTCATCATCCATGCTTCAAAGGCTCTAGCACTTGCCCACAAAACCAGATAAGTCACGCCCATGCTTATCGCACAGACGCTTGCAACTTATTCTTCGGTTTTGTCTTTTTTGAATGTGCTAGATTCTTGAAGCTTTTCCGAATAACAGCAAACGCTTGTTATATTTCCATAAAGTTCTGTACCGGCACCTCCGCTGAGGTCATATGTCGATACTTCTCTGCAAAGATACGGTTAAGTGAATACAGAACAAAATAAAATCATTTATTTTTTATGTTGAGCGCAAGTATCTTGCACGAGCGTAGCGAAGTGAACGATACGGTTAAGTGAGAGATGTAC
>CAJODY010000008.1 GCA_905233285.1 uncultured Bacteroidaceae bacterium
GCTCGACCAAACTGATAAACGCCAATTTTTCTTCTAAACTGTATTTCCGTTTCATTGTGAACCTTTAAGTTGTGTCCAACTTTCTGGGTTCACTTCAGTGAGTGACATATTATTTCTTAACAACCCAACGACCTTCTTTTCTGCCACCTTCACGGATAAGTAAACCCATTTCTTGAAGCAATGCCATTTCACGTTTTATTGTTTTTTCGGACACTTTTATCTTTTGGGTCATTTCTTGAATGGTTATTGTATCATTTGCACTTATTACTTTTAGCATAAGTTCCTGACGCTCAGACAATTCTTTTGGGTCATCTTTTGGGTCACTTTTTACGTTGACTGGGAGGGTGATTCTGACAAAGTGTGGTGTTGAAGTTCTCACATAATTCTTTGGAAGTTGCCGCTTCCAGGTTCTTTGTGATATATGCCGACACAATTACATTTGTGTCTATAACTGCCTTAATCATAACGCTGTATTATTTCGTGAAAAAACAAGCGGAAAGTGGTAAAAATATATTGTTTCCGCTGGTTTATTAACGAAATATTTGAATTTAGGGTATCATTTTATGGACTATTTAGCTTCATTCTACCGAATAAATTCGGGCGGAAACCGCATTATTTCATCAGTTTCTGTTGATACACGTGTCCATGTCTACCATGTTTTAACTACAGATGACAGGGGGCAGGTAGGATGACAGGGGACGTGGTGAAACTGTGCGAAGCCAAGTTTACCATAAAGGAAAAGTCCCTCAGATTTGGGTCTGAAGGACTTTCTGGTATTGTCGGCGTAAATAGAAACAGGATTGATGTCCGATTTTATTGTTCCACCAACTCGTAATTGGTGGAGCGCCCTCCTTCGTCGGTCTTGTTGTCAGCATTAATCCACGCGATGAACTGCTCCATCATCGCTGGCACAGCGTTGCTTGGCGGTGCCTCGAAATGCACTTTCTGCTTGCCCATCGGACCGCTGACGACTTGCATCGGCTCGTCGCCTACACGCCAGTTGGCAACGGTAATCTTATACCCGTCGCTATAGCCCAGCGGGAAGAAAGCGGCATGCCAGGAACCGTTTATCTCCGCATATGTGCGGTGAATAGAATGGTTTATCTCCGCAAAATATTCTCGATTTTGCGCCGCAAACGTACGGCTTTTGTATGATATAAACAAGTATTTTGATGGAAAATGACAAAAAAAGTGCCCACTTGAGTGAGCACTTTTGGTTATTCTATTGTGTGAGTATGACGTCAGAACTTGAAGATTTTCTTCTTGCCTACGATGTTGAAGCCGCAGACGAGTTGGTTGCGACGGCGACCGCTAAAGTCGTAGATGGCGCTGTCGGCATCGGGCTGGATGGTGGCATCTGTCTCGATGGTCTCGATTTCATCGGGCACTGAGGGGTTGCCGAGGTATTCGAGGGTGAAGTGGTCGAATTTGCAGTCGTTGCTGGTGTAGTTCTTGAGGCGCACACCGAATTCGAGTGTACCGTCGGCAATATCGAGAGTGATGCTTGCCTTGTTGTTGGTGAGCTGCGTCATATCGGCTTCCTTGTCGTTGGCAAAGAGATAGGCACCCTGATGGATGACGTTGGAAGATGAGGTGACGCTGAGGCAGTACTTACCCACAGGAAGAGCGGTGATTGTCTGACTCATAGAGCGGTCGGTGAGGTTGCCTGACCCCTGCCACTTGTTGAAGTAGCTTGCACCCACCTTGGTGGGAAGATAGCTGGAATATTCGCACTCGAAGGCATCGTCGCGCGAGAGTGTCCAGCCTACGGGCTGCTTGGAGTGGAAGTTGTTGTAGCGACCAGCGTCGCTATTGTTGATGACATAGGAAATGTCGATGGGATTGTCCTCAGTAGCCTTGTCGAGAGTCTCCACAGCCTCAACATACTTGCCGCGCTGGATGGCGTAGAAATCGTAGTGACCGATGCGGTTGCCGCTTGCATTACCGGCAATTTCGTCGGTATCGTCCCAATGGCCGATGTAGGCATTGCCGTTGTTGTTCTGCAGAGTCCAATAACCCTCGGGAAGATATGCAGGAGCCACGTAGCAGCGGTCGGTCCAACCCTCGCCGTTGTTACCTGTGCGATAGTTCCAGGGATTGTCGTGCTGCAAGCAGTAGTCGGCATTGTTCACACCCGTGATAACGAGCCACTTGAGATTCTCCACATTGGCACCGGAATAGTTATTGCTGTCGAAGCCGTCGAAAATCCACAGGGCATCCTTGGTTCCTTCGGGATATACGTCGGCCTGATACCACATGGTCTGATTGGAGGCACCCTGATTGTTGCCGGCACCAAGCACCAGACCGTTGTCGGTGTTGGTGTCGTAGATAGCATAGAAGTACTGGCTTACGTCGGAGGGAAGAGCAGTTATCTTCTGCCAGCCCTTCTCCTCGGAATGACGGTCGGCAACCTCCTTGGGAACATAGAGAGCCACGCGCTCGGCACGGAACTCCTGAGTGGAGGAACCGTTGAGAAGGTTTGCCTGGAATCCGATATACACCTCCGTCTCCTCTTCGAGCTGGAAATAAAGGCCTAACAGTTTCAGGTCGTTGCTGCAGTTGCTGAGTCCGTAGTAGGCAATGGACTGAGCGGGGATGTCTGCTGTATTGCAGAGTTCCTTGCTCACGAACATATAAGCCTGCTGGCTCAGCTGATAGGCTGCGTTGTAGGCAGCACCGAAGTAGTATTTACCTGCGGGCATAGTAATCTTGCGGTAGATGCGTGCATTGGAAAGGTCACCATCGGTGTTCTTACCGGCATCGTTCCACACACCGAGCATGAGAGCCTCATTGCCGGTATATTTGTCGAGACCCTGCTTCGTGCCGTCGCCGCCGTTGGGGATATTGAAGTTCTCAACAGTCCAGTTTGCGGGCTTACCGAAACGGTAGCTGCCACCTGCTGCACGTGTGAAGGCAGAACCCTCGACGAGATATTCGTTGGTGAGATTGTCCTCAACGACACCACCGAAGACACCGCCGCGATTGCGGTTGTCGTTAACGTCGTGATATGCAGTAGATAATGCCTCGCGAGCTGTGGCAATCTCTTCTGAGGATGCTGTGGAGGGGAGTTCCTTCACTTCTGCAATAACCGTGCGAAGAGCCTCGAGTTTGGCAACATTGACCTTACCTGTGTTGTAGGGATGAGCCTGGGGAGCAAGCACCTCCGCAACCTCCTCCATATCGGCAATAATTGACTGGAGAATCTCGTATTCGGAGCGGTCGTCGTCCTTGAAGCTGACCTTGAAGACAGGAGCTATTGAATTAGGCTTCGTGGAGGGAACCTCAACGGTGAGACCCTCGATACCCTGTGCGAAAGGAACATCACCGTAGCCCAGGAGTTCCACCTTATCCACCTCACCGCTATAGGAAGGTTCGACGATGGAGAATGCCTTGAAGGTGAAGCCGCCTGCAGCGGGCCAGCGCATAATAGTGGCATATACCTTTTCGTCCTTCTGCACATAGCGCACGTCCTTATTGGAATAGTTGTTTCCCTCGTTGAAACCCTGCTCGCTGATAGGGTTGACAGCCTCTGCCAGAGGACCTTCACCGAAGCTTTTCCACATACGGGTGCCGTAGATACTCTCGCTGTTGATATCCATCCATGCCTTGATGCCGTTGAGCACGTTGCGCTCCTTGTCGTCGATGGTACCGTTGCCGCGAATGGGGATGGAGAGAAGCAGGTTACCGTTCTTGGAAATGATATCCACAAGCATGGAAATCACCTGCTCAGCACTCTTGTAGTTGGTGTTGTTGATGTCGTAGTGCCAGGAACCGATACAGGTACAGGTCTGCCAGTACTTGGTCTGTGGACGGTCGGGAATGCCGCGCTCCACATCCCACAGGAGGGACTCCTTCTGACCCTCATCTAGAATCTTACCCATGACAACAACCTGTTGCTGACCTTCATGCTGAGCAGCGCTCTTGTTGTAGTAGTGTGTCAGGATATTCAGACCGATGCTCTCGTCGCAACCGTAGAAAGGAAGCACGGTATCGTCGAAATACAGCATGTCAGGCTGATAGTCGTTGATGCACTGCAGCACACGGTTCTGGAATTTCTGCTTGTAGGCAGCCGACGGCAGACTGGCTCCGTTGCCCCAAGCCCACTGGCTGTGAATGGTGCCGCTGCTGGTCCATCCTGTAGAATGGGTATGATCCTGAGCGTAGAGCTCCTGGGGGTCGTAGCCTTCCCACCATTTGCCTACTCCCTCAGCCTTGGTGAGGTTACCGTCATAGTTCTGTGACGGTTCCATCCATGTCCAAGTGTGGCTGGCATGCATTGACACACCAAGAGGCAAATTATATTTCTTGCAGGCATCGCTCCAACCCTTCACGATATCCTTCTTAGGACCGATATTCACGGAGTTCCACTCCTGATAGGGAGAATCCCAAAGGTCGAAGTTGTCGTGGTGGTTGCCCAACGTCATGAAGTAGCGGGCACCTACGCTGTGGTAGAGAGATACGAGGGCTTCGGGATCCCATTGGTCGGCTGTCCAGTCGCGACACAGCTCCTTGAAACCATACTCAGAGGGGTTGCCGAAGTGGCTGACGTGCCAGTTGTACTGGCCGGAGCCTTCGTAGTACATGAAACGGGCATACCAGTCGCCGTCCTCGGCCTGACACTGCGGGCCCCAGTGTGCCCAGATTCCAAACTTTGCATCCTTGAACCATTCAGGACATTCCCAATCGCTGAGCGATTCCCATGAGTTTTCGAACGAACCAGTCTCAATAGGTACATCTTCCTTTTGAGCGTTCACAGTGGCTGCCATAAGAAGCGACAGCCCTAAAGTAAAATTCTTAATCATAAAATATAGTTGAAAGTTTAAAGACAGTGGTAATGTTGAAAGATTATTTTTCGGGTGCAAAGTTGGGGAATATCCTACGGAAATAATATCATTATTTTGATTTAGAATAGGACAAAATTGATTTTTTTGCAAGAAAGATTGTCGTCGGAAAACAAAAAATATGTATCTTCGCCATCGGAATGCAGATACCTATTGAATCGATGAACCTGCTGATGCTGAACGTTGGTAAGGCGCAGCATCAGGGCGACTGGAACTGGCAGAACGTCAATTCCCCCTGTACGCGTATATATTATGTGTCGGAGGGTGAGGCGCAGGTGTGTTTCGCTGATAAATGCGTCACCCTCAGTCCCCGTCATCTCTACATGATACCTGCATATACCACCCACTCGTATCAGTGCAAGGGACACTTCGTTCATTATTATCTGCACGTGTATGAGGGATTCCGCAACGAGATGAACGTGATGGAACTTTATGATTTTCCCAGCGAGGTGGAGGCAGAGGAGGGTGACGAGCACCTCTTCGAACAGCTCTGCCGTCAGTTTCCTTATGCTAAATTGGCCGACTCCGACCCGCAGACTTACGATAATACGACAAAATTCGCTGATTACGTACGTCGCTATCACGACCTCGCTCTCTGGGAGAAGATGGAACTCCGTGGAACCACGCTGATGCTATTCTCACGTTTTGTCCGCAAAGCCACACTCAGGGTATGGACTCAGGACGAGCGGCTGAAACGAGTGCTCACACATATTCACCGCAATATTTGCAAGAACATCGAGATAGGCGAACTGGCAGATATTGCATGTGTCACAAAACCTCACTTGATTCGTCTCTTCAAGAACGAATTGGGAACGTCTCCGATACAATATATAAATCGGAAGAAGATAGAGAAGGCGCAACTATTGCTTTTCACTACTGAGAATCCCATCAAGGATATTGCCTTTACCCTTGGTTTCAGCGACCATTCCTACTTTATCCGTCTCTTCCGCAAACTCTCCGGTACCACTCCTCACGGCTACAGGACTACTTATTGCCTGTAGCTTCGGTAATGGTCATATAGTCGATATCGGGCAGATAGCATGCTGGAAAAGCTGCGTCTGAATTTATCATTTGGACTAGGAGGTCGCTGGTTCCGGTTACGACTTTCCGGCAGAACATACGACCACTTTCGATGAGACGGGAATAGTCGGTTTCATCGAGGATTTTAATCATTCCGTGGTAGTCGATGAAATGGAGTGGAGTGAGGTATGGAAGTCCGGGATAGTTGGAGTCGTTGTGGAGAAGTCCTTGAACAGCGAAGGGAGAGTTGAAGATGATAGTCTGCAGGCACATCTCGGAAGGAACGAAGCTGGTTTGGAAGTAGCTACGGAAGGAGGGCTGACGGAGTTTTTCGATTACGTATCGGGCACAGTCGGGAGTGATAGCCCAGTAGTCGGAACCTTTGTAGATGTCGCATGGAGTGCCGTCGATAAGTACCTGTGGCGGTTTGTGGAAGAGAGGTTTCATCAGCCAACGGGAAGCTACGATGAATTTGTTCTTGAGCCATTGGTTGCGCCATTGGAGGTCGCGAAAGAAATGGTAATGGGTGATATAGTCGGGTTGGAGATGACCAGCTGTCATGTTGTAGCCTGCGATGAACTGACGTTCGGGGTTTTCGTTGAAAAAACGGACGATGCGCTGGGGTGACCACAGGGGGTAGTCCTGTCCGGAGAGACAGACTATGTGGCTGTAGTCTTTACCGCTATGTACGACGGCAGATAGCAGCTCCTGGTGGTACTCCACCTGACTCCAGCCTCCCCAACTTATCCAATGACGTGGGACGAAGTGAACCTTGCCCTCGAGAAGGCTGCGGAAGGGGGTGTCGTCGATTTTTGCATCGACATGAACGTAGAAGTCTCCATGGGTTGAGAGACGCTCTACTAGCCTCAGGAGATGGGGTGCATCGGTATAGGCTGAGATGATATATGCTATTTTTTTCATCAGAAAACGGATGTCTGTTGCAAAGTTATAAATAAAATTCGTACCTTCGCATGCAAAAGAGAAAAAATGAAGAAACGCAATAATGCTTTCGACCTGCTTTGCGGCATCTGTATCATACGCATGGTGATGAATCACATCACCGGCGTTTGTGGATTCGCAGGTGCCGACTGGTGGGTACCAGTGATGGATTGGAGCTATTTCTTTATGTCGTTTTTCTTCTTTAAGGCCGGTTATTTCAACAAGACGGTCGATGGCAATTCGAAGGAGTTCTGCAAGAAGAAGTTCAAGCAGCTGATGATTCCCTACATGGTGTGGGGTGCGATAGGAAGTGCCATCTTTTTCTTCTTCGTATGGTTTATCCTCGATCCGAAGAATACTGTGGTGAAACAGTTGCAGTTGCAGCATATATGGGAGTCGAGCATGTTCTACGGCAATCCGCCCTGTTGGTTCCTCCTCTCTTTTTTCATGGCGTATATTTTTGCTCATTTGATATCTAAACTGCCTCCTCTGTTGCGCATACCGATACCGAAGGCTTTGCAATGGCACCATCACAAGGCGGTGGTGAATGTGAAGGCGCATTGGCTGATATTGGTGTTTCCTTGGATTAGCTGGTGGTTGTGGACGAAGGGTAACCCGCTGTGGCTGAGTATGAGTAATGTGTTCATAGGTATATACCTGTTCTATCTGGGCAGGTTGTGGCATTTCGCTATGGAGAAGATGGGCAGGAAGGTGACGGTTGCGTTTTCGCTGGTGATGGTGGCTGCGTTCGTATGGCTGAACTGGAAATACGGAGGAAAATATACGATGTCGGAGAACCGCTGGGAAGGCGGTGCGCTGATAATCATCTCGAATATAACGCTGTCGCTCTGCGGACTTTCAGGACTGCTCCTTTCGATGAAGATGCCGAGGGTTCCGGTGGTGAATTTCATAGGTGAGCATTCGATGGTTTTCTTCGTGGCTCATTATCCGATAATACAGTTTTACAAACTGGTGCGCTCGGCCAATGTAAAGTCGCTGCGCGGAAACTGGGATGATTTCACGATACTGACGGTGGTAATCTTTGCCATCTGCTTCCTTCTGGTGGCATACGTGGAGAAAGTGCCTTGGCTCAGCGGACGATTCAAGAATAAGGTTTAACGTTGCATATATAATACTCAAAAAAATGACAATAGGATACACGACAGGAGTTTACGACCTGTTTCACATAGGTCACCTGAATCTACTCAAGAATGCCAAGGGCATGTGTGACAAACTGATAGTAGGTGTTACAGTTGATGAACTGGTAGCCTACAAAGGAAAGCAAGCCATGATTCCGTTCGAAGACAGAATAGAGCTGGTGCGCAGTTGTAAATATGTGGATGCTGCAGTGCCTCAATACGATATGGATAAATTGACAGCATGCAAGAAACTCGGTGCGGAATATCTGTTTGTGGGTGATGACTGGTATGGAACGGAAAAATGGAAGAAGTATGAAGAGGACTTTGCCCGTGAAGGCATAAAGATTGTGTATTTTCCATATACCAAAGGCGTTTCCTCAACCAAGATAAACGAGGCTCTCAATGCGGTAAGAAAACATGATTTACAGGATTTAAAATAATATGGAAGTTATGAATAACAAGGATTTTTGTCTCAGTTCTTACATGGCTTTCCGTTTTATATGGAAAGATGGCATGGACTTTTATAAGGGATTTAAGCACACAAACTATCAGCCGGTGGCACGGGAAGAGCAGAGGGGAGTGAAGACTTCGGCCGATATCGACAGGGAAATACGTAGGCAGATAGACGAGTTGTATGAAAAATATGACAACATAGGCATACTGCTTTCGGGTGGTATGGATAGTGCAAATCTTGCCACATATCTGAAACCTGGCAGTCATGCCTATACATTTGTGTCAGATACCGGTGTGTTCGACAATGATGTAGAAAGGGCAAAACAGTATTGTAAAAAACTGAATCTTGTTCACCATCTTATAAGTATATCGTTTGATGACTACAAAAAATACACACCCATAGTGATGGCCGGGAAATGGTCTCCTGTACATTCAATCGAACCACAGATATACAAAGCTGCCATCTGCGCAAAGAAGGAAGGAGTGGAGATGATGCTGACAGGTGAAAGTGCTGATTTGATTTTCGGTGGTATGGATAAACTGATTTCACCACTATGGACCTTCGATGGATTCGTGAAAAGATATACGTTCCTGGAACCGGGATTGGTACTCACTAATCCTGTTTCACAGATGGAACTGTACGAGAAATATCGCACGGGCGAGGATAGCATAGATTATATGCGGTTTATGGACGAGGTATTCGCAATAGAGAGTTCCGGCTCGTATCTGAATGCATTCGGCATGGCTGAAATGCCCTATTACGACCCGTATGCCCGACTGGTTATGACCGAACCTCTCGACATGGCGAGAGTGAGAGGAGGCGAACCTAAGTATTTGGTTCGTGGTCTTTATGCCATGAAATATCCCGAATTACCTATACCCACAAAGATTCCAATGCCGCGCCCTGTGGATGCTATATTCAAGGACTGGGAAGGTCCGCAAAGGGAAGAGTTCCGCAAGGACATTCCGATGCAGCAACTTACGGGCAATCAGAAGTGGCAACTGTGGTGTGCAGAGCAGTTCTTGAACCTATACGATTAAAGCAGAATCAGTTTACAGCATGAGAGAACAGAACTATACAAGTGCAGAAATGAAGCATTGCCTGCTGCAGACCTTCAAGTTTGTAAAGTCTTTTCTGGCACAGCATGGATTGCAATATGTGGCTTGTGGCGGTACGGTGCTTGGGGCAGTACGTCACAAAGGTTTCATTCCTTGGGATGACGATATCGACATTTACATGCCGCGTGCCGATTATAACCGTCTGCTCTCTCTTAACTCTGAACTAACCCCATATGGTTATGAGATACTATCATACAATAACAAGGGGTACTATATCCCATTTGCTAAGATATCGCATATGGAATCTACTATATGGGAGATAGAGCGACTGCCTTTCATTATGGGAGTTTATATAGATATCTTTCCCTTGGACGAGTTTGAAGAACCGGATGATGTCATCACGGCGCGTCAATATCGGAGTCATTACTTTTTCGATAAATACATCAATGCTCTTAGCTATTATCCAGTCTCTCATTTTGTAAAAAGCGTCCTGCGGTTTGACATACATCAGGTAGGGCTGTATATTCTGAATTGCTATAGGAAACGACATCCGGAACGTTATCTCCAGGCCTTCATCGAATATGAAAAGACATATGTGGGCAAGAAAGGTAGTAAGACTGTATGTGTAACCCAGTGGGAAGGCAGGATATTTCAAACGGAGTGGTTTAAGGATGTGGTAGAGCTGCCTTTCGAAGATACAACTGTCACAGTACCACGGAATTATGATGCTTATTTGCGAAAACTATATGGTAATTATATGGAGTTGCCTCCAGAAGAAAAGCGAGTGCCTCATCCGCATTTTTTTGTAGAGCTACATCATAGACTTACCATTGAGGAGATTATCAAATCCTAACAGTATGCCGGCAACACTAAAGGACAAAGCTGCAAAAGGACTGTTTTGGTCAGCATTCAACAGCGGAACTATACAACTGCTGAATGCCGTATTCGGCATCATACTGGCTCGTCGGCTTTCGCAGGACGACTACGGACTCATCGGTATGCTGATGATTTTTGCATTGGTAGCCAATTCGTTGCAAGACAGTGGATTCGTAACAGCCTTGACAAACAGGAGAGAAGCAAGTCACAAGGATTTCAACTCGGTATTCTGGTTTAACGTGGTGGTGAGTTTCACGATGTACCTGCTCTTCTTCTTTACAGCTCCACTGATTGCCGGTTTCTACCACGAACCGCTGTTCACTTCGCTTTCTCGCTACTATTTCCTAGGTTTCTTCATAGCCTCGTTCAGCATAGTGCCGAGAGCAATACTTTTCCGACAGATACGTCAGAAACCCCTGGCGATAATAGGAGTGGTAGCCCTGCTGGTATCGGGTACGGTCGGCGTAATCATGGCATATAACGGTATGGCATACTGGGGACTTGCCACACAGACTCTTCTGTTCAATTTCACAGTATCGCTCTTGAGTTGGATAGTAAGCGGTTGGCGTCCTTCGTTCAACATATCGTTCCAACCCATCAGGGAGATGTTCGGTTTTTCGAGTAAGATGCTTATCACGAATATCTTCAATCAGGTCAACAACAACATTTTTGCACTCGTAATAGGAAAACTATACAACAAAAGTGAGGTAGGACTTTATACCCAGGCTCAGAAATGGAACACTATGGGTAGTCAGACCATTACGGGTATGGTGCAGGGCGTGGCACAACCTACGTTTGTACAGGTAGGTGACGACAAGGAACGTCTCTGCCATTCGTTCAGTAAGATGCTCCGCTTCACCTGCTTCGTGAGTTTCCCCGTTATGTTCGGACTCTCACTTATAGCTCCCGAATTCATAGTGGTTCTCATTGGTGAGAAGTGGTTGCCTAGTGCCTTGTTGATGCGGATATTGTGTGTTGGAGGTGCATTTCTGCCCATCTCTACGCTTTATTTCAATATGTTGATTGCCAGGGGACAATCAAACATATACATGTGGAACATCATTAGTCAGGGACTGGTACTGCTGGCTACCATCATCGGAATACACTATGCTGGAGGCGGTGTGAGGGATATGGTGGTATCGTATGCATGCATAGTTGCCTTGTGGGTTTGGATATGGCATTTCTTTGTGTGGAGAAAGATAGGATTCAGCATTGTGCAGGCCTTGAGGGACATACTGCCATTCTGCCTTTTGGCTGCAGCATCGATGATAATAACCTACTTCGCAACTCTCGGCATTGAGAATATATACCTCCTGCTTTCAGTAAGAATAATGATGGCAGCCGTGATATATCTGGCAGTATTATGGGTACTGAAAGCAAAGATACTCAGAGAGAGTTTTGTTTATATCTTCAAACGGAAAATATAAGACTATGGGAAAACGCAATGTGGCAGTAGTCCTTGCCGGAGGTAAGGGCAGCAGGATGGGAGGCAACGGAGAAGATCAGACTCCGAAGCAGTTTTTAGTTGTAGGCGGAAAGACCATACTGGACTACTCGGTAAGGACGTTTGACGACAATCCTGGAATTGACGAGGTGGTCATCGTGTCTCATAGGGACTATGTGGAACGCGTTGCCGAACTTGTGAGAGCCGGTGGCTACAGGAAGGTGGCTGCCATACTCGAAGGAGGCAAGGAGAGATACGACTCAAGTCTTGTAGCCATTCGTAGATATGCTTATGAAGATGTCAACCTGATTTTCCACGATGCAGCACGTCCTTTGGTGTCGGAACGTATAGTAGATGACGTGATTTCATCGTTGGAATCGGCACAAGCGTGTGGAGTAGCCGTACCTTCGGTCGATACCATTCTTGTATGTAAGGACGGAGTGTTGCAGTCGGTTCCAGACCGTAGTACGATGTACCGGGCACAGACTCCACAGGGTTTTGATATCGAGGTGATAAAGTCGGCATACGAGATAGGACTGAAAGACCCAGACTTTCAGGCCACCGACGATTGTGGAATACTATTGAAGTACCGTCCCGACATACCCATTAAGATTGTGGAGGGCGATGATGCCAACCTGAAAGTGACATACAGAGACGACCTTGAAATGGTGGAAATGTATCTGAAAAAGAAAGGACTGAACCAATGAAGATAGCAGTAGCCATACCTACATTCAACCGAAAAGATGTGCTGGTAGAATGTCTGAAAGCAGTTGCCAATCAGACCTTGAAACCCGCGTGCATATATGTCGTTGATAACCATTCTACCGACGGAACTCCTCAACTTCTGCAATCGTTAGGCTACGACAAGGAGGTGGACGGGGTGAAAGTAAACTACAACTATCTCGACATCAACGGTGGTGGAGCCATGGGTTTCTCACTCGGTATGGAAACAGCCTTGAACGAAGGTGGGTATGATGCATTCTGGATGCTTGATGACGACGGACTGCCAGCTAAGGACTGTCTTGAAATTCTGTCGAAATACGTGGATAAATATGGTTATGTAACCCCTGTACTGATGGACATAGGTCATCCCGAACGATTGAACGGCTCATGCAGGGGAAGTTACGACCCCAAGACCCTGCAGGCAGCTTATGGTGGAGGAGAAGTGATGCCAATGTATTGTAATCCGTTCAACGGCGGTCTGTTCTCGTTGGAAGCCGTAAAAAAAGTAGGAATTCCCAAACGGGAACTTTTCATATATGGCGATGAAATGAACTATGACATGCGAATGAAGGAGGCCGGTTTTCCGCCTCACGGCATCTTCAGCGCACGCCATATGCATCCCGTGATGCAGGATACAGATGTACACTTTCTTGTTCTCGGGCATTTCAAACCGGTACGTTGGAAGATGTATTGCATGAGCCGTAATAAAGTGTATAACAAGAAGATACGTCATCAGAACATAGTCTTGAAAACTATGATTCTTGCATATTACTACTTCATCAGCGAGGGCTATCTGATTCTGTTCCAGCGTTCGTGGTCGTGGATGAAACTATTTAACGAAGCATTCTTCGACGGTCTGAACGAACGTTGGGGAGGAGAAAAGCGATATATGCAGTAGAAGTTAAAATAAATAAATTTATTTTGTTCTGCACTTGTTTAACATTATATTTGCAAAAATTTTGACTAATGATGAAAATTCTGATAGTAAACGGCCCCAACCTGAACCTGCTAGGCAAGCGTGAACCCGGAATATACGGAGCACGCGGTTTTGAGGATTACTACAACGAACTGAAGAAACGCTATCCTGAAGTAGAGTTCGATTATTTCCAATCGAATGTCGAGGGCGAACTGATAAACAAACTTCATGAGGTAGGTTTTTCGTGGGATGGCATAGTGCTGAATGCAGGTGCCTATACCCATACTAGTGTGGCTCTACAGGATGCCATCAGGGGTATCAATACTCCTGTCATCGAAGTGCACATCTCCAACGTACATAAGAGAGAGGAGTTCCGTCACCACTCGATGATAAGTTGTGCCTGTCAAGGTGTAATCTGCGGGTTCGGACTTGACAGCTACCGATTGGCAGTTGAGGCTTTTCTGGCACAAAAGTAAAAAAGGCGGAGAGGATGCGTGAGGATATTCTGATTTCCGACTTTGTAGATTTCCAGGATGAACTGGACGACTACATAAAGAACCATATCGACCCCGAGGGTGACTACCTTCACAGGCTCTACAGAGCGACCAACCTACATCTGCTCTACAGCCGGATGGCAAGTGGGCATGTGCAGGGACGCATACTGAAGATGCTGGTCGGCATGGTGAAACCGAAACTGGTATTGGAAATCGGAACATACAGCGGATATAGCGGACTGTGTATTGCTGAGGGACTGCCCGAGGGCGGACATCTGCACACCATAGAGATAAACGATGAACAGGAGGACTTCACACGTCCTTGGTTTGAGGGTTCTCCATATGCCGACAAGATTACGATGCACATCGGTGACGCACTGGATATAGTGCCAAAGTTGGGAATGAAGTTTGATATGGCATTCATCGATGCCGACAAACGGAAATATCTGGACTACTATGAGATGGTGCTGAGCCACCTGAATGACGACGGATACATCTTGGTTGACAATACACTATGGGATGGACACGTACTTAACACCGAACATGCCGACCCACAGGCAGCCAGCATCCAAGCATTCAACGATTTCGTAGCCAGCGATACAAGAGTGGAGAAAGTGATACTGCCCCTCAGAGACGGGTTGACAATCATTCACAAAAAGAAATAGAAAATGGACGGAAACAGACAGAATAAGGTTGCACGACTGATACAGAAAGACCTTTCGACAATCTTTCAGCAACAGACACGACAGACACGTGGTCTGCTGGTGTCAGTAAGTGCCGTAAGGGTAAGTCCCGACCTCAGCGTGGCAAAAGCCTACCTGAGCATATTCCCTTCGGAAAAAGCACAAGAGATACTTGACAACATAAATGCTCATGTGAGTCAGATAAGATACGAACTAGGCACACTGGAGCGCCATCAGCTTAGAATCATACCCGAGTTGAAGTTCTTCATCGACGACTCACTCGACTACGTTGAGAATATCGACAGGCTTCTAAAGAGTTAGGAGTTGTAAAATGGCTTTTCCGTTCTACATAGCAAAGAGGTACCTCTTCTCGAAGAAGTCGCACGCAGCCATCAATATCATTAGTGGTGTGAGTGTGTGCGGGGTAGCTATTGCGACAGCAGCCCTGGTGTGCATCCTCAGTGTGTTCAACGGGTTTCAGGACATGGTGGCAGGACTTTTCACGGCTTTCGACGCTGAACTGAAGATAGTGCCGACCGAGGGGAAATACATGAACGTAGATAGCGAGCAGCTTCAGAACCTGCATAAATACCCCTTCATAGCTGTCTATACAGAAGTAGTCGAAGACAACGCCCTGCTCATGGCAAACAACCGTCAGGTAATGGCCACGATTATGGGGGTTGACGACAACTTTGAATCGCTCATTGATATAAAAGACATCCTGCATGGCGATGGGATATTCGAACTGCATGCCGACGTACTCGACTATGGCGTATCTGGAATAGGTGTTCTGCAGCAGTTGGGACTTCCAGTCGAATACTTACAGCCTATCCAAGTTTATGCTCCTACGGGCGATGAACATATCGACATGGCTGACCCGAGCGAAAGTTTCAATCTTGAAGAACTGTACTCGCCGGGTGTCGGATTCGAAGTCAGACAGAATAAATACGACGGTCATTACGTTATTACAAATATAGGTTTTGCACGTCGCCTATTCGAGAAAGAGGGGAAAGCCACAGCTATAGAACTGAAGTTGAAACCGGGAAAGAGCATTTCATCGGTTAAATCGGACATCACGACGATGCTTGGTGAAGGATACAGAGTGATGGACCGTTACGAACAGCAGGAGAGTACGTTCCAGATTATGGAGATAGAGAAGTTGATTTCATACATATTCCTCACCTTCATTCTGGTGGTGGCATGTTTCAACATAATAGGTTCGTTGTCGATGCTGATTATCGAAAAGAAAGAAGATGCCGTGACGCTGAGCAACCTTGGAGCCGACAATCGCCAGATACGCAGCATATTCATGCTCGAAGGCAGGATGATAGCACTTATCGGTGCTGTGGCCGGTATAGTGATAGGACTGACGCTTTGTCTCGTTCAGCAACACTTCGGAGTAATCCGTTTCGGCAATCAGGAGGGTGCATATATCATTGATGCTTATCCGGTCAGCGTTCGGGCACTCGACATACTGCTGGTGTTCCTCACCGTCATTGCAGTAGGATTCCTTTCCGTATGGTACCCAGTCAGGAGTATGACAAACGACGTGGTAGAAGAAAATAGACTAACATAACATTTTATTAACAACTAAAAAACAGAAAGTGACATGAAAAGAAGTTTTTATTTGCTGCTTGCTGCTGCATCAGTAGTATTGGCAGGTTGTAGTGGTTTTGGAAAGATTACAGAAAAAGACTTTACTGTAACACCAACTCCATTGGAGTATGTAGCAGGTGAAGTACCTGCAACCATCAGCGCTAACATCCCGGCTAAGTTTATGCCAAAGAAGGGCATCGTAACTTGTACTCCGGTCCTGAAGTGGGACGGAGGCCAGACTGCAGGTGCAAGCAAGACATTCCAGGGAGAGAAGGTTGAGGCTAACAACACCGTCATCTCTTACAAGCAGGGTGGTACAGCAACTATGCGAGTTTCATTCCCTTATCAGCCAGAGATGGCAAAGAGCACTCTCTACATGCAGTTCGATGCAAAGAAGGGTAAGAAGGAAGTGAAGATTCCTGAAGTAAAGATTGGCTACGGCGTTATTGCTACTGCAGCACTCGTCAGTGAGGCAGCACGAACAAGTGGTCGTTCCATTGCTCCCGACGGTTTCCAGCGCATCATAAGCCAGAAGCAGGAGGCAGCTGTGAAGTTCCTTATCAACCAGGCTAACCTCCGTGGCAGCGAACTCAACAGTGCAAACGTAAAGGATTTCATCGCAAAGATGAAGGAAATCAAGAACGACGAAAAGGGTCTTGCTATCAAGAATGTAGAGGTAAGCGCTTATGCTTCTCCCGATGGTAAGTATGCCTTCAACGAGAAACTCGCTGAAAAGCGTGGTGAAGAGTCTGAGAAATATGTAAACAAGCAGCTCAAGGCTCAGCAGCTCTCTACAAACGTAGATACAAAATACACAGCTGAGGACTGGGATGGCTTCAAGGAACTGGTTGCTCAGTCAAATCTGCAGGACAAGGAAGTCGTTCTCCGCGTTCTTTCTATGTATCAGGATCCGGAACAGCGTGAACAGGAAATCCGCAATATAGCAACCGTATATAAGGAACTGGCTGATGCCGTACTTCCTGAACTGCGTCGTTCACGTCTAACTATCAACTACGACGTAATCGGTCGTAGCGACGATGAAATCGTAGCACAATTCAAGGCCGACGCTTCCAAGCTAAGCATCGAGGAACTTCTCTATGCTGGAAACACTATCGCTCAGACTGATGCTGAGAAAGAGATGTACTACCAGAAGGCAACACAGCTCTATCCGAACGACTATCGTGCATACAACAACCTTGGCGTGCTCGCTATGAAGGAAGGCAACACCGTAAAGGCAGAAAACTACTTCCGTCAGAGCCTCGAGAAGGACAGCAACGCTCCGGAACCAAATGCTAACATGAGCACTATCGCACTCATCAAGGGTGACTTCCGTGCTGCTGAACTCTATGCTGCAAAGGGTGTCAACGCTGCATCATCTGACGATAACCTCGGTAACCTCTACGTAGCACAGGGCAAGTACGACCTCGCAGCTCAGAAACTGGGTAAGTCTTACAACAACAGTGCAGCACTCGCACAGATTCTTGCAAAAGACTACAGCGCTGCAACCAAGACACTCAACAGCATTCAGAACCCAGATGCCCTCACATTCTATCTGAAGGCTATCGTAGCTGCACGTCAGAACGAAGAGGCTGCCATCCTGACCAACCTCAAGCAGTCTATCCAGAAAGATGCAAGCTATCGCACAAAGGCTCTGAACGACTGTGAGTTCTACAGCTTCCCTAACATCCTCAAGGCAATTTGATAAGAATCGCTAAATACACATTGACCGCTATGACCACGCTCCTACTCTTGGGGTGTGGTCACAGTGGTAATGAATTCACTATCGAAGGTGAGTTTGCCGGAATGAAGAATGGTGAACTGTTCATCTTTCCCCCGACTGACCTCAATGCAACCATCGACACCTTAAAGATAAAGGACGGTCGGTTCGAATACAGCGGTGAGACCTACGACACCATTCCTTACATCATCCTTTTCCCCAATGCCGTCGAGCAGGTTGTGTTCGTTGCGCCAGGCAAGACCGTCAGTTACAGCGCTGCCACCAACGACCTGAAGAACTACAAAGTTGAAGGCACTGACGAGAATGAACTCATGACCGAGTTCAGGGAGAAAGTTCAGGAAGTGAAGGAGACGGAAGTCCCGGCTCTTGCCCGCCAGTTCATACTCGACCATCCTGAGTCCGTAGTGTCGCTCTATATCTTCGGGCGTTACTTCGTCCAGAACGACCATCCCGACTATAAAACTACAGCCGAACTGGTGAAACTCCTGCGCACTTATCATCCCACCAGCCTCCAACTCTTTGTTACGGAAGAAATGATAAAGAATGCAGGCTCCATTGTCGAGGGTGGCAAACTCAAGAACGTCGAACTGACTACCTACCGCAAAGACAAGCGCAAACTGTGGAGCAACAAGGATGACGACCGCTACAGCCTCGTTTTCTTCTGGGCTTCATGGCAACGTAACAGCTACGACCTCCTGTTCCGCATTCGCAACCTCCAGCGCGACTATTCCGACAAAGTCCGTTTTGTGGGCATCTCACTCGACAATCAGATATACCGTTGGGAAGACCTGACACGTCGCGACTCACTCATCATCGAGCACTACTGCGACGGACTCTCATGGTCCTCACCCGTGGTCAGCGACCTCTCTGTCGAATATCTTCCCCTCTACCTCATAGTCGATAAGGGACACAAGATAATCTTCAAGACCGACGACCTCGAAAAGATGACAGATAAAATAAAGAAACTGTAAACCGTAAACAGTAAACCGTAAACTAGAAACATGAATTCTCTCGAAAAAATATTCGCAGCCAAACTGCTTGAAATCAAAGCCATCAAGTTGCAACCCGAAGACCCGTTCACATGGGCAAGCGGTTGGAAATCGCCCTTCTATTGCGACAACCGTAAGACACTCTCGTTCACCGAACTGCGTACATTCGTAAAGACCGAACTCGCACGTCTCCTCCTCGAAAACTTCCCCGAGGTCGATGCCGTAGCAGGTGTTGCTACAGGAGCCATCCCACAGGGAGCACTCGTAGCTGACCTCCTCAACAAACCGTTCGTATATGTTCGCAGCAAACCAAAGGATCACGGACTCGAGAACCTTATCGAGGGTGAACTCAAGCCGGGCTCGAAAGTAGTAGTCATCGAAGACCTCATCTCCACTGGTGGCAGCTCGCTCAAAGCCGTTGAGGCCATCCGCAAGAGCGGTAGCGAAGTAGTCGGCATGATTGCCAGCTACACATACGGATTCCCTGTAGCCCAGCAGGCATTCAGCGATGCCAACGTACGCCTCCTCACACTCACCAACTACGAGGCAGTACTCGAAGTGGCACTCGAAACCGGTTACATCACCAAAGAGCAGATTCCTATGCTCAACGAGTGGCGTCGCGACCCGGCTAATTGGAAGAAATAAGACAGCAGAAACACATGACCAGATACGAAAGTTCAATCAAGCAGGTGCCCTTCCCGGTCGAGAACGTATATGCGAAACTGGCCGACCTCAGCAACCTGCAGGTAATCAAAGAGCGCATTAACGACCCGCTCATCCAGCAGCAGATACCTGCCGACAAGGTGTCTCAGGTACAGAGCGTAGTCGAAAAGATGGAATTCACATCCGACAGCGTATCGTGCGATGCCGGTATGGTAGGCAACATATCGCTCGAAATCGTTGAGCGCGACGAAAACAAATGCGTCAAGTACCAGTCAGTCAGCTCCCCCGTTGGCTTCACCCTCTGGGCACAGGTACTCCCTACCTCAGAGATGACAAGCAAACTCCGGCTCACCATCGATGCCGACCTCAACTTCTTCATGAAGCAGATGGTCGATAAGCACATCAAGAACGGAATCGAGAAGATGGCCGACATGCTCGCAATGATACCTTACAACTAAACAGAAGAATTATGGCTGAAAAGCTCTGGACCAAGAATGTCAATATGACCGCCGAGATAGAGAAGTTCACCGTGGGTCGTGACCGCGAAATGGACCTCTATCTGGCAAAGTACGATGTCATCGGCTCGATGGCACACATCACCATGCTCTCCACCATCGGACTGCTCACCCGGGACGAACTGGCTATGCTCCTCAAGGAACTGCGGCTCATCTACGACCAGGCAGACCGCGGTGAATTCGTAATCGAAGAGGGTGTGGAGGATGTCCACAGTCAGGTTGAACTCCTGCTCACACGACGTCTCGGCGACGTGGGCAAGAAAATCCACTCCGGACGTTCGCGCAACGACCAGGTACTCGTCGATCTCAAACTCTTCATTCGCGACCAGCTGCGCGAGATAGCCGACCTCGTACGTCAGCTCTTCGACGAACTCATCACCCAGTCCAACCGTCATAAGGACGTGCTCATGCCCGGCTACACCCATCTTCAGGTAGCCATGCCGTCCAGTTTCGGACTCTGGTTCGGAGCCTATGCCGAGAGCCTCGTTGACGACATGCAATACCTCCTGGCAGCATGGCGCATCACCAACCGCAACCCGCTTGGTTCGGCAGCAGGCTATGGCAGCAGCTTCCCGCTCAACCGCCAACTGACTACCGACCTCCTCGGATTCGATTCCATGGACTATAACGTAGTCTATGCACAGATGGGACGCGGCAAGACCGAGCGAAACGTAGCCTTCTCAATGGCTTCCATCGCCGGCACACTTACCAAACTCGCCTTCGATGCCTGCATGTTCAACTCCCAGAACTTTGCCTTCGTCAAACTCCCGGCCGACTGCACCACAGGTTCCAGCATCATGCCACATAAGAAGAACCCCGACGTCTTCGAGCTGACACGTGCCAAGTGTAACAAACTCCAGGCACTGCCCACTACGGTCACCATGATAATGAACAACCTGCCGTCAGGT
Source organism: uncultured Bacteroidaceae bacterium (assembly GCA_905233285.1). Lineage (GTDB taxonomy): Bacteria > Bacteroidota > Bacteroidia > Bacteroidales > Bacteroidaceae > Minthosoma. Next base: position 20,997 of record CAJODY010000008.1, read on the forward strand.
TACTTCCGCGACCTGCAGATTATCAAGGAGACCTTCCTGCCGGCATTCGACGAACTGAAAGACTGCCTCACTATGGCAACCTACATCATCAAGAAGATGGAAGTCAACCCACACATACTCGACAATCCCATTTACGACCCTATTTTCTCCGTTGAAACCGTCAACCGACTCGCAGCCGAAGGTATGCCCTTCCGCGATGCATATAAGAAAGTGGGACTCGACATCGAGGCAGGCAACTTCCGTCCCGACAAAAATATCCACCACACCCACGAAGGCTCCATCGGCAACCTTTGCAACGACAAAATCGTGGCACTCATGGACAACGTACTCTCTCAGTTCGACTTCCATCGCATGCAGCAAGCCATATCTCAACTCCTAACTCCTAACTCCTAACCCCTACATGCTCTACAAATACTGCGGTCATAGCGGCATTCAGCTGCCCCTGCTCTCCTTGGGACTCTGGCACAACTTCGGCTCAGTCGATAACTTCGACACAGCCACACAGATGATACTCCATGCCTTCGACCGAGGCATCTGCCACTTCGACCTAGCCAACAACTACGGCCCTGTTCCCGGTTCGGCAGAGACCAACTTCGGACGCATCCTCCACAACAACCTGGCAGCCCATCGCGACGAGATGTTCATAGCCAACAAGGCAGGTCACGACATGTGGTCCGGAGTATATGGCACAGGCTCCTCGCGCAAGAACCTCATGGCATCCATCGACCAGAGTCTGCGCCGTTGCCGTCTCGACTACTTCGACATCTTCTACAGCCATCGCTACGACGGAGTGACACCCCTCGAAGAGACCATGCAGGCACTCATCGACATCGTGCGCCAAGGTAAGGCACTCTACGTAGGCATATCCAAATATCCTGCCGACCTGCAGCAACAGGCTTACGACATCCTGCGCGAAGCCCATGTGCCCTGCTTGCTCTCGCAATACCGCCACAGCATGTTCGACCGCAAGGCACAACTCGGTGGACTACCCACCAAGGAAGACCCCTCGAAGAGCAACTTCCAAGTGGCCTCCGACAACGGTAGCGGCATTATCTGCTTCTCGCCACTCGCCCAGGGACTCCTCACCGGCAAATACGACAACGGCATACCGGCCGACTCGCGCATTGCCAAGGCATCTGCATTCCTGCACACTACCGACGTCACACCCGAACGCATCGAGGCAGCGCGTGCCCTTGGACAGATAGCACGCCGTCGTGGACAGACTATGGCTCAGATGGCACTCGCCTGGGTACTCTCCGACCCTCGAGTCACGTCATGTATCATCGGTACCAGTAGCGTTACGCAGATGGACAACAACCTGCAGGCACTCGACAACCTCACATTCACCTCCGAAGAACTACAAGAGATAAATGAAATCATCTACAAGCCTGAGCTTTCTTTTTAGTCTGATACTCCTTTTGGCGGTTTCATCGTGCAAAAAGGACGAGGCCACATCGGAATTCTCCAATAAATACCCCGTCTTCATCAGTCTCAATACACTCAGCTATGCCGAACTGGGCAGCGCACTGAGTCAGGGTACCTTCGTAACCATTCGTCCCAAGACTACCGATAAAGGCACACAGATATTCATCTCCAATGGAGTGAGCGAACAGGCATACACCCTTCCAGCCGACGACTACCGTTCGTTCCGTTTCGGACTGGGCGGACTCATCGTGGGTACCAACTACATGGGCGACCCCCTTGCCTTTGACCTCTCCTGTCCCAACTGCGACAGAGCTGAATACAGGCTCACCGTCAGCACCAACGGCATGACCACTTGCGGGCATTGCCACATAGTATATAACCTCAACAACTACGGATTCATTGAGAATACCGAGCATAACACCATCCACAGCGAACCCCGCGGGCTCTATCGCTACCATGCCGACATAAACCCCGCTGTAGTACATGTTTACAACTGATATCCTGCGACAGATAAAACACATCCTCATTCAGGGAGGCATAGAGCAGGGCGAGGCATCAGCACTCGCCCTTATGCTTATCGAAGAAACCACAGGACTCAGCCGCACACAGATACTCACAGCCTCTGCCGACATACCCGACACCTCCCTGCTCCTTTACCGTGCGGGGACCATCGCCTCCGGCACACCCATCCAGCACATCCTTGGCTATGCCCGCTTCATGGATATGCAACTCATGGTCAGTCCCTCCGTCCTCATACCCCGTCCCGAGACCGAAGAACTCATCCGCTGGGTACTTGAAACCGAACCCGCACCCCGTTCCATCCTCGACATCGGCACCGGCTCCGGATGCATAGCCATAGCCCTCAAGCGGGCACTTCCTCAAGCCCACGTCACAGCCCTCGACATCAGTCCCGAGGCCCTTGCAATCGCCCGCGAAAACGCTCGAACCAACAACGCTGACATCGATTTTATCCAACACGACATACTCAGCGCAAAGTTCCTCCCCATTATGGGGGAGGTTAGGTGGGGGCTTATCATTTCCAACCCTCCTTACATCTGTCACAGCGAAGCCGATGAAATGGATAAAAACGTACTCGACCACGAACCCCACCTCGCACTCTTCGTACCCGACGACGACCCGCTCCTTTTCTATCGTGCCATAGCCACTCAGGCACTCCATCTCCTCACCCCCGGCGGTCACCTCTTCTTCGAAATCAACCGCCGCTTCGCCTCCGAACTCCAGTCCCTGCTCCTCTCCCTCGGATACTCCGACATAACTCTCCGCACCGACCAATTCGCCAACACACGTATGATTAAAGCCCAAATAGTAAATCGTAAATCGTCAAATAGTAAATAACACGATGTCCCTCACATTCCCATCCCCCATATTTGGTCCCGTCCACAGCCGCCGACTGGGCATATCTCTCGGCATCAACCTCCTGCCTGGCGACGGCAAACTCTGTTCGTTCGACTGCATCTATTGCGAGTGCGGACTCAACTTTGACCACCGTCCCCACAGCAAGATTCCAACCCGTGAGGCAGTAGCCCAGGCACTCGAACTCCAGCTGCAGAAGATGCAGGAGGAAAAGATCGCACCCGACGTACTCACCTTTGCAGGCAACGGCGAACCGACCCTCCATCCTCAGTTTGCCGAAATCATCGACGACACCATTCTTCTGCGCGACCGTTACTTTCCCCAGGCGAAGATAAGCGTACTGACCAACGCCACGCAGATACACCGTCCAGCCATCTTCGACGCTCTGCGCCGCGTCGATAACAACATCTGCAAACTCGACACCGTCAACACCACATATATAAATAATGTGGACCGTCCCCAAGGCGGCTACGACCTCCAGCGCATCATCGAACGCCTCACAGCCTTCGGTGCCGACTGCGTCATCCAGACCATGTTCCTTCAGGGCACATTCGAGGGTGCGGACATCAGTAACGTCTCCGACCAGTACGTCCTCCCTTGGCTCCAGACCATCGAACGTATCCGTCCCCGCGAAGTGATGATTTACACCCTCGACCGCGACACCCCCGTCCGTGGACTCCTGAAAGCTACCCCCGAGCAGCTCGACTCCATTCGCGACCGCGTCCTCTCCCTCGGCATCCCCTGCTCCGCAGCATACTAAAAAGATATGGTAGCCTAGCAACTTTATCGTCACGCCCAAGTAACCGGCTTGTCAGTCCTAAGAAGAAAGAAAAAATCGCGTAGGGATTAATAAAAATCCCCTCGCGATTATTATTAATCCCCTAGGGATTTTTATTATTCCCTAGGGGATTTATTTTCATTGCTCTGACGTAAAACGTCGTTTGCTTAGGCGTGGAAGCGTATTTACTTTGTCACACCCTTCTCATTTCTTTACAAATTTACTTCGAGAGAGACGGGGCAGTGGTCGCTGCCGAAGATGTCGGTATGGATGGTGGCTGCCGTGAGGCGCTCCTGCATGCGGTTGGAGCAGAGCCAGTAGTCGATACGCCAGCCGGTGTTGTTTTCGCGGGCGTGGAAGCGGTAGGACCACCATGAGTAGATGTCGGTCTGAAGAGGATGGAAGTAGCGGAATGTATCGGTGAAACCGGCAGAAAGGAGTTGGGTGAATTTCTGACGCTCTTCGTCGGTGAAACCGGCATTCATGTGGTTGGTCTTTGGATTTTTGAGGTCTATCTCCTGATGGGCTACGTTCATATCTCCACAGACGAAGAGGGGTTTCTGGCTGTCGAGGCGCTGGAGGTAGAGGCGGAAGGCGTCGTCCCACGTCATGCGGTTGGAGAGGCGTCGCAGTCCGTCCTGCGAGTTGGGGGTATAGACGGTGAGGACGTAGAAGTCGGGGTATTCGAGTGTGATGACCCGTCCTTCGGTCAGCATATCGGCCCAGCCGTCGTTGGGCATGGAGTCGATGATGTCCTGCGGCAGTCCGTAGCTGACTGTGAGCGGATGGTGCTTGGTGTAGATGGCTGTTCCGCTGTAGCCTTTCTTCTCGGCGTAGTTCCAGTAGGATTCGTAGCCCGGGAACTGGAGGTCGAGCTGTCCTGCCTGCATCTTGGTTTCCTGCAGACAAAAGAAGTCCGCGTCGAGCGCGGCAAAGGTATCGCTGAAGCCTTTACCACACGCGGCGCGGAGTCCGTTTACGTTCCAAGAAACGAATTTCATGGGTTATGCGAATTTGCTCAGATCGACTTTGTGCATGTCGCCTTCCTTGAGGAATGTGTCGTGGAAGGAGTGGGTTGCAGCCATGTTGTGGCATGAGTGGCCGCGCTGGGATATCTTGAGGTAGTCCCAGAGGAGCTGCTTGTAGTCGGGGTGAGCACAGTTTTCGATGATTGCTTCGGCACGCTGCATAGGTCCTTTGCCACGCAGGTCGGCAACACCCTGTTCGGTAACGATGACGTTGACATCGTGTTCGGTGTGGTCGATGTGTGAGCAGAATGGCACGATGGACGAGATGGTGCCGCCTTTTGCCTGTGACGGACAGGTGAAGATGGAGAGGAAGGCGTTGCGCTCGAAGTCGCCGCTGCCGCCGATTCCGTTCATCATCTTTGTGCCGCATATCTGTGTTGAGTTGGCGTGTCCGTAGAGGTCAACTTCGATAGCTGTGTTGATGGCGATGAGTCCGAGACGACGGATTACTTCTGCGTTGTTGGATATCTCGGACTGACGGAGTACGAGTTTGTCGCGGAAGAATTCGATGTTGTCGTAGATGCTCTGGAGTTTATCGTTGGTGACGGTGAGTGAGCAGGTAGATGCGCACTTTACCTTGCCTTCGAACATGAGGTCAACGATGGCGTTCTGAAGCACTTCGGTGTAGATTTCCATTGCCGGCATTTCGGGGTTGGAACCGAGTGCGAAGAGGATGGCATTGGCTGTGGTGCCTACGCCGCTTTGGAACGGCAGGAAGCCCGGAGGGATGATGCCGCGACGCTTCTCGGCCATGAGGAAGTGTGCCACGTTTTCACCAATCTTGTCGGTGATGGGGTCGGCATCCTTGAAGGCGCGTGCCTCGTCGGGGATGTTACACTCTACGACTCCTACGATTTTCTTTGGGTCGATCTGGAGGTAGGTAGTACCGATGCGGTCGGTAACGTGCTCAATCATGATGGGCTTGCGCTGAGGCGGGTCGAGCGGTTCATAGACGTCGTGGATGCCTATGGACTTAGGAGAGTGGAAGGCGTTGAGTTCGATGATGACGCCTTTCTTTGCCAGACGAGCGATGGTAGGTGCGATACCTCCTGCTGCTGTAAGATATACTTTTCCGTCGTCCTCGATGGCACACACTTCGATGATTGCCCAATCGACGTCGCCTAGGAATCCATATCGGAGGTCCTGAGCCATCATGCCGAGATGGATGTCGTTGTATGCGATTTCACCGTTGTTTACGTGCTTGCGGAATGTAGGATTGGTGGTGTATGGTGCGCGATAGCGGATGGCGTGCTCGTCGGAGAGCACTCCGTCGCATGACTGTCCGGTGGAGGCTCCGGTGAAGATGCCAATCTGGTATGGGCGTCCTGCCTCGTGCTCGGCATGAGCTACTTTTGCTATCTCTGCTGTCACGGCTTTTGGAGTACCTGCCGGAGTGAATCCTGAAAGTCCGATGTTTTCTCCGTTCTTGATAAGTGCTGCTGCTTCGGCAGCGGTCAATCGTGTAAATGCCATAATCTTTTACCCTTTATCATTTATTGTTATGAAATTACTTTGTTTGCTCCCGAGGTAATCTGTACGTATTCGGGGTGTTCCTTGGCGAAGTTATCGACATAGCGTATGCGTTTCTCGTCGTACAGTTCGCTGACGGCTATGAGGATGCCTGTCTCTTCGACGTCGCCGAAGCCGTAGTTGATGGCTGTGCCGAACATCTTCATGGTTGGTGAGAGGCACATGTAGGCGTTGACGAGTGGCGGTATGCTGAAGCCGAGGGTTCGTATCTCGCGGTTAAGCACTTTGTAGTCTTCCTTGAATGTGTCGTAGCAGAAGAGACGGCTGAACTGCTCGGGGTCGTGTTCGAGTTTGAGCGGTTTGACAGGAATGACGAGTCCGTCGTGGTCGGCAAAGTGTTTCTGGAGGAAGTAGAGTATCATGTCGCGTCCGAAACGGTTGTAGGACGGATACATGGTGACTTTTCCGAAGAAGTAACGGCAGCCGGGCATGATGACTGCAAGGGCTCCGAGTCCGTCCCAGAGGTTGTCGAGTGCGAAGATGGCTTTCGTGCCTGCACGTGTCGATTGGTATTCGAGAGTGACGAACGAGCGACCGAGTTCGATTGTGTAGGGCAGGTAGTCGCGTATGAATTCATCGGAGAAGTGGAACATGTGGCTTGTAGCCAGAATGGGTTGTCCTTTCTCGTCGAACTGAATGTCGGGACCGAGGATGTAGCGGTAGCCGCCGATGATTTTCTCGGCTTCAGGGTCCCACACGATGAGCTGCTTGTAGGGATTATCCATTGTGTCGAAACGGTCGAGGTCGCAGTCGAGTCCTGTGCCTCCTCCTGCTGCGCGGAATGCTATTTCGCGCAGACGACCAATCTCGCGCAGGACGTTGGGTGAGTCCTGCCAGGTGACGATGTATATTTCGTTGTTGCTGCGGCTCGTCATGCGCAGTTGCTTGTCGGGAGTGAGTTCTGCTCTGAGAACTTCCACGGGGATTGGTGCAATGATAGTTTGCTCCATTATTCTTTATTTAGTTCATATACTTTATTCTGTACCCATGCAGCCCATTCTGCCGGTGTCTTGGAACGGTCGGTGAAGGTCTGCCAGGGGATGGGTTTGCCGAATGTGACGGTAAAACTCTTGCCTGCGTTCTTGTACATCTCGTCGCCGAGGTAGAGCATGGCGAGGTTGACCTTGAGGTGGCACTTCTTGCAGAAACGTGCTATGTTGTAGAAGCGTTCGGAGTTGTGACCTGAGAAGTGGACGGGTATGACGTCGCGATGGGTCTCAACGCTTTTGGTAATGAATGTCTTCTTCCAAGGCAGGTCGCGGATTGTGCCGTCGTCGCCTTTGCGCGAACAGAGTCCGGCGGGGAACATCACGATGTTGCGTTCGCTCTGGAATGCTGCTTCAACCATCTGAGGGAAGTTGCGAGCCTGTTTGCCTGTCTTGTTGATGGGTACGCAAAGAGGAGCCAGTCCTTTGAAGTTCATCAGCAGATCGTTGACGAGATAGACCATCTTGCTGTCCCACTTGTGGCAGACGATGCTGCCGAGTGCAAGTCCGTCTTGTCCGCCGAGCGGGTGGTTGGACACGATGGTGAACCACCGGCCACCCTCGTTCGAGGGCAGGGCGTCGAGTCCTTCGGTCACTACTCCATCAATATTGGTCTGTACGCGGATGTCGTTACCGAGGTAGTTGATACATCCGTCGAGAAAGTCCATGCCGATGAGTCCTTTGCCTTCGCCGGCAATATAATTGTTTATGAAGTCCTGATGGACTATATCCTTCAACCACTTTACGACAAACCAAGGAACAAACTTGGCTTTTGAGCCCAATTTATTCTTCAGAACCTTGTCTATGTCAATACGGAAATCCTGTTCGTCGGTGTCCATCTTTTGTTTCGACTTTCAAAAAATCTATCAAATATTGCGCGAAGTTACGACATTATTAATAAATAATGTAGTTTTTCTTTTCATTTTCTTTATCTTTGTGCAGAATTTTACGATAACGAAACAATATGCTACTATGAAAACGACAATTTGTACTTTTATTTTCAGTTGTGCCTTCATGACAGTGACGGCACAGGAAACTTACCGGATACCCGTAAGCGAAGACCACGAACCGATGCAGACGGGACAGTTTGAACCCACATGGCAATCGCTCGAGACGCACCAGACTCCTGAGTGGTTCCGAGATGCTAAATTCGGCATCTGGGCTCATTGGGGTGCTCAATGCGTGGAAGGTTCGGGCGACTGGATGGCTCGTGAGATGTATATGGAAGGACATCGTAAGTATAAGTATCATCGCGAACACTACGGACACCCATCGGAGTTCGGATATAAGGATATTCTGCCGCTGTTCAAGGCTGAGAAATGGCAACCCGACAGCCTCGTGGAGCGCTATAAGAGATGTGGAGCCCAGTATTTCTTCGTATTGGGTAATCATCATGACAACTACGACCTTTGGGACTCGAAGTATCAGCCTTGGAACTCGATGAACATTGGTCCGAAGCGTGACATCCTGGCTGAATGGGCTGCAGCAGCCAAGAAGGCTGGTCTGCCACTCGGAATTTCGTTCCATGCCGACCATGCGTGGACTTGGTTCGAACCCTCGCAGCGCTATGATCTCGAGGGTGATATGGCTGGTGTGTATTACGACGGCAACCTGAGGAAGGAAGACGGAAAAGGAAAGTGGTGGGAAGGACTTGACCCTCAGATGTTGTATCAGCAAGACCACCCGATGAGCAAAGGTTCGTGGGACAACGGAGCCATTCATAAACAATGGGACTGGAGCAACGGAGCATGTCCGCCGTCGAAAGAGTTTGTGACAAATTTCTATGACCGCACACTCGATGCCATCAACCGCTATAACCCTGACCTAATCTACTTCGACGTGACGGTGTTGCCGTTCTATCCTCTGAGCGACTGCGGACTGAAGATTGCGACCCATATGTACAACAAGAATCCACGTGCTGTGGTGTTCGGTAAGATTCTTAGCGAGGACCAGAAGAAAGCTCTCACTTGGGACGTGGAGCGCGGAGCACCTAACATGATGATTGAGAACCCCTGGCAGACGTGTAATTGTATAGGTGACTGGCATTATAACACGGGCACTTACAATCGTGGTTACAAGTCGGCAACGAATATGGTGAAACAACTGGTGGATATTGTATCGAAGAACGGTAACCTGTTGCTGAATATCCCTCTGCGTGCTGACGGAACATATGATGAAAAAGCTGCTCGTTTCCTCGATGAATTGGAGGCTTGGATGAGCGTGAACAAAGAAAGTATAATCGGTACCCGTCCATGGGTTAAGTTCGGTGAGGGTCCTGTAGCAGAGAAGGATATTAAGATTAATTCTCAGGGCTTCAACGAGGGTCAGTATAACGGAATGGACTATCGCGATATCCGCTTCAACCAGACAAAGAAATACTTGTACGTTACTGCTATGGGATGGCCGGAGGACGGACGACTTGTCATCAAGTCGCTGGCTAAGAAGAATCCGAACTTCAAGAAAAGCATCAGCAGCGTTTATCTGCTCGGCTATGGCAAGCTGAAAGCACGTCAGACGGAGGAAGGACTTGAGGTTCAGCTTCCTGAACCATGTAATAAGATAGCTCCTGTGCTACGGATTGCCAAGTAGGTTGACGGTTGGTGATTGTAAATCAGTAAGATAGATGAGGCTTTCGCCAGCGAGGTTGAAGATGAGGTCGATGATGGAGAGGTTGGGAAGAAAGCCGTGTTTGTGTGCAAAGACCTGGTAGTAGGGTGACTGCACAAGAGAAGAATCAGACAGAGAACTGCCGATGAAATCGGTGGTTCTCTTTATTTGTGGATGTATGTCGATAAGGCGGCAACAGAGGTCGATGAAGGCTTCATTCATGTCCATGAGGTAGGTCCACTGGCGATGGAAGAGAGGTCGGAAGTCGTCCTGAAGGTATTCGAAGAATGGAGAGTTGAAGTAGGAAGACTGGATGGCGTTCCAATGCTGATGTTGCCAGTCGGAGCGATAACTGATACGTACGTCGCGCATCAGGCATTTGGCTCCAGCGGAGAAGTTTGATTTGTCAATAGGTACGGTCAGGTGGAGTGGTCCGTTGGGCGAGTCAATGGTGCAGCGGTTGCGTATGGTCTGCTTATGGAAGTGCTCGTATTGCTCAAGAAAAACTGGTTCGCCCAGGCAGAGCTGAGCGAACCAAGATATGGGGGGCAGATATGATGAAGCAAGTACCATTATTTAATCTTATCGACTGACGAGAAGAGGCGGTTCCAACGGATGCGAAGGAAGTGGTCGGTATAAGCATCGGGGCTGATGGAGAGCCAGATGAATTTGGGCTTACCTACGATGTGGTCTTCGGGTACGAATCCCCAGTAGCGGCTGTCGGCCGAGTTGTGGCGGTTGTCACCCATCATCCAGTAGTAGTCCATCTGGAAGGTATAGGAGGTGGTTGGTTTGCCGTTGATGAGTATGGTGTCTTCGCGCACTTCGAGTTGGTTGCCCTCGTAGGTACGGATGCATCGTTCATAGATGGCGATGTTCTCCTGTGTGAGGGTGATGGTTTCGCCCTTGGCTGGGATGTGGATGGGGCCGTAGTTGTCACGTGTCCATCCGTAATCGTGGTTGAGCGGATAGAGGTTGCCAAACCATCCGTCCATGACTTCTACGATGGAATCGACTGCTTCGCATTGGCTGAGTCCTTCGAGTGCAGCGGTGGTGAGAGGCATGAATCCATAGATGTTCCATTCGCTACGCTGTTCGTCGCTTATCTCCAACTGGTTGCAGAGGTCATCGTACTTTTTTAGGGTGAGGTCGTCGTGGGTATAGACCATATAGGAGAACTGTGCCAATTGGGGTGTGGGCTGCGGTACTCCGTCGTTGTAGATTATCTTGTTGCGGATTTCGAGTGTCTGTCCGGGCAGTCCGACGCAGCGCTTCACGTAGTTTTCGCGACGGTCGGCAGGACGAACGACTACACGTCCGTAATGGCTCTCTCCGGATTTCACGATTGTCTTGCCTATACCGTAAAGTTGCTCGTACATCTTGCGCTGTTCCCATGCGGAGAGTGTGTTCATGGCAGGCAGGTGGATACCCTGTTCTACGGCTGCTTTCTGTGCCAGTTGGATGCAGAGGTCGTAGTAGTCGCCATTGTAGTTGATAGCTACTGTGTCGCCTGCGGGGTAGTTGAAGACTACGATGTCGCCCAGTTCAACTTTACCGAATCCTTTGACGCGGCGATATTTCCACTGTGGCCACTCGATGTAGGATTTGCAGTTGAAGAGTGGTACGGTATGTTGGGTGAGCGGCAGGGTTAGCGGGGTTTGCGGAATGCGTGGTCCGTAGCTCATCTTGCTTACGAGCAGATAGTCGCCTGTGAGGAGTGACTTCTCGAGGGACGAGGATGGTATCTGGTAGTTCTGGAAGAAAAAGAGGTTGACGAAATAGACGGCAACCAAAGCGAAGACGATGGCATCGACCCACGACATGATGCCACGGGCTACGTCACTTTCGAGACTTTTCCACCAGGTCCATTTGATTTTCTTTGTTATGTAAACGTCGTAGATGAAGGGAACGACGATGAGTCCCATCCACGAACCGACCCAGAGTAGGAAGAGGAGGTAGAGTGTGGTTACGACTCCAAATTTAGTCCACTTGACCCATGTGGGCTGTGGCTTTTCGCCTTCGTTGCCCTGTGCTTGGGTTTTCTTGAAACTTTTATAATCGAAGCTCATTGTTTTATTTTGTTGTTAAAACTTGAAAAGATCGTCGGTGGTGAGGAGTCCCTCGTGTGTAGCTGTGAATTCAGCTGCGAGTACGGCTCCGAGTGCAAATCCTTTGCGTGAATGTGCGTCGTGAGTGATAGTTATCTTGTCGGCTTCGCTGTCCCATGTGATAGTATGGATACCTGGTACTTCGCCTCGACGGATAGAACTGATGGGAAGAAGGTCGGAGGCTACCTGGTCGGTACCCTCGATTGTGCCGTCGGGCTGCTGTAGGTAACCCATAGTCCAGTCCTTCTTACGGTCGAGACGTTCGACTATCTGTTCGGCGAGTGTGATGCCTGTGCCCGACGGGTGGTCGAGTTTATGGATGTGGTGAGTCTCCTCTTCCTTGACGTCGTACTGTTCAAAGCCGTTCATGATGTTTGCAAGGTATTTGTTGACAGCCGAGAAGATTGCCACACCGATGGAATAGTTGGATGCCCAAAAGAGTGTCTTCCCCTCTTTTTGACATGCACGTTTCACATCGTCGCCATGATCCTTGAGCCAGCCTGTACTACCGCTGACTACTTTGACTCCCTTTGCCCATGCTTTCAAGTAGTTGGCATAGGCTGTGTGGGGTGCTGTAAATTCGATGGCTACATCGGCACTTGCAAATGCCTCGCTTTCAAAGTCTTCCTGATTATCGATGTCGATGATGCTGACAATCTCGTGTCCGCGACTAAGGGCAATCTGTTCTATCATCTTACCCATCTTGCCATAACCTATTAATGCTATTTTCATTGTTGTATTTTTAAAAATCGGTGCAAAAGTACGAAATATTTACCAATTGACCATTGACCATTGGTCATTTATGTTAGGGCGACGACTGAATATGCCACCATAATGTAGCGTATGAGTTTGCCCGCCAAAGAGTAGAGGAATACTCCGAAGACGTTGGCGCGGAGTATGCCCAACGAGATGGAAATGGCTGTGCCGAAGAAAGGAAGGAAGGAGAAAAATGCTATCCATGAACCCCGTCGCTCAACGTAACGCTGGGTGAGCAGGAGTCGTTTCTCTTTTATGTGCATCCAATGGGAAATCTGTTGGACATTGCCTATCCTGCCTATGTAATAGTTGAACATGGAACCGAGTACATTGCCTATGGTGCCGCTGATGACTGTCAGCGAAGGGTTCATGTTGGTGGTCACAAGCAGGGCACCCATGACCGCTTCGGAGCTAAACGGGACGAATGTTCCTGCAAGGAAGGAGGCGAGAGCCATACCGAAATAGCCATATTGGATGAAAAAGTCGTTGAGAGATTCCATAAGCAGAGATTAAATTAGGGTTAGGAGTTCGGGAAAAGCCGAAATGGCAAATATCATTATGCTGAATAAGAGGAATACGATGGAGGCGATGTGGGCAAACTTGGTATAGGTGAGTGCAAAGAAATGTCCACCCATGATGGCCGTGCAGAGAATCAGCAGGGGAAGAATAAAATAGATATTCTGTGGTTGCAGTATTATGAGTAATGTAAAGAATGCAGCATGCGAGATGACAATGTAAAGAATCATACGAACACGCGACTTATCCTCGTTTTTGTTTTTATAAAAATCGACGATTCCAACGGCTAAAACCAGTATTACATATGCTAATTGTATAATGGCGGGAAGGGTGAGTGATGAGTAGTCGGGCAGCTGAAAGGTGAACTGTCTGTAGAGTATGTCGATGATGCGCTGATAATCCTCGATGAAGACCATAAAACCGAATCCGAGCCAATAAGGAGTAAGAAGTGCCAGCAGAGAGGCTGTGAAGCACTTGCCCGACATGCTCTGAGTGTAGAGTTGGCTAAACCAGAAAGCTGGAACCATAATCAGGATGGAGGGCATGATAAACGATGAAAGCGAGAGCAACAGATATATGAAGAAAGAAAGGCTCGGTGATTTAATCTGTACTGTTCGAAACAGTATGTGGCAGCACAGCAGATAGAAAAGTAACAGCACGTGTCCGCGATTGAAAGTGTGCAACTGGACTATTACTGTAAGCAGGAGGAAAAGGACGCAGCTGACCAAGCGCGAACCATTACGCAGGAGTGTGTTGCGAGTGTTCAACTCAGATGTGAGCAGGACAGCGCATACCGATGCTGCCAGACCGAGCAGGAGTAGTTGAGAATTGAATTCGCTATGGAATGCCGGCCATAGCAATATACACACAATGCCGACAAGTGGCAGGGTGTATTTGTTGGTTGCTATGGGTAGGAGGAAGTGCATCGTGCGTAATATATAATGAGAAAAAATCCAAAAGCTGCGCAAAGGTATGAAAAAAAAGTCGTACCTTCGCGGCGAAATGAAGAAATTGTATATTGAGACATACGGCTGCCAGATGAATGTGGCGGACCGCTTCAGTCATGAAGATGGCAGGCTATGAGTCGTGTGAAACCCTTGAAGGAGCTGATGCTATACTGCTTAACACCTGTTCGGTACGCGAGAATGCGGAGAACAAAATCTACAATAGGTTGGAAGCACTTCGTGCCTTGAAAAATGGGGGCAAGAAGCTGATTATAGGTGTGGTGGGATGTATGGCAGAGAGAGTGAAGGACGACCTGATAGAGAACCATGGTGTCGACCTGGTAGCTGGTCCCGACTCATACCTCACACTGCCCGACCTGTTTGCCAGTGTTGAGGTAGGCGAGAAGGCTATAAACGTGGAACTTTCGACAACGGAGACTTATCGCGATGTCATTCCCGAACGTATATGCGGGAACCATGTGAGTGGATTTGTGAGTATCATGCGTGGTTGCAACAACTTCTGCCACTACTGCATCGTACCTTACACACGAGGACGTGAGCGCTCGAGAGAAGTGGACAGCATATTGAACGAGGTGAAGGATTTGAGAGAAAAGGGATTCAAGGAAGTGACCCTGTTGGGACAGAACGTGAATAGCTATAAGTGTGACGATACAGATTTTCCTGCGCTGCTTGCAACTATAGCCGAGGCTGTGCCGGACATGCGCATTCGTTTCACTACTTCGCATCCGAAAGACATGAGTGACGACACACTGGACGTGATAGCTGCTCATCCGAATATCTGCCGACATATTCACCTGCCTGTACAGTCGGGTAGCAACAGGATACTCCAGTTGATGAATCGAAAATATACCCGTGAATGGTACCTGGAACGTGTGGCTGCTATACGTCGTATCTTGCCAGACTGCGGACTTACGACAGATATATTCGTGGGATTCCACTCTGAAACGGAGGAAGACCACCAGATGTCGCTTTCGCTGATGAAGGAATGTGGATATGACAGCGCGTTTATGTTTAAGTATTCGGAGCGTCCAGGTACTTATGCCTCGAAACACCTGCCCGATGACGTGCCGGAGGAGACAAAGCTACGACGATTGAACGAGATGATTGCCTTGCAGAACGAACTGTCAGCTCAGAGTTATCGGAAGGATGTAGGCAAGACATTCGAAGTTCTGGCAGAGGGAGTGAGCAAGCGCTCGAAGGAGCAGTTGTTTGGTAGGACTCAGCAGAACAAAGTAGTGGTATTCGACAGGGGTAACCACCATATAGGTGATTTCGTGAAGGTGAAGATACTGGACTCTTCGTCTGCCACACTTAAGGGAACAGAAGTAAAAGATTAACACCCGATATGAAGAAACATTCGCATTTTTCCTCTACTCAATTTATCACTCCGGCTATCAGTACGACGCTTGTATTGCTGTTGCTGGGAACGATTGTTTTTTTCGTTCTGACAGCCCATAACCTGTCGAACTATGTGAAGGAGAATATCAATATAAGCATACTTATCTCCGATGAATTGGATTCAAAGCAGATAGCGAATCTACGTAACGAGTTCGGCAAGACCGATTACGTAAAATCTATTGATTACATTTCGAAAGAGCAGGCTCTTCTGGATGCTACTACAGATATGGGTACCGACCCGGCTGAGTTTTTGGGGTATAATCCGTTTACCGCTTCGTTTGAGGTGAAGTTGAAGGCCGAGCATGCAACTCCAGAGGAGATTGACGAAATCGTGAACAACGTGAAGAAACATCCGTCGGTAGTGGATGTCATCTATCAGAAAGACCTTATTAAGTCGGTGAACAGGAACTTGCAGAAGGTGAGCATCGTGCTGCTTGTCTTTGCTGTCCTTTTTACTTATATTTCTTTTGTACTGATAAACAATACGGTGCGTCTCTCCATCTTCTCGAAGCGTTTCATCATTAACACGATGAAGTTGGTAGGTGCGAAGTGGAGTTTTATTCGCCGTCCTTTCCTCGCAAACGGTTTTGCCTTGGGTGTCATTAGTGCCATCATTGCCGATGCCTTGTTGTATGCGGGTTATGTATGGGCACAGAAATACGAGCAGGACCTGAATCTGGTGGTAAACGATGAGGTGCTCATCATTGTCGGAGCATCGGTTCTAGTCTTCGGCCTGCTTATCACTTTTCTGTGTACTTTCATCTCTGTGCAAAAATACTTGAAGATGTCAACCAACAAGCTTTACTACGTATAATCACTTAAAGTCTCAATACAAATTATGTCAGATTTTGCATTTTCAAAAATCAATTACATCCTGCTTGCCATTGGTTTTGCCATAGTATTGCTGGGATTTGTACTTATGTCGGGCGACGGCACAACGGAAGAAGCTTTCAACCCTGATATTTTCAGTGACAGACGCATAAAGGTTGCGCCGATGGTCAGTCTGTTCGGTTTTATATTCGTAATCGTTGCCATCCTTTGGCGCTCAAAAGATAAGAAATGAACGAAATTCAAGCATTTATTCTCGGAAACCTGCCTGTGAGCAGTAGTGGACACCTGCAGATAGGTCATCATCTGCTGGGTACAGAAGATAGTGGCAGTCTCGCTTTCGACATCATGGTTCATGTGGCAACTGTATGTGCTACGTTGGTTATTCTCCGCAAGGAGGTATTCTGGATTTTCAGGGGACTGTTCCGCTGGGACGGCAGAATGAACGCTGAGCAGAAATATACGCTCAATATACTTATCTCGATGATTCCTATCGGTATCGTGGGTCTGTGTTTTAAGGACTATGTGGATGCGATATTCGAGGGAAGTCTTGTAGTAGTAGGAGTATGTCTGCTTGTGACAGCCAGTCTGTTGGCAATGACCCATTTCTACAAACCTCAGGAACGTGAGTCGATTTCCCCCCTTCATGCCTTCATAATAGGTATAGCACAGGCTGTAGCAGTATTGCCGGGCCTGTCGCGAAGTGGTTCGACCATTGCAACGGGTCTGTTGCTAGGCAACGATAAACAGAAGCTGGCGCAGTTCTCTTTCCTTATGGTCATTCCACCGATATTGGGTGAGGCTCTGCTCGACTTCAAGCATATAGTAGCTCCGAGTGCGGAGTATCTGGCAGAACACGGAGAACAGGCAGCCATCTCTACCACATCCTTGATTGTGGGTTTCGTTGCTGCATTCATAAGCGGTTGTGTTGCCTGCAAATGGATGATTGACATTGTGAAGCGATGCAAGCTGATATACTTCGCCATATATTGTGCCATAGTAGGTATGCTCGCCATCGGACTCGCCATATTCTAAAGTGACATGAATCTGGAGAGCGGCTTCATACTGGCATTCAACAAACCCTACCGGTGGACATCGTTCAATCTGGTTGCAAAGGTCAGGGGAGAACTGTCGCGCCATTTGGGTGTGAATAAGGTGAAAGTAGGACATGCCGGCACGCTCGATCCACTTGCCACAGGTGTGATGTTGGTATGTGTAGGTAAAGCTACGAAACAGATTGACACCCTCCAGGCTGGCACCAAAGAATACATAGCAGAAATAAAACTCGGAGCCACGACTCCGTCGTTCGATATGGAGACTTGTGAAGATGCACATTATCCTGTCGGACACATAACAAAGGAAGCTGTAGAACAGGTTTTGCCCCGTTTTGTTGGGACGATACAGCAGGTGCCTCCCACCTATTCGGCTGTAAAGGTTGATGGCAAGCGTGCCTTCAAATATGCCAGAAGCGGAGCAGAGGTAGAACTGAAACCCAAGACGCTGGTCATCGACGATATAGAGTTGCTCAGTTTCGGAATGGTAGAGCCTAAAGAAGCGGATATTCCAGCCGACGCAAATGAACGGATAAGATATCAGCACACCAATCTGACCGACAGTTATCTGCAGCTTATCGTCAGGATAGTCTGTTCGAAGGGAACATACATACGGGCTTTAGCCAGAGATATCGGACAGGCTCTCGGAACCGGAGCATACCTTACTGGACTGTGTCGCACTCGCATAGGCGACTACCGGTTGAAAGACTGCATGAACGTGGAACAATTAGATGAGTGGCTAGTGAGCCATACTATAGAAAAAGAGGAAAAATAGCAATAAACACAAAAACATAACATATCAAGAGATTATGAAACTCTCACAATTCAAGTTTAAACTTCCGGATGATAAGATTACTCTTTATCCGCCTTTCAAGGATTTTGACGGTGAACGCATCTACAACCGTGACGAATGTAAAATGATGGTTGTGCATCGTGATACCGGTGAAATAGAACATCGTACTTTCAAAGACATACTGGAGTACTTTGACGAAGGCGATGCTATCATTTTCAATGACACGAAGGTGTTTCCGGCACGTCTTTACGGAAACAAAGAGAAGACCGGTGCTCGCATCGAGGTATTTTTGTTGCGCGAGTTGAATGAGGAGCATCGTCTGTGGGATGTGCTTGTTGACCCTGCACGTAAGATTCGTATCGGCAACAAACTCTACTTCGGAGAGGATGAGTCATTGGTAGCCGAAGTCATCGACAACACGACCAGTCGTGGACGTACGCTCCGTTTTCTTTACGACGGCAGTCATGATGAGTTCAAGTCTGTACTCTTCGGTATGGGTGAGGCTCCGATTCCTGATGATATCCGTTCTCACCGTCCGGCTGAGGCTTCCGACATGGAGAATTTCCAGACCATATATGCCAAGCATGAAGGTGCTGTCACAGCCCCTACTTCGGGACTTCACTTCAGCAAGCAATTAATGAAACGACTCGAACTGAAGGGTGTGGAGCAGGCGTTCATCACTTTGCATTGCGGACTGGGTTGTTTCCGGAATATCGATGTAGAGGATCTTACTAAGCATAAGACTGATAGTGAGCAAATGATTGTCGGTGAGGAAGCATGCGAAAAAGTAAACAAAGCAAAGGCCGCAGGTAAGAAAGTATGTGCTGTAGGAACGACAACGCTGCGTGCTACAGAAACTGCCGTAGGACCAAGTGGACTGCTGAAGAACTTTGATGGTTGGACAAATAAGTTCATTTTCCCGCCATACGACTTCCAAGTTTGCAACGCTTTCCTAGTAAACCTGCAGATGCCGCTTTCCACACGTCTGATGCTCGTAACTGCCTTCGGAGGTTACGACCTCATCATGAAGGCATACCAGACAGCTCTCGATAACGATTATAAATTTGGCACCTATGGTGATGCCATGCTCATATTATAGATTATAGGGAAATGAACAGCGCATATCTCTCGTTAGGAACGAATCTTGGGAACAAAGAGGAAAACCTAAAGAAGGCGATAGAAAAGATAGAGGAGCGGGTTGGGCACGTTAAGGCACAATCCGCTTTCCTACCTACCGAGCCTTGGGGATTCGAATCGACCAATTCGTTCCTTAATGCAGCGGTATATGTGGAGACAGAGCTTACTCCTTTTGAACTGCTGAAAGCGACTCAGGCAATAGAGCGTGAGATGGGAAGGACGGTGAAATCGACTCTCGGAGGCTACGCTGACAGAATAATCGACATAGACATCCTGCTGTATTACGACAATGTTGCCGTACCTGTGTTCGACAAGGAGAAAGACTGGGGAGGAACAGTAAGGATTGAAAGTCCCGAACTGACTATTCCGCATCCACGGATGCACGAACGCGACTTCGTATTAATTCCATTAAAAGAGATACTATGAAAAGAAGTTTGATTTTTTTATTCGGATTCTATTTCTTTATGTTCACGATGGCTCAAAACAAACAGTTTACACTCGACGACCTCATTCCCGGAGGCACTAAATACAAGGAAATGCGACCCGAGAATCGTCAGTTTGTTTTTTTGAACGATAAGGTAGTGGAGCAGGAATCGGAACCGGAGAAACAACCCGAGCGCACCAAGACTGTGGACTACAATCTGTTTGTTGACGACATACAAATCACCTATGATGGTTCGCCTGCAATAGTATATGGGAAGGCTGTCCACCGCGATGAATACGGATGTACAAAAGGACTCTTCTGGAGTCCCGACTCCTTGTTACTGGCCTTCTACCGCATGGATCAGAGTATGGTGTCACCCTATCCGCAGGTCAATATTACCCCGACGGAAAAGTCCCAGTGTTACGAAGCCAAGGATGCAAGTTCGTTGAAAAGTCGTATCGCAGCACTCGAACCGGACTATTATCCGATGACGGGTGAGACATCTCACCTCGTAACCATCGGTGTTTATAATACTAAGACTCAGAAGACAATCTATCTGAATGCAGGCGACCCGACCGACCGCTATTTCACAAATGTGGCATGGGGACCCAATTCCGACCGAATCTATGTCATAGAACTCAATCGCGATGTACGCGATTATGAACTAAAAGAATATGATGCTGCTACGGGTAACTACTTGCGTACATTGCTTAGCGAACATAACGACAAATATGTTGAGCCCCTCAATCCTATCCAGTTCCTGCCTTGGCAGAACGATTACTTCATCATTCAGTCGCGAAAAAGTGGGTTTAACCACATATATCTGTACAGACTGCCTGAAAAGGGTGAGGCACAACAGGTCAGCCAACTCACTCAAGGCGAGTGGGAAGTTCTTTCAGTTCAAGGTTTTTCAGCAGCGATGAAGTCAGTGATTTATACCTCAAACGAATCGCATCCACTCAATCAGTCGCTCTACAGCGTCAACACAAAAGGACGTCGTACTTTGCTCGGCAATGCTGAGGGGTGGCATGAGAATATCAACATTTCAGAATCGGGTAAGTTTATCATCGATAATTACAGCACTCCTACTACACCACGCAACATTGACCTTATCAACGTGAAGACGGGTAAGGCTCGCAATCTGTTCATGGCTTCCGATAAATTTGCCGACGGTGGTTATGCTATACCGCAGATACGTATCGGAACTCTTAAGGCTGCAGATGGTACAACAGACCTGTACTATCGTATGATATTGCCTCCTGATTTTAATCCTCAGAAGAAATATCCTGTGGTCACTTATGTATATGGCGGCCCTCATCTCCACCTTATCGATGCACGCTATAACTACTCAGCCCGTGGTTGGGACCTCTATATGGCTCAGCGTGGATATATCATGTTCTCGCTCGATAACCGTGGCTCAGAACATCGTGGTGCTGACTTCGAACAGGTTACCTTCCATCATCTTGGACTGGAGGAGGTTCAGGACCAGATGAAGGGTGTGGAGTATCTGTGTTCTCTACCTTATGTAGATGCCGACAGGATGGGTATTCACGGCTGGTCTTATGGTGGATATATGACTACCTCGCTGATGACCCGTTTCACGGAGTCAGACACTCCAAAACCTGGAACCTTCAATGGTACTTCACCATATAAGGTTGGAGTGGCTGGCGGCCCTGTAATCGACTGGCATTTCTACGAAGTGATGTATGGTGAGCGATATATGGGAACAGACAAGGAAAATCCCGATGGATACGAGGCAACTACTTTGCTTACAAAAGCTGAGAATCTGGAAGGGAAACTACTCATCATCTATGGTTACAACGACCCGATTTGTGTACCGCAGCATACCCTGAGTTTCCTGCGTGCTTGTATCAATGCGAATAAATACCCTGATTTATTCACTTATCCTGGTGACGGGCATAATATGTCGGGTACAGACCGAATACATCTTCACAATATCATAACGAACTATTTCGATACACATCTTAAATAATATAGAATGAAGAAACTGACAGTCATAAAAGTGGGTGGTAAGATTGTAGAGGAAGAAGACACCCTGCAACAACTGCTCAAGAACTTCTCCGCCATCGAGGGTCCCAAGGTGCTTGTACATGGAGGCGGGCGTTCTGCAACCAAACTGGCAGCCCAGTTGGGTATAGAATCTACTATGATTGACGGACGTCGTGTTACCGATGCCGATATGTTACGTGTAGTGACTATGGTCTATGGTGGACTGGTCAACAAGAATATCGTGGCACGACTCCAAGCCTGTGGCATCAATGCTCTCGGACTGACGGGTGCCGACATGAACGTAATCCTTTCCCATCGTCGCAAGCCCAAAAACGTGAAGCTGGCTGACGGCACGGAACAGATGGTCGATTTCGGATATGTAGGCGATGTCGATTCTGCCGATGGTGAAAGACTGGCAAAGATTATCGAACAGGGTATCACGCCAGTCATGGCTCCTTTGACTCATGACGGAAAAGGCTCCCTCCTTAACACCAATGCTGATACCATAGCCGGTACGACAGCAAAAGCCCTTGCGCCGTTCTTCGACGTAACACTTATTTACACATTCGAACATGCAGGTGTGCTTCGTAATGCCGATGACGAAAGCAGTGTCATTCCACATATCGACAGCTGTTCGTTCGAGCAGTATAAAGCTGACGGCACTATATCTGGAGGTATGATTCCGAAGATTGAGAACGCACTCGAAGCCATTGCAGCCGGAGTGCGTCGTGTCATCATCACACATGCCAACGCCATCGATGGTAATCATGGTACAATAATAGAATAAAAAACAGATAACATTGGACTTCACCCGCGACATATTACCCCTTAAGAACGTACTCTTCCGCACAGCTCTGCGCATTACCATGAACAGAGAGGAATCGGAGGATATTGTCCAAGACACGCTCCTGAAACTATGGGAACGTCACGAGGAACTGTCGTCGGTCAACAATCTTGAGTCGTTCGCCATAAGTGCAGCCCGCAATCTGGCCCTCGACCGCATAGCCCTGCACCAGAATAAGGTCATCACCCTCAACGAAGAATTGCACGACACAGCTGATAGCAGTGTGTCGGCGCATGAGCAGTTGGTTATGGGAGAAAGGATGGATATGTTCCACCAACTGATAAGTCAGTTACCCGAGAAGCAGCGTACAGCTATCCATCTGCGTGATATTGAGGGTAAGACATACCGGGAAATAGGGGAAATTATGGGTATATCTGAGTCGGATGTGAAGATAAGTATCTACCGAGGTCGAGATTTTTTGAAAAAAAACTTCCGAAACCTGTAACTTTTTCCTTTCTCATCCGTCATACTTATCGAAGACGTTATTATGAACTATCAATACATAGAACAACTCATCGAACGCTACTTCTCCTGTCAGACCACTCTGCAGGAAGAGCAGATTCTTCGTTCCTTCTTCGTGGGCGAGGATGTTCCGGGTCACCTGATGCAATATGCGGAACTGTTCCGCTGCGAAAACGAAGCAAAGCAGGAATGCCTCGGTAGTGATTTCGACGATAAGATGATAGCTCTGATAGGCAATAGCGATAATAAGACAAAGACGCTTCAGCCACAACGACGTTTCACTCCGTTCTTCCGTGCAGCAGCCGTCGTAGCAATCGTGATTACAGTAGGAAGTGCTGCAGACCATGCTATCAGCAGTCAGTCGGAAACGAATGCGGAAAGTGCCATCGCCATCGATCCTTACATCCGCCAGTCTGAAATTCAGAACACCATAAAGGTTAAGGACATGAGTCAGGCAGAGGTAAAACCCCAGGTTGATACTTTATTGGTACAGCCGTCGGAAATGAATTGAAAACTTTAGAATACTTAAACATAATAATTGCTTTAACTAAACCTTAATTAGCCTTTTGGTTGGGGAGCTGCGAAGTTCACCGACTCAAGAAAGACCTAATAGAGGTCCAAATCTCTCAAAAAAAAGGAAAAGGATGCGCTGTGCAGCACATCCTTTTTCGCTTTTTTATACAGTTCCTTTTATTTCTTGAACTCTGCGTAAATCTTGTCAGCAATAGCCTTGAACTCTTCCTGACTCAGCTTCAGTTTCTCCTTGCGGAAATCTGCGTCTGCCTCGCTTTGCATAGGAATGAGGTGGATATGTGCGTGTGGCACTTCCAGTCCGAGCACAACCTCAGCTACTTTTACACAAGGACATGCAGCCTTGACTGCGACAGCTACTTTCTTTGCAAACTGTTGGAACCGTGCAATCTCATCGTCTTCCATGTCGAAGATGTAATCTACTTCGCGACGTGGAATGACCAACGTATGTCCTTTTACAAGCGGATTGATGTCAAGAAAAGCGTAGAACTCGTCATTCTCTGCACACTTGTAACTTGGAATCTCGCCTGCTGCTATTTTTGAAAAGATATCCATAGCCTTATCCTACTGAAATGTTCATGATTTCAAGGTCGATGTCACCTGCTGGAACCTTTACCGATACGATGTCACCTACCTTATGTCCGAGCAGTCCTTTTGCAATCGGAGTGGTAACACTAATCTTATTCTCGCGGATGTTTGCCTCACCGTCGCTCACGATGGTATAGGTCATCTTTGTGCCAGTCTTCACCATACGGAGTTCTACCTTCGACAGGATGGACACTTCGTCGGTCTTCACACGACTTGTATCAAGAATCTTTGTATCAGCTAACTGAGCCTTCAGGAGCGCAATCTTAGATTCGAGTTTTCCCTGAGCTTCCTTTGCAGCGTCATATTCTGCATTTTCCGAGAGGTCACCCTTCTCGCGAGCTTCCTGTATCTGCTGAATTACTGCAGGGCGCTCAACTTCTTCGAGTTGTTTGATTTGGGCACGTAATTTATCGTAGCCCTCTTGCGACATGTATGCCATTGTATGATTTGGTTTTAATTATTAATCTACCTTGCTTTCCCATAGTGTAAAAAAGAATCCCGAAACTATTGCTCCGGAACCCTCTGACTATGTTTTTCGCTGCGAAGTTACGGCAAACTATGCTAAATACAAAATAAAATGAGATAATAAATGAAAAATAAGAGCACAAGAACATTAAAATGTATATCTTTGCATTGAAATCTACAACTAAGATGATATCATGACACGTAAATTCGATTTTCTCATTATCGGCTCGGGAGTAGCAGGCATGAGTTATGCACTTAAAGTTGCGGCAGCCAAGAAGGGTAAGGTTGCTATCATTTGTAAGACCACCATGGAGGAGGCAAACACAGCCAAGGCTCAAGGTGGTATATCATCTGTGACCAATCTGCTTGTCGATAACTTCGAAAAGCACATTGAGGACACGATGATTGCCGGCGACTATATCTCCGACCCCGAAGCAGTCCGTCAGGTGGTTACCCGTGCTCCGGAAGGCATACGCGACCTTGTGCGTTGGGGTGTCAACTTCGACAAGAAAGAGGACGGCAGTTACGACCTCCATCGTGAAGGTGGTCATTCCGAGTTTCGAATTCTCCATCATGCCGACGATACAGGTGCTGAAATTCAGCGTGGACTCATGGAAGCTGTTCGTTCCAATCCCGACATCGAGATATTCGAAGGTTACTTTGCCGTTGAAATCATCACCCAACACCACCTCGGCATACGTGTCACCCGACGTACACCTGATATTGAATGCTTCGGAGCTTACGTTTTGAACCCCAAGACTGGCAAGATAGACACTTTCCTGTCCAAGGTGACCCTCATGGCTACAGGAGGTACGGGTGCCATATATGCAACCACCTCCAACCCGTCCATCGCCACTGGCGACGGCATCGCTATGGTCTATCGTGCCAAAGGTAAAGTGAAAGATATGGAATTCGTGCAGTTCCATCCAACTGTTCTTTACAATCCGAAGGAGACCCATCCTGCCTACCTTATCACCGAGGCTATGCGTGGTTACGGTGGCATACTCCGTCTGCCCAACGGCGAGGAGTTCATGCAGAAATACGATGAACGTCTCTCCCTGGCTCCTCGCGACATCGTGGCACGTGCCATCGACAACGAAATGAAGATTCATGCCCTCGACCACGTCTGTCTCGACGTCACACATAAAGACCCTGAGGAGACCAAACACCACTTCCCCAATATCTATGCGAAGTGTCTGAGTATCGGCATCGACATCACAAAGCAATATATCCCTGTAGCCCCCTCTGCCCACTATATGTGTGGCGGTATTGTGGTCGATCTCGACGGACAGAGCACTATCCGCCGCCTCTATGCCGTGGGCGAATGTTCATGTACCGGACTCCATGGCGGAAATCGTCTGGCCTCCAACTCTCTCATCGAAGCCGTTGTTTATGCCGATGCGGCTGCGAAGCATTCGCTCGAAGTCATCGACCAATATGAATTCAACGAACGCATACCCGAATGGAACGATGAAGGCACTATGACAAACGAGGAGAAAGTGCTCATAGCCCAAGACGCCAAAGAGGTGGGACAGATAATGTCCACTTATGTCGGTATCGTTCGTTCCAACCTCCGACTTCATCGTGCGTGGGAACGTCTAGACCTTCTCTACGAAGAGACCGAACATCTGTTCAAGCGTGTGAAACCTACAAAAGACATCTGCGAACTGCGTAACATGATAAACGTGGGTTACCTCATCACTCGTCAGGCTCTTGAACGTAAGGAATCACGTGGACTCCACTATACCGTCGATTACGCAAAGCATGCCCTCGATATAGAAAAGAAATAGAATCTCATCCAGCCTATTTTGGCCCAATAGACCCAATAACCCCATTAACCCCATCATTTTCCGATGAAAAAGATAACCTTCTCCCTTGTCCTTCTTCTTTCCGTAGTGGTAGCTTTCGCTCAGCCCCTGCCACTCGACCCGGCAGTACGCTACGGCACATTACCCAACGGACTCACCTACTACCTGCGCTACAATAACTGGCCTGAACAGCGTGCCGACTTCTACATAGCACAGCGGGTAGGTTCCATCCAGGAAGAGGACAACCAGCGCGGACTCGCCCACTTCCTCGAACACATGTGTTTCAACGGTACCACCCATTTTCCTGGTGACCGTATCAAGACCTACCTTGAGGGTATCGGAGTGAGGTTCGGCGAAAACCTCAACGCCTACACCTCGTTCGACGAGACTGTATATAATATAAATAATGTGAATGTGAAGATAGAGGGTGCCATCGACACCTGCTTGCTCATTCTTCACGATTGGAGCCACGACCTCCTGCTCGAGGGTGAGGAGATAGACAAGGAGAGGGGAGTCATCAACGAAGAGTGGCGTGCCCGTACCTCAGCCATGATGCGTATGTACGAGACGGCACTTCCCGAACTCTATCCGGGTAGCCGCTATGGTCATCGCCTTCCCATCGGCACTATGGATATTGTCATGAACTTCCCTTACGAGGCTCTGCGCAGCTATTATCGCAAATGGTATCGTCCCGACCTTCAGGCTATCATTATTGTGGGTGACATCGATGTTGATGCCATTGAGTCGAAGATAAAGGACGTATTTGCCGACATAGCTCCTGCATCGGCCGATGCAGCCAAGTTCGAGCGCTATCCGGTACCCGACAACAGGGAACCTATCGTGACCATCAACAAGGATAAGGAATACCCGCCTAACAACATCAGCCTTTTCTGGAAGGTTGACCCATTCCCACGCGACAACAATACAGAATACATGATATTCAGTTTCCTTACCGATGCCATGTCGAGTATGTTTGCCGAACGTCGTGACGACATAGTTCAGAAGCCCGACGTGCCGTTCCTGAATATCGACTTAGGCTATAATACCTACTTCATATCTAAGACCAAGGAGGCATTCCAGGCCAGCGTTGTGTGCAGGGAAAACAAGTACAAGGAAGGTCTGCAGGCATTCTATCGTGAGGTTCTGCGTGCCAAGCGCTACGGATTTACGCCAGCAGAGTTCGAACGCTATAAAGCGGATTATCTTTCCCGCCTCGAACGGGCCTACCTGCATCGCGATAAGGTGCAGAGCAGCAACTATGTCCACGAATATGTGCGCCATTTCATCGACCATGAACCGTCTCCGGGCATCGAGGTCGAATATGCCCTGATGAATCAGATTGTACCTTCAACCAACGTTGAAATGGTCAATCATCTCTTTGCGCTCAAGCCCGACTCCAACTTCGTCGTGGCTATGTTTGGAGCTGACAAGCCCGACAATCACCTGCCCACAAAGCAGGAACTGCTCGACTGGCTCGCAGAAGTAGAGAAGGAAGATATTCAGCCGCTTGAGGACACGACGAGCAACCAACCTCTCATCTCCTCCATGCCTGCTCCGGGTACTGTAAAGAAAATCAAAGATGAGATATATGATGCCAAACTCATCGTCCTGAGCAACGGCGTAAAGGTACACGTCAAGCAGACCGACTTCTCGCCCAACCAGATAAGCTTCTTCGCCCAGAGTTTCGGTGGTAACTCGCTTTATAGCGACGATGAATACTTGCAGACGAGCAACGTAGGCGGTGTGAAAGTAGGTGGACTGGGCAACTTCAGCGCTACTGACCTCAACAAGATTCTTGCAGGCAAGCAGGCCAGTGCCAATGCTTTCGTAGGAATCTTCGCAGAAGGTATACAAGGTTCGTGCGTGAAGAAAGACCTTGAGACACTTCTCCAGCTCGTTTATCTCACGTTTACTGCTCCACGCAAAGATCAGGAAGCATTCGACGCACTTATCAACCGCACGAAGGAGACACTTCGCAATCAGGAGATGCAACCAACCATCGCACTCGTCGATACCGTTGCCAAGGTCATCTACAAGAATCATCCGCGTGCCGTACGCATCCGTCCTGCCGACCTCGACAGTCTCGACTACGACCGTCTCATTCAGATTTATCGCGAACGCTTTGCCGACGGCGACGACTTCGAGTTCTTCATCGTGGGCGACTGTAATGCCGATTCCATCGCACCTCTCCTTGCCAAGTACCTCGGTGCCCTGCCTACTCTGCCGGGCAAAGAGAAATACAAGATTATAACCCTTCGCGACCCCCAAGGCGAAATCTACAATGTATTCGAGAAGGAGCAGGAGACACCGCGTGCCATCGTCAACTTCTCTTACCACACCAAGATGAAGCCTACTCTCCGCAACGGAATCATCATCGACATGATTCAGCAACTCATGGACATGCTCTACACAGAGACAGTTCGCGAGGACGAAGGCGGAGCCTACGGAGTTCCTGTTCGTGGTAGCATCGTTCGCTACCCGGCGGATGAGGCTGCCATCACCATCTCGCTCACTACGGCACCTGAAAAACGTGCCAAGATGACCGAAATCATCTATCAGGGCATCGACCAGTTCGTCGCTAACGGACCTAACCCCGAGAACGTGCAGAAGGTTAAGAAATACATGCTTCGTCGTCATGCCGAGCAGCTGAAGAACAATGGCTACTGGATGAACCGGATGGTAGAACATGCCATGTGGGGCGATGAAGTCGTGAAACCATTCGAAAAGACACTCAACTCCATCACTCCTGCCGACATCCAGAAAGTTGCAAAAGCCATCTTCCGCTCCGGCAACCATTGTGAAGTAGGTATGACTACTCCGATTAAGTAGTAATCTGTAAACGGTAAACAGTAAACGGTAAACTAATTTCATAAAATGAGAAAAATACTCCTCCCCCTCCTCTGCCTTCTCTGTGCCGCAGCCAGCGCACAGACCTGGCAGCAGACCATAGTGTCAGCACTCAACCGTTTCACCACCGAACTCGACACAGCCCACTACAGCACAGGCATACAGGTGTATGACCTTACTGACAACCGCATGCTCTGGACCTATCACGACCAGAAAGTCATGCGTCCTGCATCCTGTCAGAAACTCCTGACCACCATCTCTGCCCTCGACATTCTGGGCCCCGACTACATGCTGACCACCACAGCCAGCTGTACGGGCAACATCATAACCATCACCTATCCCGACCATGAGACGCGCTATCTTGAAGGCGACATCTACGTCAAAGGCGGCTTCGACCCCACCTACACCTTCGACGACCTCCTCCAAATCGTCCAGGCCGTGAAGGACTTAGGTATCGATTCCATCGCGGGTTTCATCTATGCCGACACCAGTTTCAAGGACCTTCCGCTCCTTGGCAACGGTTGGTGTTGGGACGACGAACCCAGCGTCTTCCACCCATTCATCTCACCACTCATCTTCGACCGTGGAAAACTGACGCCCGACCTTAATCGCTACCCCTCCGACATCCTTCACAACCCCGCAAAACACTTCGTCGGCACCCTTGCCTCCCAACTCTCCCTTCAGGGAATAAACTGTCGAGGCTACTCCATCAACGCCAATACCCCCGACGACGCAAAACCCATATATACAAAAGCGACCCGTCTGACCGACCTCCTGCCTCGCATCCTCAAAAACTCCGACAACCTCTACGCCGAAGCCCTCTTCTACCAGCTTGCCCACTCTTCGGCAGGCGACAATGCCACATACAAGGACGGCACAAAAGTCATCACAGGCGTACTCCGTAGTGCAGGAGCCAACCTCACCAAGTGCAAGATTCACGACGGTTGCGGACTCTCCCCCTACGATTTCCTTTCGCCCGCCACACTCGTCTCCATGCTCCGCTACGCCTATGGCAACAAAAACATCTACGACAACCTCATGCCAGCTCTTCCCGTAAGCGGAAAGGACGGCACCCTCGAGCGTCGCATGACCCGTACTCCTGCCAAGCAGAAAGTATTTGCCAAGACAGGTACCGTCACAGGCGTATCCTCCCTCTCCGGCTACGTCACAGCCTCCAACGGACACATCCTTGCCTTTGCCATCATCAACAACGGACTCCTCAAGGCCGCCATCGGTCACAGCATACAAGACCGCATCTGTGCCGAACTTGCCCGTTGACCTAACCCGGAGCAACCACACTGCCTTTTCCGCGTATCTTCATCTTCTTCCCTAAGTAATCATCATTTCACGCGCCTGTAGCAAAAATAAATCCCTAGGCTATTTTTATTAATCCCGACGCGATTTTTAAAAATCCCCTCGGGATTATTTTTATTCCCCTCGCGATTTTTTCTTCCCGCTGGGGCGCGACGATACCATTACACAGGAATGAAACCTCGATTACAGGGGGGGACTACAGAAAAAATTATGCGAAGAGTACATCAAAGAAATAGGATTGTGACTCTCCTCCCTCTTACACATTATTTATAATATATAGGGCAGAGCGGGGCAGAAAAATATTTTGAAAAAAGTTTTCATATTATTTTGCCAGTCCGCAGAAAGTCCGTACCTTTGCACTCGCTTTTGAGAGGAACCATGACTTACCGGTCGTGGCATTTTCTTTCACTCTCCCCTTAGAGCGGGAGGGCAGGCACAGAAGAAAGAGTTCTTTGACAGACTGCGACACAAAAATGGAAGACAATGCAGAAAGAATGCAAGTCAAAAAGAAACGTCAATTACGAAGAATGAATGTC